>CAXRGW010000001.1:0-23356 GCA_964230255.1 Alteromonas sp.
CACGAACTGCTTGAAACGCTGCGACTTTGTAAGCTTCCAGATAAACTTTCAGACAGAAAGTATCCAAGACAAATAAAGAAGAAAACAAGGAAGTATTCCTATAAAAGAAAAAGCCAGTCAGCTGTTAACTGACTGGCATTACGGCGTATGCCGGGTTTTTTATTGTCTGTAGAAAACGATGAACCAATGCTTAATCTTGGTCTATCGCTTGCGCAATCTCTTGTTCTGTAGCGCCGCCTGCAAGTGCAGAACTTTTCAATGCATCGATTTCCATACCACGGTTTTCGGCTGTTTCGATAATCCGAATAATATGTTCGCGTTGCTCTACGGATTCACGCACCGCATGCTCTACAACGGTATCCGCTTTCTCTGGGAACATTGCTAACAGACCGTCGACAATATATTCACCGACAAAAGGTACAGCTGAAACAGCGGTGGTCAAAATATCGACCATGTCGTTGGGGTGTTCTTTAGCAAGGGTCTGAACGATGCGATCAGCGGATTCAGGCTCTGTGATTACAGCTACTCGAACAATGTCTTCAAGCTCTTCTGGCGTAGTGTTAGCCGCTGCAGTTACAACGAAGTTGACGTAACTGGGTTCTGCCAAAATGGCTAACTCGACTATGTTTGGGCATTCGCTGACTTCTTTCTCAATAGCAATACTTACGATGTCTTCAGTCGCCATTGGCTGGGCTGAAATAGCAGCATAAATAATTTCTTTGTATTTCTCGGGGTATGCATCTAATGCAACTTCAACGATAGTTGTGACTTGCTGGGGATAATGGCTTGCGATCGATTTTATCGCACGCCCAATACTAGCGTTGTTTTCCATTTGGCGGCGAATAAAAGATGCTTTTAATACGGTTCTGTCGTTGCTTTGCGCTGCTGATTCGGTTGCAGGTTCAACAGACTCTTGTGGTAGTACTGCCAACACAGGTTGTGCACAGCAAAATGCTGCCAGCACAGAAATTGCCATAGTTGTCTTACGCATACTTTTCACCAACTTTATGTTATTGCTTCCATGCCGGTTTAAATATCATCGAGCTTTAGACGGTCTAAACCGCAGTAAGTTCAAAAAATTGTTAAAAAATGTTAACAATTGTAACTTACGCAAGAGCGCGTAAAAAAGCAACGATGCATAGGTATGCTGAACGAACTTTGGTTATGCAAATGCGGTGAATTGCAGTAGTATCAATTGCGGTAGAAGAGGCAATTAAAATGTCTAACAACATTAACGGCTCTGATTGGCAGTTTATTTGTTTGTGCGCAGCTCAATAGTAAAAATTAAGCGCCATTCTACGCCATTTAGGTTTGAGGTTACTCCACTCGAACTAAAAGTTTCTAGCTAGGAACACAAAACAATAATAAGTAAGTTGTAAAGCATGTCACAAAATCGAACCTCAGGCGCTTGGTATAACCGAGTTCAATTGAAACAGCCCATGCATCATTTTAAAAGTCGGTAGTGGACATTTTATGGCTGGATCCGAAAGCAGGCAGCAAACGACAAATAAAAATGCTTCTTGGTCAGTGTTCAATCAAGTAGCAAGCTACGCTGCGTCGCTTATTTTCACGGCTGTTCTAGCACGTATAGTGGCTCCCGAAGATTTCGGGATTTTTGCCATGGCCATGACGGTTTCCGCGTTCTTCGTTATTTTCGCTGACGGCGGAATGGTGTGGTCGATTATTCAACGGCAGAACATTTCAACCGCCGAAATCGCTAACTTGCGTTGGCTTAATGGTGGCCTCGGTTTATTTATGATGGTTTTGGCCATTGCTGTTGCCCCATTGGTCGCCGCGTTCTATGGCTATCACGAGATCACTTGGGTATTAGCTATTTTGGGTGTGAATTTTTTCATCACTGGTATTTCTACCCCTAGTATCATGTGGCTAAAGCGTCAGCAGCGATTTAAAGCAATTGCGCTGATCGACATTTTTGCAACCATAGCAGCCGGCGCCATTTCCGTTTTTTCTGCCTTTCAAGGCGCGGGAGTGTGGGCACTGGTTATTCAGGCCGTAACTAAGTTTTTGATTCAAGGCGTGTTAGTGACTTTCGTCGCCAAGTGCCCTGTGGGTTGGTTTTCACGCCAAGTCGACATGAAAAATCTCACCTTGTTTGGTAGTTCGTTAATTGCTTTTGGCGCAGTAAACTATTTTGCGCGTAACCTCGATAATGTATTGATTGGGGCTTACATTGATGCCGAGTCACTGGCGTTTTATACGCGTGCGTACTTTTTAATGACGCTACCTAGTATGCTTACTACAGGTGCACTGAGTGGTCTGTTGGTGTCGATCCTATCGCGTCTACAAGAGCATCCAGAAAAGCTACAAAAACAATACGCCCATACGTTACGCTTTCTTTTTATCGTCTGCGCGCCAATTGCGATTTACTTTTTACTTTTCCCACAAGACCCGATTGCACTGCTTTACGGGGAACAATGGACTGGTGTTGTGCCGTTATTGCAAGTGATGAGCTTAGCCTGTCTTACCCAGCCTATCCACAACACAATGGGGTGGTTATTTACCGCTGCAGGTAAGGCGGGCAACATGTTACGTTGGGGAATAGTGGCATCGACAACATTATCAATATCATTTGCAGTCGGCGTTCAGTATGGTGCGTTAGGCGTTGCCATTGCCTACAGTATTATCATGGGCATAGGCTTAACTATTGGTGCTGTATGGATTGCCCACCACAGTGCAAAGATTAAATTTATTGAAACCTGTAATTACCTTGTTTTACCCATACTAGTCACCGTGCTTACAATCATTTTCAGTTACTCGCTGAGTCAATGGTTCGCATTTAGTACGGATAATCTTTTGCTAAATATTCTATATCACGGCAGCTTGATTGTAGGTATATACATTGTTTTACTCGCCGCAATTTATCGTCGGCAGTTACGTCAGATATTACAGGTAGCGGCATGAAGATTGGTTTTATTTGCAATGAATACCCACCGGTGACTTGTGGTGGTATTGGCACCTTTACTCGAGAATTAGCCGAACGCTTGGTTCAGGCTGGTCATCATGTGCATGTCATCGGCGTGTACGCTGGACAGACGTCCATTAAAATCGCTGAACAAAATGGGGTATTAGTTGAGCGATTGCCAGCCCGAGGAGGCTTAATTGGCTTGTATTCAGATCGTCGACGTCTATACAGACGCGTGAATACACTTGCCAAGGCCGGGGAATTAGATGTTATTGAAGTACCTGACTTTGAAGGCGGCGCTGCGTTTTGGGGGCGGTTATCTATTCCACGTGTCGTGCGCTTACATGGCACGGTCACTTACTTTAACCAAGAGCTTGAACAACCGGCGAATAAGCTGACTAAGCGTTTGGAGCTCAGTACCTTAGTCAACAGTGATTGTTGGCTATCAGTCAGTGATTACGCAGCGCAAGAGACTTGCAATGCGTTTGCCATTAAGAAACCTTACGAAGTGATATACAACGGTATTGCTTGGCCTTCCAAAGAACAGTGTAAGCAGGATTACAGTGCGTCGGCTAGAGTCGTCTTCACCGGCTCGCTGATGGCTAAAAAAGGTGTGTTTTCGCTGGCTAAAGCGTGGCGTCAATTACATCAAATCATGCCTAATTTAACCCTTGTACTGATTGGCAAAGATACGGTTGTTCAGGGTCGCTCTGCAAAAGACTTCATTGTGGAACTTGCGGGTGATGTGGCCAATATTGAATTTACGGGTCACATTGATAAAGCGACATTACAACAGCATCTAACCAATGCCGATGTCGCTATATTCCCCTCTTTTTCAGAAAGTTTTGGGCTTGGCCCGGTAGAGGCAATGGCACTAGCGGTACCCACAATTTATACCCAATTGTCCTGTGGCCCAGAAATAATGAAAGATAAACGCGATGGCTTATTGATTGACCCGACAGAGCCGGACACAATTGTATCTGCCTTAACGAGCTTGTTAACGGATGAATCATTACGGCGCCAATATGGGTGTGCTGGTCGAGCTCATGCGGAGAAGTTTTCGGTCGATGCGCAGTTAGCGCATAATGTTAAAGCCTATCAGCAGTTAATTGAGGCTCACTCGTAATGAAGATAAAAAAAGTCCTACTGGTAACGCCCTATTTTGCACCGCAAACACACGCAGCTATGTTTCGTGTGTATAAGTTAGCGCGATATCTGCCAAAGCTGGGCTACCAAGTTCACGTGCTAACCGTTGACACTAATTATTTGTATAACGAAGATGATTCTCTACTTAAGCAATTACCCGAAGGCGTAGTGATCCACACGGCTAAATACACTGAGCCCACACTGCGTGGCTTGAGGATGAAATTTGGTGGTGAGGATCGCACGTTTGCTGGGCTCAAAGGCAAAGCAGTGATAAACGCTTCCCAGTCTAATGAACCAAATCACCCAAACTTCGCAATGGGTAACCGTAAAGGTAGTTTAGTCCAACGCATCAAACGGTGGTGGGCCAACCGCCCGGATCGCTATTGGACTTGGTATAAGCACGCATTTGAAAAAGCAAAAAGTATTATTCAAACATATAACATCGATTTGGTTTACACCACAACCGCACCATATACTACCTTGCGTTTAGGCCAAGCATTACAAAATGAATTAGGGATTAAATGGGTTGCCGACTATCGAGACCCACTGGGTTACAGCGAGCGATTTTCTCAGCTCGGTGTTCAGGTTCAAGAACAAGAGCGACGAATAGTTAAAGCGGCAATGCGTAAAGCCGATCACGTAATTGGATTGGCGCGCAGTTACGAATATATATTTAGCGACTTGTACCAGTTACCGAGTAGCCGTTTTACCTTTATTCCCACCGGTGCTGATGACGCTTATATTGAGGCTGCTTGTGACAAGTTGGAAAAACGCAAGAGCGACGATATAACTGTACTGTTTGTCGGTGAGTTTCTTGACGAATACGATAGTAATCACATATTTCGAGCTTTGGACCAAGCAGGGTTGCAACTCGATGGACGCTTAAAATTAAAAGTCATTGGGCGCCGCGAAGTCAATCAACATCGAGTTGAGCGCTTGCTCAATAGTGCGTGCTGTGATTATCTCAAGCTTCACTGTGAATTTATTGACCATATTCCACAGGCACAACTCTATGAAGACATCGCCGCCGCACAGGCTTGTTTGTTAATTCCGGGCAACAGTCTGTGGTGGACTAATTTTGCCAAGATGGTCGATTACATTGCGCTACAAAAAACTGTGATTGCGGATGTGCCACTGATAAGTGAAGCTCGACTTGAACTAACCAAAGCAGGGCTCGGTGTCTTCCTTGGTGGCGATCTAATTGAAGATACTACCGAGCTGCTCAAAATTCTTGAGCGGCCGAACCGACGCGTTAATAAACAGTACTGTCGATTGTATTTGGCCAGCTCTCAGGTTGCGTCGTTTGCTACGGTGTTTGAAAAACAAATTGAGCAAGTATCACGATGAAGAAATGCGTATGCATGGTGAGCTTTGATTATCCACCCTTAGAAGGTGGTATTTCGCGCTTGTGCGCAGCCATTGTTGATGACTTGCGCTTGCGCAACCACCGGGTCGAAGTTATCAGCCGTCAAACCAAAGCTCAGCATCAAGCGTTTCAAGTACCTAAAACACCTGAGTTTCGAGTGGCCCCAAAGCGCTTCAAAGCAGACTGGCAATTGTTTAAACGCCTGAGGAAATATCATCGTCACGATATTGTTATTACAGGAGTCTGGTATCCAGAAGCGCTCATTGCTTGGTTAGCCGGTTGCCGGCATATCGCTATATTGGCGCATGGCAATGACATCATGCACGGTCAGTCAACCGTGAAGAACCGATTGTTAAGTTGGGTGCGTAAACGCGTGTTTAAACATGCGGATGTAGTGATAGCAAATAGTCGCTACACGGGAGACTTGGTGGCAGCGCAGACGCAAACGCCAATAGCTGTCGCGACTTTAGGGGTTGATGAACAGCGATTTACACCTGTAGATACTGACGGTATTGCGCAATTACGCCAGCATTTTGGATTTCCCCAGGACAAATTTATTGCACTCACAACGTCTCGCATCCAAGCTTACAAAGGCCACGATACGGTGTTAGCAGCAGTGCGCGATTTGCCCGCTGAAAGCCGAGCCAACATGTTATATGTAATCGCCGGGCGAGGTGAACACATGGAAAGTTTACAGTTCATGGCTGCTGAATATGGTATTACCGAGCAGGTTCAGTTTTTGGGTTTCGTTGATGAGGCGGACTTAGCTAATCTATATGCTTGTGTAGATGCGTTCGTCATGTGCACCCGAGAAGAGGCTGGTGCGAAGCAGGTTGAAGGTTTTGGCCTAGTGTTTTTGGAAGCACAGGCTTCTGGAACATTGGCTATCGGCACTCGGCAAGGTGGTATTGTGGATGCGGTAGACGACCAAAATGGTGGTTACCTAATTGAGCGAGACGACGTAGTCGCCTTAGCAGTGCGTTTGGATGATCTAATTAATCACCCTGAAACAGTACAACAGCAAAGTGAGTTTGCGCGGCAACGTGTCGAGCAGTCAACAACGTGGCGACATTACGGCGACCGCGTTAACCATATTTTGGAGCAATATTTTGGCAATTCTTGATCAACAACCAAGCGTCAGTGTCATTATTCCAACGCTTAATCGTGATGAGTACCTATTGTTGTCGGTCCAAGATATGTTGGCCCAGGACTACGCCAACTTCGATATTGTAGTGGTTGACCAATCGCCCGCTCCCACGCCCGAAATGCAAATATTAATTGACCAAAACCCCGAGCGTTTACGGTATTTTAATGTGGACTTTAAGGGCTTACCGCAGGCGCGCAATTATGGTTGGCAGCACAGTAACGCCGAAATAGTCATTTACATAGATGATGATATTCGCAGTGAGGATACCCTTATCCGTGAACATATTGCTTGTTATAGCGATCCTGATATCGGTATGGTTGCCGGTGGGATCGATGAGGCCCATCGCCGCTTAGATGATGGTCCTAAAGTCGGTGTTTTCTGCCGCTGGAGTTGTACACCTTACCGCGGTTTTGCGAGTCAAACCGATCAATGGGTTGATCATGTACCGGGTGGCAACTTTAGCGCTCGTCGCGAGTTGCTTGAGCAGGCTGGCGGTGTTGACGAGCACCTAACGCTTGGTGCTGCTTTATATGAAGAGAGCGAACTCTCTTTGCGCGTCAAACGAGTGACCGATAAGCAATTATTCTTCAAGGCTAATGCTCGACTTTTACATTTAGCCGCAGATGATGGCGGCTGTCGTGTAGTGAATGATGTGCCCAAATACATTTGGGGGCTCTCCCACAATCGCGCAATAGTGATGCGTCGATATCTCAATCCACTACAACGGTTTGTAGCACTAGGTTTCTTGTTTAGATTGGTTTTAGCTTATGCGTGGTCGGATAAATCATTGGGCGTGATAGGCGCGTTCTGGCGAGGCTATCAATTGGGGCGCAAGAACGCTCTGCTGCCACCGAAATGCACTGAGATGCGTAGCGCGGGTTAAAAAATGCTGTTTCATCTCGCCTATCTTTCATTCTTTACCATTGTAGCGGCAACGTTTTTCGATGAGAAGATAGTCACGAGAGCACAGCAACAGCGATTCTTCCAAGTGCTGTTGTTTTGTTTCGTGCTGCAGGTTGCCATTATGTATATTGGCCGCGATATTCATGGTGATACTTTCCGTTATTTGCGCAGTTACGATCGCATGGTCGGCCAAGACTTTACAATTGCGGTAATCGAAAGTGGTAAAGAACTAGGTTTTACGTTGTTGTCCTGGCTCAGTGCTAATGCCGGTTTAGGTCACCGCACCTATTTAACCTGGATTTTTGTGCTTGGTATGCTGCCCTTTATTGCTGGGTTAAAGCGTTTATATGGGAAAGGCTGGGGTTATATGTTTGTAGCCTATGTTACCTTCCCGTTCTTCCTAAGCTATTTTGCTAGTGGTATGCGTCAAGCGGTAGCTATGAGTATGGCCTTTTACGCCATCATTAATTATGGCTATAGCCGACACCTATTTAGAACCCTACTAGCGATAGGTTTTGCGGCGTTATTTCATATGTCGGTATTGGTGTTATTACCGGCATTATTTGCCCTGCATTTTGCCGAGCGAGTACTCACTATTCCCAGGGTTTTAGTGATTTGGTTTGTAGTCGTATTTATCAGTGCGTCAGGCGCGAATGAAAGTGCGCTCGGATTTTTATCCGGCTTTTTTGATGATAGCTCGCGGTATCAATACTATCTCGATAGCGACAAAGTCGCCGAGGTCCGCGATCTAATGAATTATCAGACAGGCTTCCGGATTGATTTTACGCTGTTTTCGATTGTACCGGTGCTTTTTGTATTGTACTTTGAACGACGAACGGGTATTGACTTGTGGTTAGTGAAGTTTTACCTCATCGTAAACTGTGCATTCCAATTGCTCAGCTTCACTGCTTCTAATGACCGATTTGCAGCGTTATCTTGGTTCTACATCCCGGCAATTTTAGTGCATTCACAGTTTTACCAGTATCCAATGCGCAGCAGCAAATTAGGCTACTACCTATTAGCCTTTTCTGGCGTTGCGCTACTTGCATTGTTTAACTCTCGATATTTTGCAGGATAACCACTTGAGTAACCAGCCAGTTCAATCTCCAACCATAAGTATTGTAGTGCCATACTACAATGCCGGTGACTGTTTGGAGCGTTTATTTGTATCTTTAGCAGATTACGCTGAGCGCACCGATGTTGAGGTGATCATCGTCGATGATTGTTCAACCGCCGAGCACGCGCAGGCACTTGATGAGTTCGCTATGATGAAGGCGTGGCCACGTTTGAAAGTGATACATTGTGCACAAAATGGTGGTGCAGCAAAAGCCCGAAAGACCGCAATTCAGCAGGCGAGTGGGGAGTACATAGCGTTTTTGGATAGTGATGATGCATGGGCGTTGAATAAACTCGATCCTCAATTGGCAGCGATGCGCGCTTCTGATGCGGTGATCAGTGGTTGTGCCTGTGAGCAAATTGAGCTCGTACAACTCGATAGTAAGCGCAGCTCACCCGCACCAAGTTATCAGGCCGTTAGGTATTCCCCATGGCGAGCGATGTTCGCTAACGCCTATAGTACACCTACGGTTATGCTCAAGCGTGACGTTGCCAATGCTCATCCCTTCTCAGACTCATTGCGCTATTCTGAAGACGTCGATTGCTGGCGGCGCATTTTACTGCATCAAGGCGGTATTATTTTGCAACAGCCCAACGCCTTTATGTTTAAGCACGCGTTTTTAAGTGACGAAGGTTCGTTGAGTAGTTTCACCTTTAAAATGAGTCTTGGTCAGTTGCAATCACTCATGAGTTTAGTTGTCCACCCAACCGTCAAATGGCGCTATAAATTCTGCGTACCTTTGGCGATGGTTTGGGCAGCAACTAAAGCGTTGCGGCGTGAATGGGTCGTTTGGCGGCACAGGAGGCGTTTCAAGCGTGGCAACTAAACGTTTATTGATGATTTCAAGCTTTGCTGAGTCGCTGATTAATTTCCGCTTGGCACTAATGCAAGATGCGATTGCTGCTGGTTTTGAAGTCCATGCATGTGCTCCCGATCTCACGCCGGAAATTAGTGCTAAGTTGAGAGACAACGGCATCACTGCCCACGATATTACTCTAGCGCGGACTGGTTTAAATCCTTCAAAAGACTTAGCTACTTTATACAGCGTCTACCGCTTAATTCGGCAACTGCGACCAACGCATACTTTGGCATATACAATTAAGCCAGTGGTGTATGGAAGTTTGGCCGCACGCCTAGCGCGTGTGCCAAGGATCGGCGCATTGGTCACTGGCTTGGGTTACACCTTCATGCAGGCTGACTCAGTGCGCCAAAAGGTCGTAAGTAAGATCGCTCATGCGCTCTATAAGGTTGCGCTAAGTGGCGCCGGTGTGGCATTTTTTCAGAATCCAGATGACCGCAATTTGTTTGTTAAAAACCGCTTGGTAGACGGCGCGAAAACTCGTCTTGTCAATGGCTCAGGGATCGACATTGAGCAATTTAGTCAAAAACCGCTAAGTGAATCACCACCGTTTCACTTTTTAATGATTGGACGAATTATTAAAGACAAGGGCGTTATCGAATATGCTCACGCTGCGCAGCAAATAAAACAGCGTTATGCCGATGCACATTTTCATTTGGTCGGTTGGCTAGACTCTAATCCCAATGCTATCCAACAAGAGCAACTCGATGAATGGGTTGCTAGCGGTGCCATAACCTTTCATGGTCGATTAGCGGATGTGCGCAAGGTCATTCAAAACTGTCACGTGTATGTATTGCCTTCTTATCGCGAAGGTACACCACGGACAGTTCTAGAAGCTATGGCGGTCGGTCGAGCCATAATCACAACAAATGCTCCAGGTTGTAAAGAAACTATAGAAAATGGTGTCAGTGGTCATTTGATTGAGGTTGCTGATGTCCCTTCACTAGTGGCTGCAATAGAGGATTATATTGTAGCACCAGAGAAAATTGCTCAGCACGGACAAGCTGCAAGAGAACGTGCAATTGAAGTATATGATGTGCATAAAGTTAACCAACAGATGTTAGACGGGCTAGTTGATTAAATGAAAAGAGTTTTTGATTTTTGGGTGGCATTTACCGTGTTATTGCTCGCCGCGCCAGTAATACTCATTGTTGCTTTTTTGGTGGCCATAAAACTGGGGCGCCCGGTACTGTTCAGCCAGCAGCGACCTGGAAAAGACGGCAAGGTTTTCCGTATGTATAAATTCAGAAGTATGACGGATGCCCGCGATGCGAAAGGCACATTGCTGCCTGATGAAGAGCGGTTGCCAGCTTTCGGCAAGTTGTTACGATCAACCAGTCTCGATGAGCTTCCCGGTCTGTGGAATGTACTTAAAGGCGACATGAGTCTTGTTGGTCCGCGTCCCTTGTTGGTTGAGTATTTGCCCTTGTACTCAGATGAACAGGCGCGCCGTCATGAAGTGAGGCCTGGCATAACGGGCTGGGCACAAGTCAACGGCCGCAATGCGATTTCATGGCAACAAAAATTTGATTACGACCTATGGTATGTCAACAATCAATCATTCGGGTTGGATATCAAAATTCTATTTCTAACCGTCAAAAAGGTACTGGTTCGCGCCGATATAAGCCAAGATAATCAGGCGACAATGGAGAAATTCAATGGCAACAATTAAGCCCAAATTGCGCATTGTTGGGGCCGGAGGTCATGCTAAGGTTGTTGCTGATTGTGCTGAGCAGCTAGGCTATACCAATATCGGCATGCTCGATGATATCTATCCTACAACACAGACATGCGAGCATTGGCCAGTCGTGGGCAGTTCGGCACAAATCGCAGAATTGAATGATGATGAGACGCACTGGTTTGTAGCCATCGGCAACAACGCAGTAAGAGCAAAGCTACAAGCGCAATTACTCGCACTGGGTTACACTGTTACAACACTCGTTCACCCCAGCGCCGTTATTGGCGGTAATGTCAGTATTGGTACCGGCACTTTAGTGCTAGCCAATGCTGTTGTAAATGCTTATAGTCAAATAGGTCAAGGATGCATTCTCAATACCGCATGTTCGGTCGATCACGATGGTGATATCGGTGACTTCGTCCATCTCGCCCCAGGCGTTCGTCTTGCTGGCTCAGTGTGTGTAAAGCAGAAAACGTTTATAGGAATTGGTAGTTGTGTGATTCAACAGATTACTATTGGCAGCGAAGTCACTGTTGGCGCTGGCTCTACTGTTATTCGTGATATTCAAGACATGATGCGCGTAGTCGGTAGTCCCACCCGAGAAATATAAGAATAATGAGAGGTACAAAACGATGTTAGGCGGTCCGTTTTCACCATGGCCAGCGGTAGCCCAAGATGAGAAAGACGCAGTAATGGAGGTGCTTGACAGCAACCGCATAAATTACTGGACGGGGCAGGTCGGTCGAGAGTTCGAACGAGAATTTGCCAGTGCCCATGAGGTTAAGCATGCAATCGCTGTTGCCAATGGTAGCGTAGCCTTAGACTTAGCCTGGGTTGCCTTGAATTTGCCCGCAGGCAGCGAAGTTATCGTTACATCAAGAACATTTTTAGCGTCGGTTTCATCCATTGTACTGGCTGGTTTGACCCCAGTATTTGCCGACGTATGCCAAGATTCACAAAATGTCACTGCCGACACTATAGCAGCTAAGATTACTCCAAATACGAAAGCGATCGTCTGTGTTCATTTGGCCGGCTGGCCTTGCGATATGGATGCGATCAATGCATTGGCTAAGCAACACGGTTGTTACGTGATAGAAGACTGTGCTCAAGCGCATGGTGCACGTTACAAACGCAAACCGGTTGGAGGGCTAGGTGATATTGCCGCGTGGTCATTCTGCCAAGATAAAATAATGACAACCGGTGGTGAAGGAGGCATGGTAACCACCAACAACACTGAGTTTTGGAATGCCATGTGGTCCTTTAAGGATCATGGTAAATCGTGGCAAGCGGTGTATGAAAAAGCTCATCCTCCCGGGTTCCGTTGGTTACACGAATCGTTTGGCACCAACTGGCGTATGACTGAAATGCAATCAGCTATTGGCCGCTGTCAGTTGCGAAAAATGCCACAGTGGACCGAAAAGCGCACTCAGTACGCCGAGCAGATTTTGACCACCGCAACGGGCTTAAAAGGATTGCGCGTTCCTCCACTTCCTGATGATATTCAACATGCTTACTACAAGTGTTATGCCTTCGTTGAACCGCGAGAGTTGAAAGACGGCTGGGATCGAGACCGCATAATGCAAGCTGTTGTAGATAGCGGTGTACCTTGCTTCTCTGGTAGTTGTTCGGAAGTGTACTTGGAGAAAGCTTTTGAAACCTCGGGTTTACGTCCAGAGCAACCGTCGCCTGTGGCACATGAATTGGGTGATACATCACTAATGTTTTTAGTCCATCCAACATTAACTCAAGCCGAGATTGATTTAACCTGTCAAGTGCTCACCGCTGTAATGGAGCGAGCTGTCTAGACTATGCAAAACCTTTCTTTAAATCAGATTTTCAGGCTGCCACCGAGCGTTAAATTTACGATCGAGCTGCTCTGGGACTCTCTTGCAATAACCTTTGCTTTACTTTGCTCTTATTGGATGCGGTTAGGGATCGAAGCATGGCACTTCAGCCTCACTGATTGGGGGGTTGTGATAGCAAACTTATTCTTCACTCAAGGCTTCTTACTGATACTTGGGCACTATAGACAGATGATCCGCTACATTGATATCAAGGCGGTATATATCATAGCAATGGCAATTTTCTTGTCATCGGTTTACTTGCTATCGGCGGAATACGTGCTTGGGCTTTTTCTGCCGGTGTCAGTGTTAATGTTGTATTTCTTCGGTGCTACTGCCTTAGTTGCATCTCCACGACTGTTGATTCAAGCCACTTCCCAAGCGCAAAACGACAAATTGCGCGAGAAATGTTTTATTTATGGTGCCGGTGAATCGGGCCGCTCACTATCAACTGCACTGCGAGCTGGACGTTCGTTAATGCCGGTAGCTTTTGTCGACGATAAGCGGATCTATCAAGGTAAGCAAGTAATGGGGATCCCGGTTATCCCGCGCGAGGAAGTGAGTGAGCTGAAGGAAAAGTTTGGCGTGCAGAAAATGCTGCTCGCGGTAAACAACACGTCACGAGGTCGTCGGAAAGAGTTGATCCGCGAACTCGAACCCTTGGCGTTAGAGTTACTTTCAGTACCAAATTTTAAAAATATCGCTAGTGGCAAACAGCAGATAGATGAGCTGCAAGAAGTAAAGATTGAAGACCTACTCGGTCGTGATCCAGTGCCGCCAATTCCGCATTTACTCAATACTAATATTCTTCAGAAAGTGGTTATGGTTACTGGTGCGGGTGGTTCAATTGGTAGCGAACTTTGTCGTCAGATAGCCAAATGTAAACCAGTTAAGCTGGTTTTATTTGAATTAGCTGAATACAACCTCTATAAAATTGAAAATGAGCTATCGCGTCAGTATCCAGATATCGAGCTTGTAACCGTACTCGCAACTATTCAAGATTCAGAGACTTTGCGCAACGTCATTGAACAACACAAAATCCAAACAATCTACCATGCTGCAGCCTATAAACACGTTCCTATGGTCGAAGCTAACGTAACGGCTGGGATCCGCAACAACGTGTTTGGTACTGCAAATGTAGCGTTAATTGCCGCAGAGTATGAAGTAGAAAAATTCGTTCTGATCTCGACCGATAAAGCGGTCAGGCCAACTAATATCATGGGAGCAACCAAGCGTTTTGCGGAGTTATTTGTGCAAGGTATTTCAGCTATGCACAGTGAAACTGAGTTTGCCATTGTGCGCTTTGGTAATGTGCTTGGTAGTTCAGGGTCGGTGGTACCATTGTTCAAAGAACAAATTCGCAAGGGCGGACCAATCACTGTTACTCATCCCGACATTATTCGCTACTTTATGACCATCCCCGAAGCGTCGCAGCTGGTGATTCAAGCTGGCACCATGGGAAAGAATGGTGAGGTGTTCGTGTTGGATATGGGCGAGCCGGTTAAGATTGCAGACCTAGCACATAAGATGGCGCATTTGATGGGCTATAAAATTGCATGTAGTACCGGAGACAAAGGCGATATGCAAATCAAGTTTACCGGTCTGAGGCCCGGTGAAAAGTTGTATGAAGAGCTGTTGATTGGTGACGGTGAAACCGGCACTGAACACCCGCGTATTATGGCTGCTAACGAGACCATGATCGATTTCTCTGAAGTAGTTATGTTACTCGATCGAATAAACTTCGCATTGGTAAACCGCGAAGAAGACAAAGCGATAGCGTTGTTAGCATCAGCGCCACTCGCTTACTCACCTGATATGGACATCAAACAGCGTATTGCGGCAGTCGAAGCCCAAGAGCTTGCGGAACAATAAGTGTAAGCGAGCTCCTAACGCAAATATCGGGCGTACTTTCCGCCCATACTTTAACTGTAGAATTCAGATATTTGGCCGATATTGTCATTACAGCAAACTGGCTATTGGCCATTGTTTGTTGCTGAATTAGGGGAGAATTTGACAATATGCGGTTAATATTGGGCATCTGTTGCAGTTTGATGTGTAGCGGCCTGGCAAATGCGCAGGCTGAGAATATTGATAAAGATGTGTCACCACTTAAGCTATCAGCTGCAATTGCACACAATGATGCAATCAACCCTCTAATTACCAACGACACCGATGCGGTGGGCTTTATTATCAATGCTGAAGGTGCTTTGGTAACAATTCAAGAGTCTACTTGGTGGCAATTCGACTATGGAGCCGAATACGAGCAATTCCGCTTACAAGAAGAGCAATTCGACTTTGACGACAATCAAGATTTCTATTCTTACAATCTTCGTGTAATGTCTCGCACCTTCGTGCACGAGGCCTTTACGGTTGATGTACACGCCGGGCATGAACAGGATCAACAGCGTTATGGTGAAGGAATAACGCGTTTTCAAGACGATGTGCTTAGCGTCGACACATTAACGACTAATCAAGCCAGCGCATTGTTCGTTTATGGCCGTGAGCCTAGTCGGAATTCAGTCAGCCTGCGCTTGAGTTGGCAGGAGGATGAGTACGATGATATCAATGACTACGCGAGTCTTTTCAATCTGTCACAAGTAGGTGCAGAGGTTGAAACACGTTACGCAATAAGTGGCACGACACAGTTTTTGGCACGCGTTCTTATGCGCGAAGATGATTATGGAGCGCCTGAGCGTACTGATAGTGAGCTACTGCGCGGATTAATAGGGGTCGAATGGGCAATCAGTGGTAAATCGTCGGCACAATTGTTAATTGGTGGCTTTAAGCGGGATTCTGAAGATGGTAGTGATGATAGCGGTTTTTCGTGGGATCTGCGCTACCAGCACAAGCCCGATGACTTGTCGGTGTTGACGCTGTTTTCACGGCGTGTGTCAAACGTATCTGAAGTTGAATTTGCGTCTGATAGCGTTGATGTTATTTATGGCTTCGATTGGCAGTATGTGTACAACGACTTGTGGTTTTGGGGTGTACGCATGAATTGGTTAGATAAAAGCTTAGAATCAGAGTTACTTGAAAGAGAAATTACACAGTTCGATTTTAATGCCTCTTTAGGCTTTAACTTAACGTCTTATCAATCTATTCATCTAGACCTGATGCGTCGGGATGTATCTTCTAGCGACGATTTTATTGATTACACTCAAAATGAGGTAGGTTTGCGGTGGCTGTACGAGTATTGATTTTTAGTACACTACTGTTTCTCGGTGGTGTTTTATTACCCGCGCAGGCTCAACAGGAGTTACCTATCGGCGTGGGTGATGTGATCACCATGGATGTGCATCTAGAGAAAGACCTATACATCCGCGCCCGCGTAGACGCTTCAGGTATTGTTCGCTTCCCTTTGATTGGCGATTTGCCCGTGGTTGGAAAAACCGTCAAAGAGCTCAGTGATGATTTGGTTGACGCCTATCGGGACGGGTATCTGGTGAATCCCAGCATCGTCGTGCAAATCGAAGAGATTCGTCCTTTTTATGTGCGCGGTGCGGTTAAGTACCCGGGATCTTTCCCATTCCAGCTGGGCATGACCATGGAAAAGGCTATTGCTGTGGCAGGCGGGCAGACCGATCGCGCTTCCAATCGCAACTGGGTGGTTATTCGCGGTGCTGATAAGCAGCGCATCGAAGCCACTGCCGATACGCCGATTTTACCCGGCGATATTGTCGAGATCCCAGAAAGCCTATTTTAGATGAATGACGTAAACGCCAACTCCCAAGTCCAGCATGAGCCGCTATTTGATATCGGCGATTTGTTGGTGCTGATTTGGAATAACAAGCTCCGAATAATTTTGACTGCGAGCACAATTGCTGCGGTATTGGGATATTACGTGATGCAAATGCCGAAAGTTTATTCGGCGAAAACAACCTTGTTACTCGGTGAGTCTTCAGCCGAAATGTCATTGCCGCAAAGACTAGCCACATTTGCCGCTGCGGGTGATTCGAAGTTAGATACCTATCTACAATATATGCGGTCGCGTCAGTTTGCAGAGCGCGTTGTCGAACAGAGTGGCTTAATGTTTCGCGCTGACTTGGTCGACCAAAACCAGCCCGATGCAGCAAAGCGCTTGGGTGCAGCTGTGCGTTTGCAAGATGGTCTGGGTTACAGCCGCTTGGGTGAGACCAATATGGTTGATGTCACCTTTGAGTCCACTTCTCCGCAACTCGCCGCAGATGTAGTAAATGCCGTTGGCCCAGTGTTTTTTGATTATCAACTGCAAAAGAGTCAGTTACGTGCCCGGGATGCCAGCCGTTGGTTAAACCAACAATTCGAAGAGGTAGAACGACAGCTAGAGGCTTCCGAAGCATCATTGCAGGATTATTTCTTAGAAAACCGTTTGATAGACTTGGCCAGTCAGATTTCACTCGCCAGTAGTGAGATTTCAACTTACATGTCACAACGCATTCAAGTTGATGCGCAAGCAGCTGAAATGAAGACCATGATCAGCCAGTTTGAAGCGTCGGGCGATGATATTCAGGGCCTCTTGAACGTTGGCTATATCGTTAAAAATTCCATGGTTCAGGACCTGCGTAAGCGAATTTTGGATGAAGAAGAATACCTTGCTGAAATTTCGCAGCGATATAAGTTCAAGCATCCGCGTTATATTGCCCAAGTCTCCAAGATAGACGCAATGACGCGTGAGCTTGAGAGTTTGATCAGAAAGCTCGAAGCCTCGCTTAAGCAAGAATACAAAATCATGTTGGAGCGCAGCGAGGAAATTAACAAGCTGATTGATGAAGCGCGTGGCCGCCACAGTGACTTGGGTCAGCATGAAGTAAACTTGGCAAAACTTCGTCGTGAGGTTGAATCAACGCAAAACCTCTACGATATATTTTTATCGAGGTTGCAAGAAACTGAGATATTGCGTGACTTGGGCGACCAAGAAGAGTTCTCTGTTGTTGATTTTGCCAGTGTCCCGTCTTCACCTTCGAAGCCTAACTTCGTATTGTTGCTTGCCGCAAGCGTGGTGTTTGGCACCTTTATTAGTGTTATGGGCTGGTTGTTTATCCATATTGTTAGTGACAAGCGTTCACGCGTATTGAGTGTGCTAGCGAGTATGGACGTACCTGTGTTAACTGAGATCCCAAGGATATTCCGTACCCGCCGTAAACTCTCTACTGTCCTTAAAGCCAGCCGCGATAATATTCGCTTTGCCGAATCGATAAGAACCCTGCGCACCGCATTGATTGTGCGCAATGATGTAGAAGAAAACCGTGTTATTGCCGTGACTGGCGTTAAGCCTAACGATGGAAAGTCATTGGTCGCTGCGTGCCTTTCTGAGTCCTTCGCGAAACTCGAGAAATCCATGGTACTAGATGCTGATCTGCGATATCCGTCAATCAGTGGGGCCTATAAACTCAAAGAGTCGTTGCCAGGATTAACAAGCTTTTTAGGTAATTCAGCGCCCGCCGGCAAGTGTATTCACAAAATTTCCGATACCCAACTGTCGGTCATGCCTAGCGGTATTATTCCTCAGGACCCCATGGTTTACTTATCCAAACCACGATTCAAAGTATTCTTACATAAACTCAGTATTATCTTTGAACGCGTAGTAATTGATGTTCCGCCGTTAGAACAATACAGCGATGGATTAGTTATCGGTCGCAATGTCGACGCAATCATCTTAGTGTGTGATCTAGAGCACACTGAGACCGCAGAGCTGGTGCAGGCCATTCAAAAGCTACGCGATGTGGGGGCTCCGCTGGTTGGTGTGGTGTTTAATCGGGTTAAGAATTTACCTGCAGCACCGGGTCAATCGCGCCGTTCATTTTTCAAAATTCCGTTTTTGAAGCGCCGTAAAAATGCTAACAAACTCTCACCCGAAACTGCCTAACCCTTGTTAATTCAGGCGTTTTAGGTAAGCTAACCACAGATAACAATCGCTGTGATCCGCCTTTGAACGATTTACAACCACTGCACACCTTTGGTCTTGCTGCACATTGCCAACAGCTACGGCACATTGAAAGTCTTGACGATATTCCCATTGGCCAACAAAAGCCTTTCTGGCTGCTTGGCGAGGGCAGTAATTGTATTTTTGTTGACGATTTTTACGGTGCTGTGTGGTTAAACAAATTGCGCGGCATCGACGTTAGCGAGACTGATACGGACTTTATATTGCGTGTTGCCAGTGGCGAAAATTGGCATAAATTTCTACTGTTTTGTCTAGAGCAGAGCATATACGGCATGGAAAATTTAGCCTTGATCCCTGGTACTGTTGGCGCGGCACCGATCCAAAATATTGGCGCTTATGGACTCGAAGTCAGTAATTTCATCCAGTCAGTTGAAGTGCTCGAATTACGCTCGGGAGAGCAATTTGAATTAATCAATGACGATTGTTTATTTGGTTATCGAGAGAGTATTTTTAAACAGCCACAAGCCACCCATTGGATGATAACGTCAGTCACTTTTAAGGTGCCAAGAGCGCACAAGGTAGTGACAACCTATGGTGAGCTCAAAGCGTTAGTCAACCCAACGCCAGAAGACGTGTTTGCCAAAGTCGTCGACATTCGGCAGAGTAAACTCCCAGACCCGGATAAAATTGGTAATGCAGGCAGCTTTTTTAAAAATCCAGTGATAGCGTTGGAACAATATATACAATTGCAACACCAATATGCCGATATTCCAGCCTATCCGGTGGATAAGCTGCACGTCAAGGTGCCAGCCGCATGGTTAATCGACCAAGCGGGCTATAAAGGGCAGCGATTGGGCGGAATCCAATGTCATGCCAACCAACCCTTAGTGTTAACAAATGCTGAGCAAGGCAGTGGTCCGGAGCTTTTGGCATTTGCCCGACAGATACAACAAAAAGTAAAAGAACTGTTTGGCATTGAATTGCAAAATGAAGTGCGGCTAGTTGGTGCTCAAGGTTTGGTGCGTTTATGAAGCACAATTCAACATTGCGCGCACAGTTGGTTGAAGCTTTGGCTAATGGTCAGTTTCATTCGGGGGCGAAATTAGCGGAGCAATTTGATTTGAGCCGCACTGCAATTGCCAATAATATCGCTGCGTTGCAAGCGTTGGGTTTAGATGTGTATAGTGTTAAAGGCAAAGGTTATGCATTGGCCAAGCCGTTAACATTACTGTCCGAGCACGTCATCAGCGAATACTTAGCACCGTCTGTTCAGCCTCAGCTGACGTTACTTCCGGTTATCCATTCCACTAACACCTATGTGAAGGACAATATCGAGCAAATGCCTCAAGGGGCTGTTGTGGTCGCTGAAGCCCAAACTGCAGGACGTGGTCGTCGCGGTCGCCAATGGGTATCCCCCTTTGCTGCGAGTTTATATCTCTCTATATGTTGGCGCTTCCAAGGCGGTTATCAACAGATTGGTGGTTTATCCTTATTCGTGGGTGACTGTGTGCTCAAGGCACTGCAATCTCTCAATGTCGATGGACTTGGGGTTAAATGGCCAAATGACATCTATCGGCACGGTCGCAAGCTTGGGGGGATTCTAGTCGAGGTTGAGGGACAGATAGGTTCGGAAGTGAGTTGTATCATTGGAATTGGGATCAATGTCGATTTACCTGATCTTGAAAGTCAAATTGATCAACCCTTCAACGACTTGAGTGATCTCAATATTGACCGCAATCATTTATGTGCGGCATTGGTGAATACTTTGCATCAACAAATGCCTGATTTTGAGGAAAACGGTTTGGCTAACATTGTTGATAGTTGGAATCAGTACGATGTGTTTGCCAAGCGTGAAGTTGCGATTATTAGCCAAGACAATACTTTGCGCGGCATGAATTTGGGCATTAATGTGCAAGGGGCACTGCAACTTCAAACCGCAACAGGGGTTCGTGACATTCACGGTGGTGAGGTGAGTTTACGTGGCGCATAAATGTACGCTAATTGACGTCGGCAATTCGACACTAAAAGCAATTACTATTGAAGTGAATACTGCGCAGCAGACTGTCAACGTTTTATCGCCGTTAAATGTGCATCAAAATATTGAGCAGTGGTTTGCTTCACAGCCAGCAATTGAGTCATCTCAAAAAGTCTGGTTCGCAAGCGTGCGCAGTGACGACGAGAATTTGCATATCGTTGATTTTTTACACCAGCATGGCATCGAGGGTGAACAAATTACCACTAGCGCCGAAGCTTTTGGCGTAAAAAATAGCTACGCCCAGGTTAGTAAAATGGGGGTTGACCGTTGGTTGGCGATGCTTGGTGCTGATTTACTCAGTGAAGGCAATTGTGTGGTTGCAGATGCAGGCACTGCGCTGACAGTCGATGCTTTAGTAGCGCACCAACACGTGGGGGGCTGGATAAGTCCTGGTTTGCAGTTGGCAAAAGATGCGGTGACTGGCAGTACACGCAGAGTGTTTCAAGATCCGAAGCAACATCATCAGCTTGTGTTTGGTAACGATACCGAAGAATGCCTAGCTTTGGGCTGTATGGCACAGTTATATGGTACATTAATGGCTGCGATAAGCGTTATGCAGCGACAACAGTCAAATTTTACCTTCATTGTCAGTGGGGGCGATGTGGATTTAATCACATCCATAAGTAAAACCTTGCCTCTTTCTCAATCGGTCATTTATAAGCCCAATGTTGTGATCTTGGGATTGCTGCGTTTCGCACTAACCGATTTTCCGGTAAAAACCGTACAAAAAACCGCTCAATCGCTGGTTATTTAGCCAAGAACAAAAAAAAGGGCATTTTTTTAAAAAAGTCTATTGCACCCGGTGAAGGTTTTCACTAGAATGCGCAGCCACTTGATGCAGTGCCGACTTAGCTCAGTTGGTAGAGCAACTGACTTGTAATCAGTAGGTCGCCAGTTCGATTCCGGCAGTCGGCACCATCAATCTCTGGAGGGGTACCCAAGCGGTCAACGGGAGCAGACTGTAAATCTGCCGGCTCAGCCTTCGCAGGTTCGAATCCTGCCCCCTCCACCACTTTTTCCTGAGGTGGATCGAGAATTTTGGGAATGCGGGCATCGTATAATGGCTATTACCTCAGCCTTCCAAGCTGATGATGCGGGTTCGATTCCCGCTGCCCGCTCCAGATTCGTGCTGATATAGCTCAGTTGGTAGAGCGCACCCTTGGTAAGGGTGAGGTCGGCAGTTCAAATCTGCCTATCAGCACCATTTCTCCCCATCTCATGATAAAGCTTTAACAATTTTTTTATTAGCACTTTGCTAGGAAGAGAGACATGGCAAAAGAAAAGTTTGAACGTACGAAACCGCACGTTAACGTTGATACAATCGGCCACGTTGACCACGGTAAAACCACATTAACTGCGGCAATCACTACCGTACTAGCAAAGACTTACGGCGGTGACGCACAAGCATTCGATCAAATCGACAATGCACCAGAAGAGCGTGAGCGTGGTATCACAATCGCGACTTCACACGTTGAGTATGACACTCCAACACGTCACTACGCACACGTAGACTGCCCAGGACACGCTGACTATGTTAAGAACATGATCACCGGTGCTGCACAGATGGACGGCGCGATTTTGGTTGTAGCGGCAACAGACGGCCCTATGCCACAAACTCGTGAGCACATCCTTCTAGGTCGTCAGGTTGGCGTACCTTACATCATCGTATTCATGAACAAATGTGACATGGTAGATGACGAAGAGCTGCTTGAGCTGGTAGAAATGGAAGTTCGTGAACTGTTGTCAGAGTACGATTTCCCAGGTGATGACCTGCCAGTAATCCAGGGTTCTGCACTGAAAGCCCTTGAAGGCGACGCAGAGTGGGAAAAGAAAATTATCGAGCTGGGCGAAGCACTGGATTCATACATCCCAGAGCCAGAGCGTGACATCGATAAGCCGTTCATCCTGCCAATCGAAGACGTATTCTCAATCTCAGGCCGTGGTACTGTTGTAACTGGTCGTGTTGAGCAAGGTATCGTTAAAGTAGGTGAAGAAGTAGAAATCGTTGGTATTAAAGATACTACCAAGACTACTTGTACTGGTGTTGAAATGTTCCGTAAGCTGCTTGACGAAGGTCGTGCAGGTGAGAACGTTGGTGTTCTGTTACGTGGTACTAAGCGTGACGACGTAGAGCGTGGACAAGTACTGGCTAAGCCTGGTTCAATCACTCCACACACCAAGTTTGAAGCGGAAGTATACGTACTGTCTAAAGATGAAGGCGGTCGTCACACTCCATTCTTCAAAGGTTACCGTCCACAGTTCTACTTCCGTACAACTGACGTGACAGGCACAGTTAAATTGCCAGCAGGCACAGAGATGGTCATGCCCGGCGACAACCTAAAGTTCGAAGTTGAACTGATTGCGCCAATCGCGATGGAAGAAAAACTACGCTTCGCGATCCGCGAAGGCGGCCGCACAGTCGGCTCAGGCGTCGTTTCTAAAATCATCAAGTAATAATCCTACTTGAAACGGTTGGGG
>CAXRGW010000002.1:0-17240 GCA_964230255.1 Alteromonas sp.
CTGTGGCATTTATTGCTCAACGTATTCGGGTTTGTACTTTTATGGGCATTACATGGTGAATATTACACTAGTCGTCAATTCGCATTGGTTTGGCTGTTATTGTCTCTCGCTACTGCTACAGGTGTTTTATTGTTTGACAACTATTCCCAATATGTGGGGTTATCCGGCGTGCTACACGGTGTTTTCGTTTGGGGTGCATGTCTTGATATCAAGCGAGATGAGTCAACAGGCTGGTTACTGTTATTGGGCGTAGGTATTAAAATCGCTTATGAACAATGGTTTGACGATGCCGCAAGTATGGCTGCACTTATTGACGCTACGGTTGCAGTTAACGCCCACTTGTATGGCGCGCTTGCCGGTTTGGTTGTTGCAGGTATACAAATAACCCTTGTGCAGCATCGCACCGCACAAGGGAATTAGCCCTACAGGTTTTGCTCAAACAGTTTGTAGATCCGGCGGTATTCATCTAACCACGAGCTTGGTTGCACAAAGCCATGCGGTTCAACCGGGTAAATTGCTGTTTCGAAATCCTCTTTTTCAAGCTCTATTAAGCGTTGCACTAGACGTACAACATCCACAAAGAAGACGTTGTTGTCTACCATTGGTGCATTCATCAACAATGGTTTTGTTAAGCCTCCTGCGAAATAGATCGGTGAACTTCGACGATACGCAATTGGGTCGACGTCCGGTGTATTAAGGATATTAGACGTATACGAGTGATTGTAGTGCGCCCAATCGCTAACAGGGCGCAAAGCAGCGCCAGCTTGGAACAAGTCCGGCTCAGTGAACAATGCCATAAAGGTCATAAAACCACCGTAAGAACCTCCGTACGTCCCTACTCGCTCGCGATCAACGTTGGCATTGGCTGCAAGCCACTCGACACCGTCAACTAAATCTTGAGTTTCAGGCGTACCCATTTGGCGATAAATCGCTGTTCGCCAGTCTCGGCCATAACCTTTACTTGCACGATAATCCATGTCCATCACAACATAGCCTTGTTGGGTAAGCATGCTGTGAAACATAAACTCACGGAAATAGCCGGACCAACCCATATGAGCGTTTTGTAGGTAGCCCGCACCATGGTTAAAGATTACTGCACGTCGCGGCTCTGATTTGCTATCGTCAGACGGTAGGTAAACCCGCGAATAAATTGGATTATCAGTGTGTGATGACTTTACCGGCACAATACTGGGCGCAACCCAAGGCATACTCAGAAAAGCCTCACTTACAGTGCTCGTAATTTTAACCGGTGCACTGATTTCCTCACTATCGAGCGCAAGGCTGTATAGCTCAGGTGGCATGGTTAATGTACTATGCTTTAACAATAAACTCCGCTGGTCTGGACTCAATGTGTAATCAGTCATACCGTTTAAGTCAGTCAGCGCTTGAACCTCACCTCCTGCAAGCGGCACGCGATAAACTTCGTAGATACCTGGGTGTTTTACATTGGCTTTAAAGTACGCCCATAGTTGGTCGCCGCTGATAGTGATGTCATCTACTTCAAACCGACCTTGTGTAAGGGCGCGTTCTGCCCCATCTACTGGTTTCACATACAAATGCGAATAACCACTTTGCTCAGATAAATAGTACAAAGTAGTATCGTCTGGTAGCCAGCCAAATTGGTTGAACGCGTAATTGATCCAAGCTTCATCGGATAAACGGTGTTGTGTTTCTAAGCGCTGCTTTTCGAAATCGACACTAACGATCCAGCGATCTTTGTTGTCCCATGCTTCAAGCATAATCGCTACGTGCTCACCATTGGAATGCCATTGTATTGCAGAGTGTCCATACCAACTTTGTAGCACTCCTATTGCTCGCGGTAATCGATTAATTTGATAATCTTCTCCGTGCGCGGCAGCGTTCTCTCGCTTAACTTCAGCCAATACGTCATCGTTATAACCGGGTAAGCGATTTAAAGACAGTTCACTAAGGCGATTTTGAGCTAAATCCAGCAACCACAATTTATGTGTGACAGGTCGCGCATCACTCACTCGACGACGCACCTCGTCTGTCGCTATGCGCCCATTTTCTTGGATATAGTTGGGCATAATGTCCGAATCAATGCGGTTTGGTGTATCTTCAGTGCTTACAACTATTGCGTATTTTGCATTGGGTGATAATGCAACTTGAACATTCCGATGGCCTTTCGCCAGATAAAACGGAGGGGGGGTTACAGAATTGTTCTGTGCTTGTAATTGCGCATCGTAATCTGATTGTTCTTGGCGCTGACGACGCTGCAAAGCTACATAATCGATCAATTGTTGTTGCTCGCTTGATATAAAGTCTGCGGGAGCACGCACAGCTTGAGGTTTATTCGCGTATTGCCACTTAACTAATTCTTCACGCTGTCCATTGCTGGTATCGATTGCTACAAAACTATTGCCGTCTTGATAAGCCAAACGGCCATCAGTCAAAAACATTAAGTTACGCGGGTAATCGGAATCCTTGGTGAGCTGTCGCAAGATCCTAGACGTGTGATCGTACAAAAAGATATTTGAATTAAAGATCCAAGCGGTCATGTCATTAGCTTGATTAATTACTTGTTGACTACGATCGACTTGATGCAATTGTTGCAAGGCTACAAAATCGCCATTACCGGTAACACCTGGAGTGGCGATGAAAAAGTCACGCAGGTGACTACCTTCGCGCTTGCGTTCATATACTATGTGCCGTCCATCCAAACTCCACACAGGTGACTCAGGTTCGCGGCCTAACCAGTCTGGATCAGCCATAATTTGCTCTAACGTTATAATCGTCGAGTCTTGAGCCTGTGGTCTTTCGTTTAAAGGAGAACCAATGATTGGTGGAGGTTGACTGACAGTTTGAGCAACGGTCTGTCCTTCAGGATTAGATGATGACTGTGTAGCAGCACATGCTGTCAGCAAAATTATGCTGCTGATAGCGAGTAAATATCTGTGAGTATTATTCATTCGATCGTCTGACGCTGTTAAAACCGAGCCAGACTATAGCACTAGACCTGTGTCCTCGGTCAAATGATCTCATACAGAGACATTAGTTCATTCAACGTTTTTTTAATTGTAGTTAGCAGTGATCTTTTTCAAACTAATGGGATTAAAACTAACAAAACTCACCGGGAACAAAAATGAAAAAACTATTTATACAATTAAGCATAGGGCTTTTGGCACTAAGTTCGTCTGCGGCTTTTGCCAACGATTGCCCAGATGTTCTTAAATTTATGAAACGCAAATTAAACTCACAAGAAATGGTCAATATGTGTGACGCATATAAAGGTCAAACTTTACTAATCGTGAACACAGCGAGTTACTGCGGTTTCACTAAGCAGTTTGAAGGACTTGAAGAGCTTTACAGTGCATATAAAGACCAAGGCTTTACGGTGTTGGGCTTCCCTGCCCATAACTTCAACCAAGAAGATGAAGATGAAGGCAAAATTGCTGAGCAATGCGTTTTAGAATATGGCGTGCAATTCCCCATGTTCGAGCCACTATCGGTTGAAGGCGACGATGCAGATCCATTATTTAGACGCTTAGCTGAAGAATCTGGCAAAGCGCCCGAATGGAACTTTTACAAGTACTTAATTGATAAAAAAGGCAATGTTGTAGATTACTACTCGAATTGGACAAGTCCTACTAGCAGAAGCTTGGTCAAAGACTTAGAAGCGGCATTGGCCATCCAAGAATAAATGGCAAAAAAAGCCCCGCTTCATGGCGGGGCAACAAGCACACTCAACTTGGAACACACAGTAGGTATTGCTCAATAACAGTAACCTACATTTATATAGACCGGACTACTTGCCAATAAGTTCCAATATTTTTTCCTCCGCATTTTTCCACGCCTTATTGGCCGACTTCTCGCCCATCGCCAGACCCTCAGCGTAGACGAACTCAACATCTGTAACGCCAACAAAATTCCAGAAATTACGCAAATATTCTGTTTGCGTATCAAGCGCGGTTCCAGCATACATACCACCACGTGCAGCAAGAATTGTAACCTTCTTGCCACCTAGTAGTCCTTGCGGACCATTATCTGTATAGGTAAACGTTACTCCCGCTCTACCTATACGGTCGATCCAAGCTTTCAGCACACTGGGAATGCCGAAGTTATACATCGGTACACCCAGCACTATCTCTTCTGCGTTGTTGACTTCGCTTATGATGTCATCTGACAATTGAGCAAGTTGCTGCTGAGCAGCATTGCGTTCATCCGGCGATGTAGCCCAAGCCGCCATTTCAACGTCAGTTAGATGTGGAATATTAGTTTTTGCCAAATCGCGACGAACGACCGAAGCAGAACCATCTAGTTGTGTTAAGTAGTGGTCGACTAACTTGGTTGAGTTGCCTGCACCTGTTTGTAAGCTGCTAGTGATAGCTAATACGTTTTTCACAATGAACCTCATCTTAATGTATAAAGTGGACATGCCCTCACTATACTTACTATTATTTTGACTTAATATTAGATTATTTTGCCCAAACCTTTCTAAATAATAGAAATTAACTATTATGAGATTACGGGAGTGTTAAACATTTGTAATCTTCGCTATTTCTCTGATCTAGCAGAGTTTGTCTGCGCGTAACTACCTCGAACCCATTAAGAGGAAATTACAATGCATAAACTCTCGTTACTTGTAGGCGCAGTCGGCTTTTTGGCACTATCTGGTTGTGGATCAGATTCGGATGACCTGCCCGCACCGCCAACGCCGCCCACTCCACCACCGGCTCCGGTCACCATCGTTGATGTAGCAGTAGACAATGGCAGTTTTACTACACTTGTAGCCGCCCTTACTGAAGCACAACTCGTTGATACTTTATCAGACCCAGATGCAAGCTTTACTGTGTTTGCGCCCACCGACGATGCCTTTGCATTGTTAGGACAGGATGCAATAGATGACTTACTTGCTGATTCAGAACAACTCACAGACGTACTGACTTACCATGTAATTGAAGGTGAGGTTAATGCTGAAGCAGCGATTGCCGCTGCTGGCACTACTGTTGGTATGTTAAACGGCGACAGTGTAGGATTGTCTTTCGTAAATGACACTCTATTTGTAAACCAAGCAACAGTAACGTCAACAGACATCCAAACAGACAATGGTATTATTCATGTGATCGACGCGGTATTAATGCCGCCTGCAGAACGCGGAGAGCCAACTGCCAATATCGTTGAAACGGCAGTAGCCGCTGGAACTTTTGATACCTTGGTAGCAGCTGTTACAGCAGCAGGGTTAGCAGATACGCTCAGCGATCCAAGTGCTGAATTTACGGTCTTTGCACCGACTGACGATGCTTTTGCAATGTTGGGGCAAGAGACAATCGATCTTTTACTCGACAATCCAGACGTGTTAGAAGACATTCTTCTGCAACACGTGGTAGCAGGTACCGTAAACTCAGTGTCTGCATACAGTCTTGTTGGTCAATCACCAGCGACGGCATCGGGAGCTGTTATTCCAGTAGGTCTTAATCCAATTTCTGACCTGCTTACTTTCGGCGGGGCTAATATTGTAACTACCGACATTTACACTACCAATGGCGTGATCCATGTTATTGATATGGTTGTTGTTGCTGATGTTGTACTCCCAGCCCCGCCCGCTTCAATTGTAGATGTGGCTGTTGATAATGGTAGCTTCACGACATTGGTAGCAGCATTACAACAGACTGGGCTAGACGCAGTGTTAGCGGATTTGGATGAAGAGTTCACTGTCTTTGCTCCTACAGACGCGGCTTTTGCATTGCTAGGTCAACAAGCAATTGATGATTTGTTAGCAAACACCGATGAGCTGTCCAATATTCTTCAGTATCACGTAATTTCTGGCGCTACTATTTTACAAGACGCTGCGGTAACAGTTGCCCAGTCAGACGACAAGCTCGTAACTATGACGAATGCAGCAAGCGCCACTCTATCATTAAGTGGCAGCGATCTTTACATCAACACATCTCGGGTTGCGTTAGCCGATGTAGTTGCTGACAACGGTGTAATTCATGTTATTGACCAAGTCATTCTGCCTCCAGCTGAACGTGGTGAACCAACACAAAACATTGCCGAGGTTGTGGTGGGTAACGCTGATTTCAGTACTTTACTTGCGGCGTTAGATATAGCAGATCTGGATACAACACTAGCCGATGAGACACAGACTTTTACCGTATTTGCGCCTACCAACGCGGCGTTTGATAAAATCGAAGATACGGCATTGGACGGACTGCTTGCAGATACTGATGCCCTCAGTAGCGTATTGTTACAGCACGTAATCATAGGTTCTGAAATAAATGCGCTTAGTGCTTACGCAGCTAATGGTGCAAACGTCGACACAGCGGCAGGTGAAGACGTAACCGTAGCAATTGTTAATTTTGCACAGGCTGAAAACACCGATTCAACTGAAGTAAGTTATGACGCTGTAAATCAACGTTTGGTGGGCGGCCTCGGTTCAGATAATCCAGGGTTCACCTTGTATACGTTTGATAACGATTTAGGTACAGGCCGTAGTACATGTGTTGATGGTTGTGCAACCAACTGGCCGCCAGTAATCGTTTCAGATGGTGACGCATCATCTATCCCTGGCTTATCAGTCATTGAGCGCAGTGATGGTAGTATGCAAGCTGCTTATCAAGGTCGTCCATTGTACTTCTACATCAACGACGTAGCTACTGGCGATACTAACGGCGAAGGCATTGGTACTGTGTGGTTTACGGTTAACCAACCGCAAGTTGCATTACAAATCCAAGGCTCGAATGTCACAACTACTGATATCTATACTACAAACGGTGTCATCCATGTTATCGACACAGTCATCACCGAAACGCTTGAATAAACGAAAAGGTGTGTTATTAGTCAAAGGCCGCTTCTAAAGCGGTCTTTTTTTAGTCTTTAGCGATAATTCTAACCCAGCGCCGTAAACGCCTGACGAAAGTCTCTAATTAAGTCCTCGATATCTTCCACCCCTGCTGAGATCCTAATCATGCCGTCACTGATCCCCATTGAAACACGCGCTTTTGGGCCGTTCTCGTAAAATATGGTTGATGCAACCGGCAATGCCAATGTTCTCGTATCACCAAGGTGTGTTGCTGATAGGACTAACTTAAGCTGGTTTAAATAGGCGATTGGATCGATTTGTTCAGCTAGTTCGATGCTCAAAATAGCACCAAATGATTTAAACAATTGTCCAGCAGTATCGTGTTGTGGGTGGTCGATAAGACCAGGATAAAACACTTGCTCAACCTGTTCATGTGCATTCAAGTAGGTCGCTAACTGCATGGCATTGGCGCAGGCTTTGTCCAAACGCATTGCTAGTGTTTCCATCCCTACCGACAGCCTACTTGCCGAATCAGGCGCCAAGGTTGCACCGATATCACGCAAACCACGCTTTTTAATTTGCGTTAAACCCCACTGTGCAATATCAGCACCACGGTAATTGGCGTGAATGTTGTCAAAATTGCGCCAGTCGTATAACCCAGTATCAACCACAGCACCACCTAACACATTACCGTGTCCACCGATGTACTTAGTCAAAGAGCTGACTAATATGCTCGCTTTAACACTATGCGCATCGAATAAATAGGCTGGCGTCATTGTATTATCCAGTACGAAAAGTACTTGATGTTTAGCACAGAAATCACCAATAGCTTCACAATCGCTGACTTGAGTGACTGGATTTGCAATAGTTTCACAAAAAACCATTTTGGTTTTTTGCGTGCGTGCAGCTGCAACATTGGCAACGTCAGTAACATCGACATAGCTAATCGAAACGCCAAAGTCTTCAAGAGTTTGCATCAAACTGCGCGTATTGCCGAACAAATAGCTCGACACAATGATGTGATCGCCAGCCCGAAGTAATGCCATTAAAGCACTGGCAATTGCAGCCATGCCCGTAGCAAAACACAATGCGCCTACGCCACCTTCCATATGATTTAACATATTTTGCAATGCAGATACTGACCCCGAAGATGAGCGCGAATATACATGGCCTAATTTCTTACCTTGAAAAACGTCTACAAGCTCTTGTGCATCCTGATACTCAAATAAAACCGATTGCGTCGTAGAACTATGTGCACCCCCAAACTCTGGCGAGTTGAGTTGCCTATCAGCGTGTATAAGTTGCGTAGTGAAACCGCGTTTTGCCAAAATTTATTGCTCCGAATATTTTACCTTATCAGGGTATTTTGCATTTATATCAATAAAGAAAGAATACACAGCGTGCATATTCTCTTCGATATCGTTGTGATGTTCTAAGCTGGGGCCGAATTTAACAGTCTTGTGCTTAAAGTCAAAGCCTACGAGTACTACGGGGACCTGTGCTTTCTTTGCAATCGCTAAAAAGCCAGTCTTCCATGGGTAGATTGGCGACCTTGTTCCCTCTGGTGCTACCGCAAGGATCATCTTATCAAATTGATTAAATCCATCCACCACTTGCTCAACAATCCCGTGTGGACTGCGACGATCTACTGGCATTCCGCCGATAAACTCTAACAGCTGTTTGATTACTGGAACGAAGATCGTGTGCTTACCTAAGAAACGGATCTTAATACGCAGCGCAAACAATACGGCTAAGCCCAAAAAGAAATCCCAATTAGACGTATGTGGTGCAACCGCCAGCACCATTTTAGGATATCGCGGTAATTCGCCTTCAATTTTCCAACCGGTGATCTTAAGTAAGGAGCGTCCTAACCAGCCTGAAAATACGTTTCCACCGAGCGGTGGCGAGTTTATTTCGTCATTCGTCTGGTTTGGTTCCGGGTCTACTTTATTATTGCTGTGTAATTTTTCTGGTCGCATCTCGGTCACTACGGCACAATATGATTAGAATTAATAAGTTAATAGATTAACGCTTATGCAGCCAGTTTGCATAATCGAACTGAATTAAAATATGTGTATCTTATTTATTGCTGTAAACCAACACCCCAAATACCCATTAATCATCGCCGCAAATCGCGACGAATTTCATCAACGACCGACTCAGAGTAGTCGTTTTTGGTTAGAACATAAAAATCTCCTAGGAGGCCGTGATTTAGCCGCTGGCGGCACATGGATGGGAGTTACGCGTAACGGAGGAATTGCTGCTTTAACTAATATCCGTGACCCAAAGCGCCAAAATGACCAGGCTAAATCCCGTGGTGAGCTTGTAGTAAACTATCTACTTGGTAGTGGCGGCTATTGTGACTTTGCCCAAGAACTAAAAAGGACCGCGGACAACTACAACGGTTACAACCTGCTATATGGCGATATCAAGCGCAGTCAATTACAAGTGTTCAACAATCACTCAATGCAATTGCAAACCATGAAGAACGGATACTACGGTTTATCAAATGCCAGTCTTAATACATCATGGCCCAAAATTGAGCGTGGAAAGCTAGCATTAGCGGATTACTGTGAGACTCATAAAGAGCTTAATATTGAGGCTTTATTTGCATTACTCAGCGACCAAACTAAAGCTGAAGATCATTTGTTACCAGAGACTGGCGTACCTAATGAATGGGAAAAACAATTGTCGTCGATATTCATTCAAGGTGAACAATACGGTACCCGAACCAGCACCTTATTGATTGTCGATCACAACAGCCGTGTTAATTGGTATGAGCGCAATTTCAATCCTACGGCAGCAGTAGAAAATGAAGCCGCATACGAATTCAGCATCGAAAGCTAAAAAAAACCGCTAAATAACCATATTAGTGCTAGTTATTGGCAAGCGCGTAGTGTCATAATGCCAGCCGCCTATCTAATCAATCAACCAAAGAGGAAAATACTCGTGTTCGACGTGCTACCGCAACTCGCCCCCGATCCAATATTAGGTTTATCTGCTGCCTACAAAAAAGATCCGAACTCCAATAAAATTGATTTGGGTGTTGGCGTTTATAAAGATGAGCAAGGCAATACACCTATCGTATCTGCTGTTGCTAAAGCTGCGCGTCGCTTGATTGATACAGAAATGACCAAAACTTACATTACACCGCAGGGCGTACAGGGTTTCATCGACAACATGTTGACCTTGATTTTAGGTCAAGGCCACCCTGCACTTTTGGCCGATCGCGTGGCCGCAGTTCAAGCGCCAGGTGGATGTGGTGCATTACGCATATTAGCTGAACTACTCACTCGCGTTAATAAGGATCTAACGGTTTGGGTTAGTGATCCCACTTGGGCTAATCACATTCCGCTTATTGGTAACGCTGGTCTTGCAATCAAAACATACCCGTACTTCGACAAAGGTTCAGCGTCGATTAAATTTGATGCGATGATAGAGGCCTTAAAGACAATTCCAAAAGGCGACGTAGTGTTATTCCACGGCTGCTGCCATAACCCAACGGGCGGCGACTTAACTCAGGAACAATGGCATGAAGTTTTAGCTGTTACCCAGCAACAAGGATTCTTACCTTTCTTCGACATAGCGTATCAGGGTTTTGGCGACGGTTTAGACACCGATGCCTATGCTGTGCGTCTTTTCGTTGAAAGTCTACCTGAAGTTATTATTGCAGCTTCTTGCAGTAAAAATTTTGGTTTATACCGAGAGCGCGTTGGTTTAGCGGCTATCGTGGGAGAAACAAGTGCGGTGAAAACCATCGCTCAATCGCAAATCCAAAGCGTTGCGCGCGGTATTTACTCAATGCCACCGAGTTACGGTGGTGCATTGGTTGACATTATTCTTAGTGACGCGGAGTTAAAACAGGAATGGGTTGACGAGGTTGATGAAATGCGTGAGCGCATGAAATCGCTTCGTGGATTGTTGGTTAATGCATTAAACAGCAACCAAGGCAAGCAAGATTTCGATTTTGTGAATCAACAAAAAGGCATGTTCTCTTACTTGTGCATTAGCCCTGAACAAGTACGTGCGATGCGCGATGAGCACAGCGTTTACTTTGTCGATAGTAGCCGGGTAAACATTGCCGGTATCAACCAAAACAATGTTGAGCGCTTAGCAGAAGCCTTAACTGCTGTCTTGTAAGACTTATTGAATGGTGGCTCGAGCGAGCCACCTATCTAAACTGTTCGCAAACCCCTGTTTTTCTTTTTGGCCATAGCTCCGCTGTCCGCCTGTATGTTCACCACTGGCGCGCATGGTATCCATAAAATCACGCATATTTAGTTGTGCCCTAATACTACTGCGATCATACATTTCTCCTCTCGGGTTTAGCGCATCAACGCCTTTAGCTATAACTTCAGCAGCTAGCGGGATGTCAGAGGTAATGACGAGATCGCCAGCTTTAGATGATTGGGCGATGTGATCATCAGCGATATCAAAACCTTTCGGGACTACAATGCTTTGGATCTGTTTATCCGGTGGTGTGCGCAAATTCTGATTAGCCACCAAATAAACAGGCATCTTGGTGCGTTGGGATGCTTTGAACAGAATATCACGGGCCAATACAGGACACGCATCTGCATCAACCCAAATCGCCATTAAGCTAAGAACCCGCCGTCAACCACAACTGTTGTGCCAGTTGTGTAACTCGAAGCATCTGATACTAGGTACAATACAGTACCAGCCATTTCCTCTGGCTGGGCTGTTCGTCCAAGTGGTATTTGCATAAGTGCAGTTTTCAAAATTTTCTCATTAGTTGTTAACGCCGACGCAAACTTGGTCTCTGTAAGACCTGGTAAAAGCGCATTTACCCGGATATTAAACCGGCCACACTCTTTTGCAAAGGATTGCGTCATACTAATTACCGCAGCCTTAGTAATCGAGTAGATACCCTGCATATCGCCTGGACGCTTACCATTCACTGACGCCGTATTTAGAATAACACCGCCGCCCTGTTCGCGCATCAGCTTGCCCGCTTCAATTGACATGAAGAAATAACCGCGGATGTTTACATCTACGGTTTTCTCGTATGCCGCGAGATCTGTATCAAGGATGTGCCCAAAATATGGATTTGCAGCTGCGTTATTCACCAAGATATCCAACTGACCAAAGTCCAATTTAATCTGTTCAAACGCAGCCGTAATTTGTGCCATCTCCCCTACATGGCAGGCGAGCGCCGAAGCTTTTCCACCTGCCTCAACAATGCTGTCTGCAACGGTCTGACAGTCATCTATTTTACGACTAGACACTATCACGTGAGCGCCGTATTGGGCGAGCAAACGAGCAATCGCTTCACCAATACCGCGGCTAGCGCCTGTTACTAAAGCAACCTTTCCGGTTAAATCAAATAAGTTTTGCATACTTTTTCCTATTATTAGGCCAGTAGCCCGCCGTCGAGCACTACGTTTTGACCGGTCATAAAGCTTGATTCATCAGAACTCAACCAAGCAATAGCGTAAGCAATTTCATCTACTTTACCCAAACGCTTCATCGGATTAGCGCCAACAATCGCACGCTGAGCTTTTTCATCCACACGTTTAAGGGTGTTTTGCACCATTGGCGTATCGACAAAGCTTGGGCAAATAGCGTTGCAGCGAATATTCGCACGCGCAAACTCAACAGCTGCGGCTTTGGTGAGACCAATAACACCGTGCTTTGCAGCACTGTAGGCTGATAACATTGGTGACGAGCGCAAGCCCGCAACCGATGCGATATTAATAATCTGACCGTTGCCCTGCTGTAACATTACTGGCAGTGCGGCACGCATACAGTGCCAAACGCCGGTTAAGTTAATTGCGATATTTCGATCAAAGTCGACTTGCGGTACTTCGAGCATATTGTTCGGTTTGTGATCCACACCTGCGTTATTGATCATCACATCAATCCCGCCGAGCTTTTCACCGCCCTCTTTGATTAACGCACCAACCGCATTTACATCGGCAACGTCGCTTGCAAAAAAATGTGTCGTGGCACCGCTATCGTTAAGCTCTGCCGCAAGTGCCTCACCATCTTGTTCATTAACATCACTAATTAACACTGCTGCACCGCGGCTAGCCAGCACACGCGCGCTAGCTGCGCCAATACCTGACGCACCACCAGTAATTACGATTCGTTTTCCTGATACTGACATTGATTAGGCTCCTTGCGCGTGATCAACTTTAAGCACTAGCTTACCGAAGTTGTCACCATTGAATAGCATCATGAGTGTTTCCGGGAAGTTTTCTAACCCTTCAACTACGTGTTCTTTGGCCTTAAGTTTGCCTTGCATTATCCAGCCAGCCATTTCTTGTGCCGCTTTACCATAGTTAGCAGCGTTATCGAATACTACAATACCTTCCATTCGTGCACGATTGACGAGTAGAGACAAGTAATTCGATGGACCTTTCACTGCAGTCGTATTGTTGTACTGGCTAATAGCACCACAAATAACAATTCGCGCTTTAAAGTTAATCCGCGTTAGAACATCGTCTAAGATCTCACCACCAACATTGTCGAAATAAACGTCAACGCCTTTGGGACATTCGCGTTTTAGGCCTACTTTTACATCTTCATTTTTGTAATCGATAGCGCCGTCAAAGCCCAGTTCGTTGATAAGATAATCACACTTATCTTCACCACCAGCGATACCAACAACGCGACAACCTTTAATCTTAGCAATCTGGCCAACTACTGTGCCGACCGCACCAGCTGCGCCAGAAACTACAACAGTCTCACCTTCTTGGGGATTACCTGTATCAAGGATCCCAAAGTACGCTGTCATGCCTGGCATACCCAATACACCAAGATAGCGCTCCAATGGCGCTAATGTAGGATCAACTTTATGCACGCCTTTTGTGCTCACAACAGCATAGTCTTGAACACCGAAGTGACCATACACAAAATCTCCAGCAGCAAAGTTCGGATCAGAAGATTCGACAACTTTCCCCACTGTTCCAGCGCGCATGACTTCGCCAATACCCACAGGTTCAATATAAGATTTACCATCGTTCATCCATCCCCGCATAGCTGGATCCAATGAAATGTAATCAATGCGCACCAAAATTTCGCGATCGCCAAGTGCCGGTGTTTCTGACGTTACAAAAGACCAATTGTCTTTAGTTGGAGCACCCACGGGGCGCGAGGCTAATAAGTACTGTCTATTTTGCATAATTTGTGTCCTTTAATTGTAATTGTTAGTTGCCTTAGAACCACTCGGCTTGCATAGAGTCGCAGGTGTCATCGAGCGCAGTAAGTAGAGCAAAGTCACGTTCGATCAGCGGTAGCTCCCAGCGTAAATAGTAGTCGGCCGCATGTAACTTGCCTGCGTAAAAGTGATATTTAGGGTTATCTGAATCTAGCTCGCTGATTTGTTTTTCAGCGGCAGTCGCCTGACGTATCCATATCCAACTCATTACCACCGACGAGAAAATATTCATAAAACATTGCGCGTCGCTTAATAGCGCAGATTGTTTTTCTGATTGTAAGCTTTGGCCGATATGACCGATAATTTTTTCAAGCTTGCCTAAGTATGGGTGCAGCTGAGCAACCAATGCGGCACTTCGTGGCGAAGTTGCCTGAGCTAAATCCTGTTGTAAAACTTTTTGAAATGCACCTAAACCACGTTGTTGGTTTTGCCATAACTTACGGGTCATTAAATCCAGCGCTTGAATCCCGTTAGTACCTTCATGAATTGGATTAAGACGATTGTCTCGCCAGCACTGTTCGACTGGATACTCGCGGGTATAACCTGCACCACCTAGCACTTGGATAGCGAGATCATTAGCCTTCGGGCCAAACTCAGACGGCCACGCTTTACAAACCGGTGTTAGCAAGTCGAGTAACTCAGCTGTAGCGGTCTTTTCATCGCCTTCTTCCATGCTGGTGAGATCGTCGACCAATTTAGCGCCGTAGAAGCACAATGCCATGCCGCCTTCAGTATAGGCTTTTTGGGCCAACAACATACGCCGCACATCACCGTGCTCGATAATTGCTACTGCCGGATCTGTCGGGCCGGTATGGGGAGGCTTGCGGCCTTGTAAACGATCTTTCGCATACTCTAAAGAATAGCGATAACCACGGTAACCAATCATAGCAGCGCCGAAACCAACGCCAATACGCGCTTCATTCATCATCATGAACATATATCGCAAGCCTTGATGCGGCTCACCGACTAGATATCCATGGCAATCGTCATTTTCACCGAATGTCAGCGCCGTAGATGTGGTTCCGCGATAACCCATTTTATGGATCAATCCAGCAAGGGTAACATCGTTTTTAGTACCAACTTGATCATCATCTGTTAAGCGATACTTGGGCACTATAAACAACGAAATACCTTTAACGCCCGCTGGACCGCCAGGGACCTTAGCCAATACTAAATGAATAATATTGCTAGAAAGTTCGTGCTCACCGCCACTGATATATATCTTGCTGCCTTTTAATCGATAAGTACCGTCATCTTGCAGAGTCGCCGAAGTCCGAATGTCTGCCAGTGATGAACCAGCATGTGGCTCGGTTAACGCCATGGTACCGGTGAATTCACCTGTCAACATACGCGGCATAAAACGATTTTTAAGCTCATCACCGGCGAAGTGACAAATCACATTTGCAGCAGCTGCCGTTAAAAACGGATATGCCGTTGACGATGGGTTTGCAGCCATAAAATAACTGGCGCAAGCCGTCATCACAGTTTCTGGCAGTTGCATCCCGCCGTCTGCAAAACTATAGCGGCCAGCGATAAAGCCCGCTTCACGATAGGTGTCGAAAGCGACTCTTACTTCATCCATCATAGATACTTTTTGGCCGTCGAATTTGGGCTCATTTTTATCGGCTTCGGCGTTGTGCGGTAAAAACTGCTCTTCAGCTATTTGTTCAGCGGTATCCAAGATTGCAGCAATAGATCCTCGATCATGGTCAGAGAAATACGGGCGCTGTAAAACACTGTCTAAATCTAAGTTTTGAAATAACTGAAATTCCAGTTCGTCACGTGGGACAAGAAGATTTGCCATTAGCAGTAACTCTATTAACACTAAAAAATAGTATTCTGGCATGCGTTGCGTTGAAAATTAATTGTCACTTACGACATATTTTTGGCCTATAATGCCACCCATCATTATTCTCAATAGAGCGCACTTCATTAGCTTTATGGAAACCTTACCTCATTTAGATAAACGCCCTTTCGTAGTTACCCTTGTCGGTTTTGATGATGCCCTCGCATCATCGATTACTGGCGCTATGGATATGTTTGCGCTAGCTGGTGTTGCATGGCAGCGAATTCATCAAGAACCCATACAACAATATTTTAAAGTACAATTGGCCAGCTTAGACGGCTCTGCGATCAATTGTATTAATAAACATGTACTGCAGGCCTCTTTGGCCCTCGATAAGGTAAATCAGTCTGATATCGTTATGATCCCTACGATTGGTGGTGAAATTGGCCTCGTCTTAGAACAAACCCGTGGTTTGTTACCTCACCTGATCCGGCTACATCGAAATGGATCTGATTTGGCGAGTAATTGCACTGGCGCATTTATTCTTGCCAATGCAGGTTTACTTGATGGACGCAGCACAACAACGCACTGGGGATATGCTGAACAATTTCAATCTATGTTCCCCAAGGTTAACCTACAACCCCAACAATTGATCACTGAAGATGAACGATTATTCTGTGCCGGTGGTGGCATGGCTTGGTTTGATTTGGTATTAAAACTGATTGAGCGATACTGTGGCCAGCGCGTTGCGGCTGATACCGCGAAGACTCACGTAGTGGATTTCAATCGCGGTCAGCAAGCGGCTTACGCCCCAATGCAGCGACGTAAATTTCATCACGACCAAGAAATCTCAGAATTGCAAGACTGGCTTGAACAAAACTATCGCACTGCAATAAGCATCGAGTCGATGGCAGTGCATATTTCATTAGCACCGCGAACCATCATCAGACGTTTTAAACGGGCAACCGGACAAACGCCTCAACAGTACTTACAATTTTTACGTATTGAAGAAGCGAAGCGTTTACTGGGCTATGACGATATGCCGATCAGCCAGGTCGTCAACGCAATCGGCTACGAGGACATAAGTTCATTCACACGGTTATTTAAACGCCTCACCGGTTTTTCCCCGGGTTATTACCGCAAATCGTTTCAAAAAAATAATACTAACTAGATCTAACCCTTTCCACTGGTATAATCGGTTACGGCTGTCTCCCATCGGCTAGAACTTTTCCTATAATAAAACAACTTATTCCGGAACACACAATCACAACATTTAAGACAGCAACGCTAGCGACGACTATCGCTATCGCTTTGACTAGCAATGCAGTACTAGCACAAGAACCTGCAGCTTCAGAGGAAGCAGTTTTAGAAACCATTACTGTTACTGCACAAAAGCGTACACAGTCAATCCAAGAAGTACCGATTTCAATTGCAACCCTTAATGGCGAGCGCTTTGAGTCGTTATTCTCTGGTGGTGAAGACATTTTAGCATTAGCAGTACGCGTGCCTGG
>CAXRGW010000003.1:0-50706 GCA_964230255.1 Alteromonas sp.
AGTGTGGGCTCGGTTGTGGCCTTTAGGATCTCTGCCTTTTTAACTTTGCGCGGGTCCAGCCCTTTTTCCACAATCGCTTTCTGCTCGGCGAGTTTTTTTCTGGCGTCGCTGAGCGACATTGCTGGGTATCGGCCCAGCGTAATTTTCACCCTTTTGTTTTCACCTTTTATAAGAGGTCTAAATATAAAGCTTATGGTCCCGTTCCTGACTCGGACCTCGAGGGCGTCACCATCTGTCTTGGTAATGTCCCTCCCATCTTTCTTGCCATTCTTGCCTCGTAACCAGGCATCACTGATCCCGCTTCTGGCCATAGCTGCTCCCGCTTTGCGACTCAAAATGGCACCCAGAATTCTGTTGGTTTGGATTTGACACTCATTTGGGTGCCATTTGGGGTGCCATATTTCGGTTGAACTAACTAAAGTTGTTTTACACTTTTTTGATCGCTATTGAAAGCATAGTGCTTAAAAAAGGTAGGAAAATTCGTGGGTTAACTAAGAATATCTAAACGGCTTTGAACGCTTTTGAACGTTAATTTTTACTTGCAATGATTGACGTGCGCGATAATCGCAATGTTGCGTAATTTACTAATGTCAGTCTTTTTCATTACTTTCGAGCCAAAAATACAGAGCTAAAATTTCATAGCATTTAACGTTCTCTGTAACACGCCACTTTAATGCCAAATAAAAGTGCGCGGATTGTACAGGCTTATCGTTGACAATGCGATGACGATTTAAACAGTTTAGCTAACTTTTTCATCACGAGACCCAAGCAAAATATGGACGGGATTCGCTTAAAAGAGCAGCGATGCACCACAATGATGCAGCCTTGATTCAAAATGGTGCATTTAGGCGTGGGAAAACCCCCTGTAAAACGTAAAAATAAGCGATACAGCGTCATTAATTCATGGCATGATTATCGCAGTTAAGCGGTACTCGTTTTTATCTCACATTAGTAAATAAAAAGCCTATAACCTGGAGGACACCATGTCAGTAGCAAAGGCCTTAGAACTCATAAAAGAAAGCGAAGCTAAATTCGTCGATTTACGCTTCACAGACACTAAAGGTAAAGAGCAGCACGTTTCAATTCCTGCTCATCAGATCGACGAAGATTTCTTTGAAGAGGGAAAAATGTTCGATGGTTCTTCAATCGCTGGTTGGAAAGGCATCAATGAGTCAGACATGGTTCTTATGCCTGACCCAACTACAATAGTTCTTGACCCATTCTCTGAAGAAGCGCAAGTGAACTTACGCTGTGACATTCTAGAGCCGTCAACAATGCAAGGCTACGAGCGTGACCCGCGCTCTGTTGCTCGCCGCGCAGAAGAGTATTTGAAGTCTACTGGTATCGGTGATGCATGTTTCTTCGGTCCAGAGCCAGAGTTCTTCTTGTTCGACGATGTTAAGTTCCATACAGATATGTCAGGTTCGATGTACAAAATCGATTCTGAAGAAGCTAAATGGAACTCAGGTGCAGACTTTGAAGGCGGTAACCTAGGCCACCGCCCTGGCATTAAAGGGGGTTACTTCCCAGTTCCTCCAGTAGATTCAGCACACGATACTCGCACTGCTATGTGTTTAGTAATGGAAGAAATGGGTTTGGTAGTTGAAGCGCATCACCACGAAGTTGCTACTGCTGGCCAAAACGAAATTGCCTGTCAATTCAATACTCTAGTAAGTAAAGCGGACGAAATCCAAATCTATAAGTACGTTATTCATAACGTTGCTAATGCATACGGTCAATCTGCGACTTTCATGCCCAAGCCACTTGTAGGTGATAACGGTTCTGGTATGCACTGTCACCAATCAATCAGCAAAGAAGGCAAAAACATCTTCGCTGGCGACAAGTATGCAGGCCTTTCTGACGAAGCATTGTATTACATCGGTGGTATCATCAAGCATGCTCGCGCAATCAACGCGTTCGCTAATGCATCAACTAACTCATACAAGCGTTTGGTTCCTGGTTTTGAAGCGCCTGTTATGCTTGCTTATTCAGCGCGTAACCGTTCTGCGTCAATCCGTATCCCGTTCGTTACTAGTGACAAAGCGCGTCGCATCGAAGTTCGTTTCCCTGACCCAACAGCTAACCCATACCTTGCCTTTACAGCAATGCTTATGGCTGGCCTAGACGGGATCCAAAACAAGATTCACCCCGGTGATTCAATGGACAAAGACCTTTACGACCTGCCTGCAGAAGAAGCAGCGGAGATCCCAACGGTTGCTAGCTCTCTTGAGCAAGCATTGGCTGCGCTTGACAGCGACCGTGACTTCTTGAAGGCTGGTGGCGTAATGACAGACGACATGATCGATGCGTACATCGACCTTAAGTCTGAAGAAGTTGAAACTCTGAACATGACAACTCACCCAGTTGAGTTTGATATGTACTACAGCGTTTAATACTTATTGAAAGATATACTAAGCCCGCGAATGCGGGCTTTTTTATTGGCCAAAATAAACCTACACTGTAGGTATGAAAGCTTTAATTATTACTGTAATAACCGCTGCTTTAATGGCCTCAGTAAATGCCCACACCACTTACAAGGTCGTTGCAGCTGATGGCAGTGTAACGTACACAGACACCCCAGTGCCAGGCAGCGTGCCAGTTAACCTAGGTAAAGTGACGGTAGCTGAGCCACTTGCAGTGCCTACACCTCCACCTCCAGCAACTCGAGTTGAGCAAGTTTCGCAACTGGATATTCGCGTAATAGCTCCAGCCCCTAAAGCCACCATTAGAAATAATTTAGGCGAAGTAAGCATTAGCTCAGCGATTGATCCTAGAGTGCCGGGTCGGTTCGAGTTAGTCATGAATGGCGATGCGATTCAAAGCAATACTAGCGGTACTTTTCAACTGTCCAACGTCGACCGCGGTGAACACAATTACCAAATTCACTTTATCAATAATACAGGCAAGATCCTTGCATCTACCCCTATGCAGACCTTCTATATGCATAGAGCATCTGCACTAATCAACCCCTAGTAGGGTTTACAGCACATTAGAGCACTTGAACAGTGCAGTTGTGCACAGTCACATAGCATTATACACTGACTTTGCACCATTATTGTGCATGAGAATGAAGCGCCGTGAAACTAGAGCCAAGCAAACTGTTAGACAATTTGAATACCGCAGTGGTCATTATCAATGGCCACTTCAATGTCTGCTACGCTAATTTTTCTGCTCAACGCTTATTTGAGCGCAGCCTCAACCAACTGGTTAACAGTGATTTACGGGATTACTTTTTAAATCGCAGCATTGAAGAAGAGCGCCTGATACGGGCAATGGAGACGGCTGAAGAATTTACTGAGAATGAAATCCAATTGTGTTTTCGCGACAAGCGCTTTGTATTAGCAGACATTACAGTGACTGGCATTACCATTAATGACGTTGGGCACTTAATGTTCGAAGTAAGACGCATCGATAAGCAAAAGCGCATATCGCAAGAAACTCAACAACATGCTCAACAGCACGCTGCCCGAGAACTAATCCGCGGTTTAGCCCATGAAATAAAGAACCCTCTAGGAGGAATTCGCGGTGCTGCACAACTTCTCGGTCGTTCACTGGCAAGCGAAGAGCACCGTGAATTTACCGCAATGATCATTGAACAAGCCGATCGTTTGCGAAACTTAGTCGACCGCTTACTCGGACCGAATACCTTACCGCGCTTTACTGAGTGTAATTTACACCAATGTATCGAAAGAGTTCGCACCTTAGTCAGTGCTGATGAATCTCTACAAGTCAGTGTATTACGTGATTACGACCCGAGTATACCCGATCTAGTGCTCGACCCAGATATGATCGAGCAAGCTGTTTTAAATATTGTTCGAAACGCTCAACAAGCCTTGTACGAGGGCAACATTGAAAACCCTACAATTGAGTTGATAACACGAATTGAGCGGCAAATGACAATACACGGTAAACGCTTTCCGCTGTGTGCTGTTATCAAAATTATTGATAACGGAAAGGGTATCCCTACAGAGCTGAAAGACACATTATTTTATCCCATGATCACCAGCAAGAGTGGAGGAAGTGGCTTAGGTTTATCTATTTCCCAAACCTTAATTGATCACCACAACGGCAAAATCGAATTCGAAAGTCGGCCAGGGAAAACAGAATTTTCAATTTATATTCCGATTGTATCGGATAAAGAACGAATGGCACCCAACTATGCAGGAAAATGAACGAGTGCAAAAGGACAGCGTAAATGAACAATGAGCCAGTATGGATTGTAGACGATGACAGCTCAATTCGTTGGGTATTACAAAAGGCATTACAGGCGGCCCAGATCCCTTGTGTACCGTTTGCCAATCCCGAAGACTTGCTGCTGCAGTTAGAAACATCACAGCCGCCGCAAGTCATTATTTCAGATATCAAGATGCCACAAATGGACGGCATGGTATTGCTCAACCGAGTTCATGACACACACCCGTTGATACCCGTCATTATTATGACTGCGCACTCGGATTTAGACAGCGCAGTCAATGCCTATCAAAGTGGTGCGTTTGAATATCTACCTAAGCCATTTGATATCGATGAGGCTGTTGCATTAGTGCGCCGAGCCTTACAACACGCGAGTGAGAATAGTCGCGAAAACGAAGTAAACGTTGAAACGGGCGCGTCAGAGATCATCGGTGAAGCACCGGCTATGCAGGAAGTATTCAGAGCAATTGGTCGCTTATCGCGCTCGTCAATAAGTGTACTCATTAATGGCCAATCTGGTACGGGTAAAGAATTAGTAGCTCATGCACTTCACAAACACTCGCCTAGATCGACAAATCCCTTTATTGCACTAAATATGGCTGCTATTCCAGCCGATTTGGTTGAGTCAGAATTGTTTGGGCATGAAAAAGGCGCATTTACTGGCGCCCAAAACATGCGCCAAGGCCGATTTGAACAAGCGAACGGCGGCACTCTTTTCCTCGACGAAATCGGAGATATGCCGCTCGATGTCCAAACTCGATTATTACGCGTGCTTGCCGATGGCCAGTTTTACCGAGTTGGTGGTCGCGAATCTATTAGTGTTGATGTGCGAATAATCGCCGCAACCCACCAAAATTTAGAAAAGCGAGTTGCCGAAGGCAAATTTAGGGAAGATTTATTCCACCGATTGAATGTGATTCGGGTGCATATTCCATCGTTAAAAGAACGTCGTGAAGACATTCCTTTATTAGCTAGACACTTCTTAGCGCAAGCATCGCAAGAACTCGATGTTGAACCAAAGCTACTGAGCAAAGACACCGAGAAAGTGATGATGGAGCTGAATTGGCCAGGTAATGTTCGGCAGCTTGAAAACGTATGTCGGTGGTTGACCGTTATGGCATCTGGTCAAGAAATTTTACCTAACGATTTACCGCCAGAAATCCATGAAGATACTAGCCAAGCGGTTACACCTTCAGATAGTTCATGGGATACCATGTTGGGCTTGTGGGCCGATCAACAGCTAAAGGGCGGGCATGAGAACATTCTCAATGATGCACTGTACGTGTTTGAAAAAACTTTATTGCAACGCGCGTTGCATCACACCCATGGTCACAAACAAGATGCCGCCAAACGCCTTGGTTGGGGGCGCAATACGTTAACGCGGAAGCTCAAAGACTTAGATATGCTAAATTAGTCAGTCTTTGAGCTGTATTAGTTTGCCGTTATTGCCTCGATCAAGAGGCTATGGTTAATGCCTTGCTCTGTGCACGCCAAACGAAAATGCCGAAAACCAATAGTAATAACGCTAAGATTATTGGTTCCGAAACATTATGCTCAGGTGAACGAATTCGCTTGCCATTAAATTAATAACCCTGTCATTGCAGCGAGAAATAAGCTTTCATGCTGCTTGCACTAAATGAGCCCGATTGTTTTATGATGGTGACATAAAACAAATAAACAGTTGGTATAATGTTCAGAGTTGAACCAATTAAGACCTTGAGTGAATCACCCAGCTCGAACGTTTCAGTGCCAAAGGCAAAACCAAAGTCGGCTGCTTCAGCACCAACGAAGTTAAACTCCTCAATTTCTGCGGTGAAACGATGCAAAGAGCGCAATGAGACGAGACTACGCAGTGCAATTGTCATTTCTAAAAACGCTATTAATTTGATTAAAAACCATAGTCAATACAAGCTATTATGCTGTACTCTATAACTGAATATTCGTAACCGTGTAGCGTTTCTCATGGCAGAGGCACTAGAATCTAACCATACTCGTGTGCAAATGAAGGACATCATGCAGGCCTTAGCTGCAGGTCGCTTTGTTTCTGTTCGCCGCACACTACACACCCTACAAGCCTCAGACGTTGCGCTAGTCCTAGAGTCTAGCCCGAAGCGCACGCGTGACGAGCTTTGGGAGTTAATTGATAGTGATTTTCACTCCGACGTAATCGAAGAGCTATCCGAAGATGTCCGTAACGGCATCATCACTCAAATGACAACCACTAACGCCGTGGATGTTTTAGGTCAGATGGATACCGATGACTTGGCAGAGACGCTCAGCTCGTTACCAGAAGAAGTCTTAGAATCATTACTGCGTTCGATGGATGCGCAAGATCGACAGCGCGCAGAACAAGCGCTCTCCTATGGTGAAGAAACTGCCGGTTTCATCATGAACACCGACACCATCACTTTGCGTTCAGACGTTACCATTGACGTTGTGCTACGCTACTTGCGTTTGCGCGGCAAAGTCCCCGAAGACTCAGATACTTTTTACGTAGTCAATCGCAACGATACGCTCATTGGCCGTGTGCCTGTAACTCGGCTTTTAACTGAACCCGCGGAAGCGTTGGTCGAAGAAATTATGGATGATGAACCTGAAGCAATCCCTGTGGTTATGCACGATGGTGAAGTTGCCAGCTTGTTTGAACGCTATAACTGGCTATCAGCACCTGTTGTCGATGAGAAACATCGACTCGTAGGTCGGATAACCATTGATGATGTCGTTGATATCATTCGGGAAGACGCTGAACACTCGATGATGAGTATGGCTGGTCTCGATGATGAAGAAGATACCTTTGCTCCAGTGCTGCAAAGTACGAGAAGACGGTCTATCTGGCTTGGTGTGAATTTGTTAACAGCCTTGATGGCCGCAGCGGTAAGCGACTTGTTTGAAGCAACCTTGAGCCAATTGGCGGTACTAGCGATTTTAAATACCATAGTGCCAAGCATGGGGGGCGTCGCGGGCAACCAAACTCTTACCTTAGTTATTCGCGGTATGGCGTTAGGCCACGTGAACCCGGGAAACTCACGCTCTTTGGTAAGTAAAGAGCTCGCCATTGGTTTTTTGAATGGTGTTATTTGGGCCGTGTTGATTGCAGCTGTTATAGCGCTTTGGAAACAAGACTACCAGCTCGGCGTAATTATTGCCTTTGCCATGCTTGCCAATATGATAGCTGCCGCTCTTTCAGGGGCAACGCTGCCAATCATTATGAAGAAACTCAAAATCGATCCTGCTCTTGCTGGCAGTGTAATCCTCACAACTATAACCGACGTGGTCGGTATCTTTGCCTTCCTCGGCACAGCAACGCTTTTCCTACTGTAATTTAAGCGCGAATAACACAGTCTCTATCCGATAACTTTGGCGCATGCAACGCTTTATCGGCGAGGCGGATAAACGTAAGACTGTCACCTGCTGTCAGCATCTCTGTAACGCCGCTGGAAATGGTTACAATTGTTGTTTCAGGCACTAGCGATGCTTCTTGCTCAATCGCCATCCTGCGCACTGCATGATTAATTTCTTCAACCTGCTAATGTGCCTCTGCCGCGGACATATTCGGTAGTATCAACGCAAACTCTTCACCACCGCGCCGCTTGCTCACCTGGACGTCGCGTGTGATCGGCGATTGGGTCGGCATTACACGCGATACCACCGTTAGTTGGTTACTTCACTACTTTTAACGAAGGGCGACCTTTAGTAGCCGGTTTATCGGTTTGCTCTGGCTGAGCTTCAGTCGCCGCCGGTGTCTCTTCGACGTCATGAGTAAACACTGTGCCCGCACCGTTTTCTCGCGCGTATATTGCGACAATTGCGGCGCTTGGCATATATATACGATGAGGCTGACCGCCAAAACGGGCTTGAAAGCTAACACTGTCGTAGTCCATTTGAAAGTGAGCACAAGCCGATGGTGATACGTTAAGGACAATTTGACCGTCCTTAACGTAATCCACTGGAACCTGAACACCGGTGTGATTGGCATTAACGACTATATAAGGCGTTAAATCGTTATCTACAATCCAATCAAAAAACGCTTTTAACAAATACGGTTGATTGGGTGTCATCGGTGTTTGTTCCATTAGTTGCCTTATAACGGGTTGTGAATTTCGCGTTCTTGGTCAGTCAAAGAAGCTTTGAATGAACTGCGGCCGAAAATACGCCCCATATAAGCAAGAATGTCTTTACTACCAGCACCTTGTAACTCAATTTGCAACGACGGTAAGCGCCACAATAACGGTGCCAAATAACAATCAACTAGGCTGAATTCTTCCGACATAAAATAAGGTGTTTCAGCAAACAATGGCGCGATAGATAAAATCGCTTCACGCAATTCATTACGAGCTGTGTCTACGTCGCCTTGCTTGTTAAGAATTTGCTCAGCAAGTGAATACCAGTCTTGTTCAATGCGGTGCATCATTAAGCGGCTTTGACCGCGAGATACAGGGTAAACTGGCATTAATGGTGGATGTGGGAATCGCTCGTCCAAGTACTCCATAATGATGTGCGACTTGTACAAAACAAGCTCGCGATCAACTAAAGTCGGAACTGTGCCGTACGGATTTAGATCAATCAAATCTTCAGGTAAATTGTTCGGATCAGTGTAGCTAATTTCTACGCCAACGCCTTTTTCAGCCAAAACGATACGTACTTGGTGGCTATAAATATCCAAAGTATCTGAAAATAGGGTCATAATCGACCGCTTATTAGTGGCAACTGCCATTCATGTTCCTCCGCATAACGCAGTTCACGCAACTTATGAGCAGGTCATAAGTGCTAATTTATTTCGTCAAAAAAGGGGCGAGATCGCCCCAATTGATTAATTATACCTCAACTCGACGAGCTAGTGCACGTCGCGCCAGTAATCTTTCTTAAGCAGTAATGCAAAGACAAAGAAAACAACAATAAACACTAGAACACCTCGACCGATGCCTTCTGACTGCAATCGCGAAGGTTCACCGGTATATGCGAGGAAGTTAACTAGGTCCAAAATAGCTTGGTCGTACTCTTCAGCAGATAAACGGCCATTGCCATCAGTTTTAATGCCTACGTAACGCTGAACCATTTCACCATCAACCATCACTTCTTCGTAGGTTTCACGCGGCGTGCCTTGCAACTCTTCAAGTACATGCGGCATACCTACATCAGGAAAAACCTTGTTATTAACGGCGAATGTTTTAGCTTCGTCTACGTAAAAGGTACGTAGGTAGGTGTATAACCAGTCAGCACCGCGTACACGGGCAACTAGCGTCAGGTCTGGTGGTGGAGCACCGAACCATGCTTTAGCGCCTTCAGTCGGCATAGGTGTTGTTATGTAGTCAGTTACTTTTTCACCAGTGAACTGTAAGTATTGCTGGCCAAGTTCGTCAGAAATACCCAAGTCACTAAAGGTGCGCTGATAACGTTGGTACTGCATTTGGTGGCAACCCAAGCAGTAGTTCATAAAGACTTTGGCACCGTTTTGCAACGATGCTCGATCAGTTAGGTCGTACTCAGCCTTATCTAGCGGGTAGTTGGAACCAGCTGCCATCACAAGCGATGGAAACGCTAGAATTGCTGCTACTAGAAGTTTTCTCATCGTGGGATCCTCGTTGGAACTGGCTTAGTCGCTTCATTTTTACTGTAAAGCCACAGCAAACCAAAGAAACCGAAGTACATAACCGTGGCGATTTGCGATGCAACAATTTTCCAGTTTTCTTGCGGTGTACCACCTAAGTAACCCAAAAATACGAACACCGCAGCAAACACAAGTAAGTTGGCTTTGTGTAGGCCACTGCGGTAGCGCCATGAACGCACGCGTCCACGGTCTAGCCATGGCAATGCGAACAAGAAAGCAATCGCAGCAAACATGGTTAGTACACCAAACAACTTATCCGGAACCGCTTTTAGAATCGCGTAGAACGGCGTGAAGTACCACACTGGGAAAATGTGCTCAGGTGTTTTCAATGGGTTAGCGATTTCGAAATTAGGCTTCTCTAAAAAGTAGCCGCCCATTTCTGGCATAAAGAACATGACGTAACAGAAACCAAACAAGAAGATTGAGAATGCGACCAAATCCTTCAACACAATGTGTGGGAAGAAAGGTACAACATCATCAGCAATATCGTATTTGCCCGTGTAATACTCGTGGATTTCATACTTGGTTTTGTCTTCTTCTGACAACGAACCTTTCGTGTGCTTAATTGAAATACCGTCTGGGTTGTTTGAACCCACTTCATGCAATGCAATAATGTGCAAGAACACTAAAATAACAATAACCAATGGCAATGCGATTACGTGTAATGCAAAGAAGCGGTTGAGCGTTGCGCCAGAAATAACATAGTCACCTTGGATCCATTCAACTAATTCTGGACCAATCACCGGAATGGCGCCAAACAGCGAAACGATTACCTGTGCCCCCCAGTAAGACATTTGTCCCCATGGCAATACATAACCCATGAACGCTTCGGCCATAAGCGCTAAGTAAATCAGCATACCGAACACCCACAGCAACTCGCGAGGTTTTTGGTAAGAGCCGTAAATCATACCGCGGAACATGTGCATGTAAACCACGATAAAAAACGCGGACGCGCCGGTAGAGTGCATATAGCGAATTAGCCAACCGTAATCGACTTCGCGCATAATGTATTCAACCGAAGCAAAGGCGCGCTCTGCACTCGGTTCAAAGTTCATAGTCAACCAAATACCGGTTACTATCTGATTAACCAATACGATAGTGGCCAAGAAACCAAACACGTACCAGAAGTTCATATTGCGCGGCGCCGGATACTGAATGGCGTGCATATTCGCCACTCGCATCATTGGGATGCGCTCTTCAATCCAATTTAAAAATCCAGACATATTATGCGACCTCTGCTTCTGATCCGATAATAATCGTGGTGTCATCAACAAATTGATAAGGTGGAACCACTAAGTTTGACGGCGCTGGCACGTTGTTAAATACGCGGCCGGCCATATCAAATTTAGAACCGTGGCACGGGCAGAAGAAACCATTCGCAACACCCTCAGCATACTGCTCCATCGCACCGTCTTTCAAGTATTGCGGTGAACAGCCCAAGTGCGTACAAATACCTACAAGCACGAGATACTCTTCTTTAAGTGAGCGCCATTCATTCTGGGCAAATGCAGGTTGCTGCTCTACTTCAGAATCTGGGTCCTTAAGTTCATCGGTATGCGTGCTTAATGCGGCTAACAGCTCAGGTGTACGACGTACAACCCATACTGGCTGACTGCGCCACATTACACGGATTAATTGGCCAGGCTCGATACCAGAAATATCAACTTCTACATCAGCGCCAGCAGCTTTAGCTTTAGCGCTGGGTTGCCAAGAGGCTACGAAAGGAATGCCTGCACCGATTACACCAACAGCACCGATAACTGAGGTGCTAATAGTCAAAAAGCGTCGGCGATTATTATTTTGTGGTTGACCTTGTGCAGGTGAAGATACACCAGCATCAACAGATACATTACTCATCCACGGTTCTCCAGATTTGGACGTTTGACTTCTCTCATTTGAGGAAGCCGGGAGCGCGTCTTAAATCGAAACGCTCTATATTTTCAACCGGAAATGATAAAAAATTCACCTGTTAAAAACAAGGAAATAGAGCAAAAAACAAGGATTTAGTTGGGATATTGATGATTCTTAGAAATTAGCCAATATGTGCATAGAGTATTTTCGTGCCCGAAGCATAGATCCCTATCAATAAATCTCAGCTTGAACGTAAAAATCGCCAAAAAAAACCCGGCGATTTGCCGGGTTTTTGAAAACGCATAAAACTTAACGTTTTGAAAACTGTGGTTTCTTACGTGCTTTGTGAAGACCGACTTTCTTACGTTCAACGCGACGTGCGTCACGAGTAACGAAGCCAGCTTTGCGAAGCGCTGGACGAAGTGCTTCATCGTATTCCATCAATGCACGAGTAATACCGTGACGGATAGCACCGGCTTGACCGCTGATACCACCACCGCGAACAGTGATGTATAGGTCAAACTTCTCAGTCATTTCAACTAGCTCTAGTGGTTGACGAACAACCATACGTGCAGTTTCGCGACCGAAGAACTCGTCTAGTGGACGAGAGTTAACAGTGATGCTACCTGTACCTGGACGCAAGAAAACGCGAGCAGTTGAGCTTTTGCGACGACCAGTGCCGTAATATTGAGTATCTGCCATGTGTGTCGCTCCTTAAATATCCAAAACTTGTGGTTGCTGAGCCGCATGATTGTGCTCTGGACCAGCATACACTTTCATTTTGCGGAACATTGCGCGGCCAAGAGGACCTTTAGGCAACATACCTTTAACTGCTTTTTCAAGAATCATTTCTGGCTTCTTCTCAAGCAATTTTTCAAAAGTAATGTCTTTCAAGCCACCTGGATAACCAGAGTGAGCGTAGTAGACTTTACCTTTAGCTTTGTTACCAGTAACGCTGATCTTCTCTGCGTTAACAACAACAATGTAATCACCAGTGTCAACATGAGGTGTGTATTCTGGCTTGTGCTTGCCGCGTAAGCGGTGTGCAATTTCAGACGCTAAACGTCCAAGTGTTTTATCAGTGGCATCAACCACGAACCAGTCTCTTTGAACTGTTTCTGGCTTTGCAACAAAAGTTTTCATTATTCGTCACCCGAAAAAATAACTGTTACCGTTCGCTATGCGAACGCCCTAAAATCAACGCCAAGGCCCCTTCGAACCTGTTGATTCTTCCACTTTCCCAAAGTGGGCGTAACTGGGCAGGGCGCGAATTATACAGAATTTGTACAAAAAGCGAAGGGGTAAATGTGAAAATACAATAAATTAGCCTGATCTTTTTTGACTTATGGTGTTTTTACCGGCGTTCATCGCTGCAGTAGCTTAAAAATAAAGGCAACGCAGTTAGCCAACGACAAAAATGTATGACCTTACGGCACATAAACTTGGCCAGCAAATATTCACTACTTTGACACTGGCTTGCGCGTTATTTTGTGCAAATGTGAAGGCTCATCCCCCTGCGTTTGATGCACAGTTTGAGCGTATTCCCCGCACCATTTATTAAGCTGCACTATTGGAAGGTGTGTTGGGTAAGCGAGTCTTTCTTGTCGCCGCTGAAAGCAAGACGCCTTTAAAGATGATTCGTTAGCTTAATAAAAGTAGCGCTTGGCTGCACAAGGACTGGATTGGCCCGATACGACTATTTTGCAACACAACGGCTTTAAAGTATCAGCTGTACCTTGGTACGAATGGCAATTAGGTATTGCCAAGATGCTTTTCAGTGCAACGGTAGACTAATTCCCAAGCAGTATTTTAGAAGACCGCACTGTTCACCGCTTGAACAATCCCCTAATTCAACTTCCTGAAACTAACGCTTAGCCTGCATTTTCGCTTGCTGCCAAAACGCCTCAAGTTCATCCAAGTCAAAACTTAACCAATCGCGCTTTAAATTAGCTACACATTGCTCCACGTGATGGAAACGACTCTCAAATTTTATGTTAGCTTTTTGCAGGGCGAGTTCAGGCTCTATATTGAGGTGACGCGCAAGATTGACAATTGCAAACAACAAATCGCCAAGCTCCTCTTCGATTGCGGCAGCATCGATCGATTGTTTGCCCAACTCCTCATCGACCTCTTCAACTTCTTCACGAACCTTTGCAATTACACCCTTTGTGTCAGGCCAATCGAAACCTACGCTAGCACAAGCTCGCTGCAACGCCTCAGCGCGTTGTAATGCTGGCACACCATGCTTAAGTTCGGTAAAAACAGACGATACTTCATTGCCATCATTAGTTTCTGCCTTTTCAGCCGCCTTAATTGACTGCCACTGCGCACTTAGTTCTTCGTCCGATAACTGTTGCCCAGTGTCTTCGAAAACATGAGGGTGACGCCGCACCAGTTTGTCGCTAATGGCGGCCGCAATGTCATCAAAGCTAAAAGCGCCCTGCTCTTGAGCAATCTGCGCATAAAACACGATTTGAAACAGCAGGTCGCCCAATTCGTTGCGGATTTCAATCAGTTCACCACGATGAATAGCATCAGCTACTTCGTATGCTTCTTCAAGGGTGTGTTTCACCAAAGAATCCATCGTTTGCTTAACGTCCCAAGGGCACCCTCGCTCAGGGTCGCGCAGCCTGTGCATTACCCCCAGTAATCGTTCCATGTTCGGCAACTCGGCAGTCACGCATCTTTCCTTGCCACGTCATACACATCGGGAATCTGCTTCAGACTAACCATCACTTTGCGCAATTTATTGACGTCTTGCACCTCAATAGTCAACACAATATCCGCGGACTGCTCGGCTTTGTTGCTCAAACTATTCACACCTAATAAAGCCACCCGCTGATTGGCGAGCACTGTTGTGATGTCACGCAAGATGCCGGTTCGGTCAGTACACATCAGTAACAATTGCGCTTCAAAACCGACATTGCTATCACCAGACCAGTTAACTTCTACTTCGCGTTCAGGATGCTGAGTCAACAAGTGCGCCAGCTGATCACAATCTCTGCGATGGACGCTCACTCCACGACCTTGGGTAATGTAACCAACGATGGGTTCACCCGGTACCGGCTGACAACAATTGGCTAAATGACTCATCAAGTGACCCACGCCTTCAACAATAATGGTGTCGTTGCGATTGCTGGTTTTTGCCGGCCGCGGTTTACGTACCACAATTTCAGGCTCTGGCGGTGCCAGTCGCTGCTGTAGATGGCGCACTACTGACATTATGCGCACATCACCTGCACCAATCGCCGTGTACAATTCTTCGACATTTGATTGATTGAAACGCTGACAAGCATCATTAATGGCCTTCAACGGAATGTGTACTTTATTCAACTCACGTTCGACAAGCTCTTTACCCGCTTCTAAATTCTTGTCACGATCTTGGCGCTTAAAGTAACTGTGGATCGTTGCTCGAGCGCGCGACGAATGAACATAGCCTAAACCCGGATGCATCCAATCCCGACTCGGGTTTAACTCCTTGCCGGTTAGCACTTCTACCTGGTCACCACTTTTTAGCTGATAGGTGAAAGGTACAATCCGCTGATTGACTTTGGCACCAATGCAACGGTGACCAATATTAGTGTGAATATAATAGGCAAAATCCAGTGGTGTAGCACCCAACGGTAAATCGAGCACATCGCCACGCGGTGTAAAAACATACACGCGATCATCAAATACTTGACTGCGCAGTTCCTCGACTAAATCGCCAGTTTCCGCTACCTCTTCTTGCCATTGCAGGATTTTGCGCAGCCAATTGAGTCGTTCCTCGTGACCAGTCGCTTTGCCCTGTGGTCCTTCTTTATACTTCCAATGCGCGGCGATACCCAATTCTGCATCTTGGTGCATCTGCTGAGTACGCATTTGGATCTCGATAGACTTGCCCGCAGGCCCTACAATAACCGTATGAATTGACTGGTAACCGTTGGGTTTTGGCGTCGCAATATAATCGTCGAATTCATTCGGAATGTGCTTGAAATTGGCATGGACGATACCTAACGCTGCGTAACAGTCCTGCAACCTCTCAGCAATTATTCGCATCGCGCGAATATCAAACAGTTGTTCAAAGGTAAGGCGCTTCTTCTGCATCTTTTTCCAGATGCTATAAATGTGTTTTGGCCGGCCGTAAACGGTGGCTTTAATTCCCTGCTCGTTGAGCAACTGCTGCAACCGCTCAACTATATCATCAATATACTGAGTCCGATCGGCACGCTTTTCATCTAATTGTTTAGCGATTTGTTTATAGGTACTTGGGTGTAAGTAGCGAAAAGCGAGATCTTCTAGCTCCCACTTAAGTTGACCAATCCCCAAACGATTCGCCAACGGCGCATAAATCGATGAGCATTCAGTCGCTACCATCACGCGTGTTTCTTCATCCGCATCTTTTACTTTCTGCAAAGCACAGATGCGCTCAGCCATTTTGATCACAACGGCACGCACGTCCTCAACCATGGCTAGTAACATCCGCCGAATGCTATCGATATGTTGCTCTTGATTGGTTTTGCCTTGACTTGATCTGCCGTGTAGCGCTCGAATCGCTTCCATTTTGCGCACACCGGCAACTAAGCGTCCAATTTCACTACCAAAGCTTTCAGTTACTTCATCATTACTAAGCTCGTGCCGTTGGCAATAAGGAAAAACCAGCGCGGTTTGTAAAGTAACGTCATCCATGTTGAGCTGCACGAGGATTTCAACCATTTCTTGGCCGACGAGTAAGATTTCAGGCTTCTCTGCAATTTCACGCAATGCTTGCTGAGTGTCGTTTGGTAGCGCGAGCTGTTGCATCCACTGCTCAAAAGGTGGACGTTCAGGTTCGTGAACTTTGCGTGTACTTACCATAGATTATTAACTACTTCTGCGCTGTAAAGCTCGCCATTAGTTCGGTGTGTTTAGTGTAGGCGAACATCTCCACTAAACGGATGTTATTGAGCTGATAACCCCGGTCAATTAACAGTTTAGCATCACGAGCAAAACTTGCAGGGTTGCAAGATACGTACACAATATTCGGTTGACGCTGAGCGTGCATCTGCTGACAAACTTCTTTCGCGCCTTCCCTTGATGGGTCTAGGAGCACAGCATCATAGTCTTGTTTTAATAGCTCAGTGACACTCGCTGGGTTTAGAAGATCTTTTTGCACAAAGGTGCACTGTTGTAGTGCATTTGCCTCAGCGCTGGCTGCAGCTCGTTCAACCATGCCATCGACCCCTTCTACACCGGTAACAGTAAATCCTCGTTTTGCCAGCGACAAACTAAAGTTACCCGTTCCACAAAACAGATCAAGCACTTGGTTTGCCTGTTGATCTTCCAGCCACTGGATTGCAGCAGCTACCATTTGCTGATTAACCTGATGATTCACCTGAACGAAATCATTGGCGCCAATAGTAACTTCAATACCAGCGTGAGGCTGATATGACAGCATGTCTGCAGAACCGGATACAAATTCTAATTCACCGAGCTTATTATCAAGGGCGACGACCACTTTCTGTTGTGCACCAAACTCGCGCAGTGTATCGATAACGCTATCCGACAATTGTCGCGTAGTTTTAACCTGAACCAATATGGCCGTAGCACCTTCGAGCAATGTAATGTGGCCTAAATAACGCGCTTGATTACATGATTTAATCCAATGTTGTAGCGGGGCTATCAGTTTTTGCAGCTGCGGCGTTAGTACCTGACACTCAGCAATAGCAATGACTTGATTACTGCCCTGCTGACGATAACCGAGACGAATATCGCCCGCCTGTCGAGCATCAATGGCTAAACGCGCTTTGCGCCGGTAACCCAATGGCTCAGCATAGATATCAGCGCCCCAACCAGTAACCTCGATACCAGCTACTTTGCTGAGTAATTGAGTAATCGCCTGACGTCGCCACTCGCGCATATCGGTCGGCACTGTGTAATCAAGCTGACAACCACCACAGGCAGCAGAGTGAGGGCAAAAAGCTTTAACTCGATGCTTACTCGGCGATTCGACATGCTTGATGTGTCCAAACCAGACATGCTTTTTTTGATCACTAATCGCAATTTGGCATTGCTCACCGGGTAAACCACCAGTGGCAAAAACAACAGGCTGATGGCTACTTACAACACCTTGGCCTTGATGATCAATACTGTCGATGCGAGCTTCAATAAATCGCGGGCGCTGGGATTTGTTGCGTTTGGCCGACGACGGCCGAAAGATTTTTGCCATCGGTGGTTAACTTTCTAAAATCACGCTGGCAACAGCATAGTGTTTTTCGTCAGAGATAGACACGACACTATTTGTCACACTGCGTTGCTCACATTGTTTAGCAAATTCGCCGCTGAAGGTCAGCTGTGGTTGACCCAGCTCATTATTGACGATCTCGATATGTTGCCAACTAATGCCTTGCCCAATACCAGTACCAAGAGCTTTGACCGCTGCTTCTTTGGCTGCAAATCGTTTGGCGAGGAAACGCGCAGGATGCAAGTGCTTTTGAAACACTAGCATTTCTTGCTCGGTAAGCACCCGTTCGGCTAAACGCATGGATTTCTGACACTGCGCTTCAATACGATCAATTTCGACAATATCAGTGCCTAGCCCTACGATCATTATTCAGTCCTGTGGTTTTATACTAATAAGAGCTTGTGTTCGAGCCTCTTGCATCAAGGCTCGCATGTCGCGCACTGCTTTTTCAAGACCGTCAAATGCTGCACGTGCAATAATCGCATGACCTATATTAAGTTCAAGCAACTGGGGAATTGCAGCAATCGGTTTAACATTGTGGTAGTGCAGACCATGCCCAGCATTGACCTTCAGTCCGATTTTATCCGCATACTCTATACCGTGGATCAAACGTTGTAATTCGGCCTGCTGCTCTGCTTCGTTTGTAGCGTCTGCATATTGCCCTGTGTGGATCTCTATAAATGGCGCGCCACATTGGTGGGCGGCTTCAATTTGTTGTTCGTTGGCATCGATAAAAAGAGAGACCTGAATGCCCGCATCAGCCAATTGCGTGCAGGCTGCTTTGACGCTGTCCAATTGTCCCACCACGTCAAGACCACCTTCGGTAGTCAATTCTTCGCGCTTTTCAGGTACCAAGCAACAGAACGCAGGCTTTAAGCGCGTCGCGATTGCCAACATTTCATCAGTCACGGCCATTTCTAGATTTAAGCGAGTTTGTACCGTTTGGCTTAGGATCTCTACATCTCTGTCATTGATATGACGACGGTCTTCGCGCAAATGGACTGTTATACCATCAGCGCCGGCTAACTCTGAGACATTGGCCGCATGCACCGGGTCAGGGTATTGGGTGCCGCGGGCATTGCGCAGCGTAGCTATATGGTCAATATTTACGCCGAGAAAAATTTCGTTCACAAGCAAACCTTTTCGTAATTTATGTACTATCTCGATATGCGTTATATGCTACCAAGATCTGTAGATTAAGTCTGCGTTGTTTACGCTAATTTTGATGGAATCGATCGCCTTGTGTTATAGCGTTAGCGTCATAAATACGCTATTGGGATCAGCGCTGTAATCAGCGAATGGTCCGCAAAAAGAAAAGCCTCGCCGCTGATAAAGTTGACGGGCTGGGGCAAAAAAGGCCATTGTTCCCGTCTCTAAATAGACGCGTTGACACCCCTTCGATTGCGCGTGAGTAAGGATGAAATCGAGCAATAGTTTGCCAATCCCCAAGCCACGCACTTCACCGCCAGTGCGCATTGATTTGAGTTCAGACTCTTCTGCATTTAGGCGCTTCAACGCAACACAGCCGACGATTTGACCGCGGCAAGTGGCGCTAAAAAAGTCAATATTAGGGTCGCGCAGGTTTTCTAAATCAAGTGCGTGTTTGCTCTCTGGAGGCGAAGTTGCGCGCATATCATCGATGTGCTGTTGGAGAAAATTAGCAATTGCACTACTACTGAGGTCATCACGGCCGATAACAATTCCACTTAGGTCAACATTGGTCATTTTACACCGCCAAATAATTCGCGACTGCGCAAAGGCTTATCACCAATAACGGGAATTAACGCTGTGCGCATAAAGCGCTTGGCGGTAAGTAAACTTTCTGCGTACCAGTCTTTTTCAGCCATTGCTAATATATCCCTGCCATAAAAGCTATCGCGTTGCACAGAACTCACTGGCACAAAGCCACCCTCAGCCTTTAACGCATAGTAACAATCTACCTCTATCGGTGTTGAGTCATCGGCACAATAGGCCAAATCTGGCAAAAAGCCCAAATCTAATAGCAGCTCCAATTCAAAGTTGCGTAGTAAGGCTTCAATTTGCTGGCGCTCTGGCGATTCAGGTAGATCAGCAAAGTCTCGTAACGTTGTCTGGTAGAGCATATAAAGAACGTCCGCGGGCATGTCTTTAGGCAAAGCTCGACACAATAGTTCGTTCATGTACATTGCGCAAAACATCGGTTGATTAGCCAATTGATAACGTACAAAAGTAGATTCAACGCGGCCAATATTTTTAAGCTCATTGCGCCCAGAAAGAGTAATTTCTAAGCACTGAAAAGGTTGTAGTAGGCTCTTGCGATCTGACTTAGTCCCGCGCACACCTTTGGCAACTCCACGGACCAAGCCCGAGCCAGCGCAAAACAGATCCACTAGAAGGCTCGACTCCCGATAGGGTATACGATGCAATACAAAACCTTCCGTTACTCGTTTATTCACACTAACTCCGCTTTAGACGCACAACTTTCATTTGCTCAAAATCCACTCCGGCGACACTGCGAGTTTCAGGGTAGTAAGTGACGTTAACGCGGGCACCGCGCAACGATTGATAAGGCTTTTTGCGGCGATAAACAAAGGGAGCATCGCAATCAGCCAGCATCAAGGTGTTCACATACCAATCATCGTCCTGGCGCTGAACATGAGACAACACCTTGCGATTGGTTGAGTGAACCAGTTGCGGATTATTGGCCAACAACTGACTGACAACTCTGTTTTCAGATATAGCCATTGCCTTATGCCTCTATGGCTTCGACTAACAGTTGTAACGAGCGCTTGCCGCGAAACTCGTTAACATCGAGCCTGTAAGCCAAATGCGCCGAACGTGCAGCTAAATTCGGCCATTTTTCAACATCTACATTAAAAGCAATTGCATCAAAAAGCTCACCATTTCTATCTGCGACTACCAGCTTTAAATGCTTTTCACCAACAATTCGTTGCTTAATCAATGCAAAATGGCCATCAAAAACAGGCTCAGCAAACCCTTGCCCCCACGGCGCGGCGTGCTTCAATGTTGCAGCAAAGTCAAGATTAAAACAGTCATCGTCAAGCTCGCCGTCAGATATTACACAGTGACTTTGCAAGATATTGTCTTGCCATTGTTCTAGCGCTGCTTCAAAAGCGCGTTGAAAAGCCGACAAATTTGCCAGCTCGACGCTCAATCCCGCCGCCATAGCATGGCCACCAAATTTCATCACAAGACCAGGGTTGTGACTATTAACCAGTTCCAATACATCGCGAATATGCACACCACTGATCGAGCGCGCCGAACCTTTTAGAAGGGTTTCGCTGTCGTTGGCAAATACAATAGTCGGCCGATGTAGTTTATCTTTCAAGCGCCCTGCCACAATACCGACAACGCCTGAGTGGAATGTTGGATGGTAAACCACCAAGCCTTTGGGTAATTGTTCTTCTGCGATGGAAACTTCACTTAGCGCAGCTAGGGCATCTTGCTGCATACTTTGTTCGATTTGCTTGCGCTCTTTATTGAGTCGATCAAGCTCAATCGCCAAGTTGGTTGCATGTTGATGATCTTGAGTCAGTAAACATGCAATCCCTAAGGACATATCATCTAGTCTGCCGGCAGCGTTTAAACGCGGTCCCAGCACAAATCCCAAGTCGGTAGAAGTCAGTTGCTCTTTTTGTCTATTGGCGGCATTGAGTAATGCCAAGATACCTGGGCGACATTTACCCGCCCTGATCCGCTGGATACCTTGATAAACTAGAATGCGATTGTTACTGTCCAACGTCACCACATCGGCAACTGTTCCCACGGCGACTAAATCGAGATAATTTGCCAAATTCGGAACAGGGAGGCCCCGCCGGGTAAACCAATCTTGCTTATGCAATGCCGCACGCAGTGCCAATAACAGATAAAAGGCTACACCAACACCAGCTAATGATTTAGAGGGAAACGGGCAATCTGGTTGGTTAGGGTTCACAATTGCGTCGGCATCCGGTAGCTGTTCGGCGGGTAAATGGTGATCAGTGACTAACACTCGTATACCTTGCGCCTTTGCATGACTTACGCCAGCGTGACAGGAAATGCCATTGTCGACAGTAACAATTAATTCAGCATCTTGTTGTGCAGCAATATCGACGATTTGTGGTGTTAAGCCGTAGCCAAATTCAAACCGATTGGGGACTAAGTGGTCCACATACTTAGCACCCATTTCAGTCAGTGCTAACAAGCACAATGCAGTACTCGTGGCACCATCGGCATCAAAATCACCCACGATGATGATTTTTTTGTCTTCAGTAATTGCTTCAGTCAGTAATGCAACAGCTTTGTTGATACCGAGTAGTTGATTGTAGTTAGCGAGTTGCTGAACACTACAATCCAGCTCCTGTAAACTTTGGATCCCGCGTTGCGCAAATACGCGCTGTAACACTGGATGCCACTGGCTACGCTTAAACTCATCTAATGTGGAAGATGCAACAGCAGGTTCCGCTCGAACAATATTTACAGGCATGGACGTCTAGTTGTGATAAAGGCACTTGCCATCAAGTGCCGAGAAAAACTAAACAATGATTATGAATTATCTATAATCGCTTGCTCAAGTACTTTCGCAGGCTGATAACCAGGAATGATTGTTCCGTTTGGCATTATAATATTCGGCGTACCTGTTACGCCGATTTGTTGGCCGAAACGATACTGGTCAGCCACACTATTAGCACATTCAGCGGCATCGATTGAATCGCTGAGTTTAGCGGCAGTCATTGCATTTTGTGGGCTCTCAGCACACCAAACAGACACCATATCAGCATAACCTTGGCTATTTAAACCGGCGCGCGGAAACGCCAAATAGCGAACTGTAATGCCTAAGTCGTTAAACTCGTCAATTTCGCGATGCAATTTGCGGCAATAACCACAGGTAATATCAGTAAACACGCTGATCACGTATTTTTCATTTTCCGCTTTAAAGTCAATTGTTTGCCCATCGAACTCCGATAAACCATCGAGGCGTAAATCGGTCATTGCTAGCTCGGTTTCGTTGCGCATATCTGCATCTAAGTTGTATACGTTCGCACGCAATAAAAATTGACCGTCTTCACTCGCATAAAACAATCCACGCGCAGTGGTTAACTGTAATAATCCAGCCACCGGAGATTCTGCGATAGCGGTAATTGGAATGGATAGTTGACCTTGGATTTTGCGCAACACCTGTTGCATTTTTTCCTGTTCAGGAACCACGTTCTGCGTGTCTTTCTCAACGACAGTTTCGCTCTCAGGGCTTATGTCTTGCTGCTTTTCAACTTGCGGATCATCGGCGCATGCAGATGCGGTTAACAAAGCAGTTAATAACACCGACACAGAAAAAAATCGTAATTTCACTCGTACTCTCTCAAAAAAAATAATTACACCGACAATAGACCGGCGGCCAGCTGGGAAAATCACATAGACTAAGTCCACAGCATGAAAGCTCGCCAAGGCTCACAATCGCGAGCACCGATGGTAACAAAGTTTAAACAACATACAAACGCCTGCCGTCCCGGCTAAGGTACGTTAGTGTATACCTTTCTATGCAGTTTATTGCCGCTGTTAACCGCGTGGATGATGCGCACCAACGATTGCTTGTAAGCGCTCTTTAGCAACATGGGTGTAAATTTGCGTAGTCGACAAATCGCTGTGCCCCAATAACATTTGTACTACGCGCAAGTCGGCACCATGGTTTAACAGATGGGTCGCAAAAGCGTGTCTGAGTGTATGCGGCGACAATTTGCTGCGGATCCCTGCGCGTTTTGCATATAGCTTTATGCGATGCCAAAAGGTTTGGCGGGTCATTTTCACACCGCGACGACTGGGAAACACAATGTCACTGGTAGTTTGGAGCAATTCGGGTCGCGCAACACGCATATAATGCTCTAGTTGTTCAACTGCCGCTTCTCCTAACGGTACTAGCCGCTCTTTATTGCCTTTACCAGTGACACGCACAACCCCTTGCGTCAAACTGACTTGCGACAACTGTAAACTGATTAGCTCAGTTACCCGTAAGCCGGTAGCATAAAGGGTTTCAAGCATCGCTCGGTCGCGCATTTCTATGGGGTCATCGATGTTTGGTTCGTCAAGTAAGGCATCTACCTGCCCTTCAGTAAGCGTACTTGGCAAATCAACTGTCAGTTTGGGATTGGTGATTTGGCTTAGCGGGTTATCTTTGCGCAAACCACCGGCAATTTGCGCGGCATAAAAAGCGCGTAAAGCGCTTAAGCTGCGGCTCGTACTGCGATGGCTCAGGCCTTTGTCATGACGAAAATGGACATAGCGTTGAATATGCTCGGCGGCAACCTCGCTGAGAGACAATTTAGCATCATCAACAGTGCTCAAGTAGTCACAAAACTTGCGAATATCTGTGCGATAAGCAGCCACTGTGTTGTCACTCAACCCATGCTCTAGGTAGAGCATTTGCAAGAATTCATCTATCAGGATTTGATTGTTTGACAGCATAGGATGATTAGAAGCCTCGCTTGGTTTTTATGAATTCGTAAGCTGATTGAATATCTTGAGCTTTTTGTTTGGCAATTTGCATGGCCTGTTCTGGCAGCCCTTTGGACACAAGTTTATCCGGGTGATGCTGAGCCATAAGCTTGCGGTAGGCTTTCTTTATTGCCGCATTATCAGCTTTGGCATTTACCCCTAAAATGCGATAAGCGTCAGCCTCGCGATGTTCGGCCGAATATTGAGTTTCCTGGTTATTGTATTGTTGACGCTGATGAGATTGACTGCGAAACCGGATTTCAGCCTCGTACATATTAATCAAATAATCTAATTCTTGACGCCGAAATCCCATTCCGCGAGCAACTTTTTCCAACACTCGGTATTCTTGCTCACTTAAATGACCGTCTGAAAAGCTAGCTTGAATCAGTATTTCTAGGAAGATTTGCATTATGTCGCGTCTGCCATGGCAAGACTCAACAAACTCTTTGACAGTTACTGCAATTGGGTAATCGGCTGATTTACCTTCGCGAAAAGCATTTTGAGCGGCGGTTCGATCATCGCCTGATAAGCCCATCTCATCCATCAAGCGCGTAGCAACTTGAATCTCAGACTTAGTCACTGCACCATCGGCTTTCGCTAAATGCCCTAAAGAAGCGAACAGGGTGTGAAAAAAAATAGCTTGCTGCTTAAAACTATCGCGGTCGGTGAAGAATCGTCCAAAACCACCCATTTGACTAAAATCTTGGCTGTATCCCCGATCAAACATATGACCGACAATTAAGCCAAGAACTGCTCCAGGGAACTTGCCAGCAGCAAAGCCCAAGCAGAACCCGATCACTTTTCCCCAATACGCCATGTCGCTTGAATTCTTGCTATTTTGGCTAAAATCCTAACTGATTGCTTTCAACAACAAAAGAAAATCACAGAAAAAGCGACTAATTGCGTTGCTTGACTTGGTAAATCGCTGATAAAAGCATAAAATCACCGGCCATAACAACAACGTATTTTTTGTTGCATCTTGACTCGCCTGAAGACTAGATGCAAAGCCAATCAAGAGCGACGGGTATTGATTTTTAACCGTAAAACGATTGTTTTGGGCACATTACTGCTACCAGGTGCGTTAGCACATGCCCAAGATCCTTTAGCACTCTGTGCTGTACCACCTATTAGCTTCGATCCGCAGGCGCTATCGTCTGAGGGTGAAGTTGTGGTGCGCGCAAATCGCGCGGAAATCATTGAAAATCAAACTGCCGTTTTTGAAGGTGATGTGGATATTGTTAGTGATAAAGCGGTAATAACTGCTGAAAAAGCCATCATTGAAGACAATGGTACGAGTGTTTTTGCCGAAGGTGACGTTACCTATCAAAACGAGCAATTGCGCGTCGAGAGTGAATCGGTTAACCTCGAATCAGAAACTCAACAGCTCAATTTAATATCTACTCGCTATCAGTTAACCGGTTTTGTTGGTCATGGTTCTGCCGACCAAATAGCGGTAGATGCCAATAGCGGCTTGTCATTGCAAGATGTGACTTTTACTACCTGCCCGCTTGGTGGCGAAGATTGGCAAATTCGTGCCAGTGAAATCAGTATTGAGAAAGATTCGATATTGGGTGAAGCGAAAAATACGCGCTTCTACATAGGTGGGGTGCCGGTATTTTACTTACCTTATTTCGCGTTCCCGGTTTCGGATCAGCGACAAACGGGTTTATTGTTTCCTAACTTAACCAGTTCTAGCGCTACCGGTGTTGACATTGAGCAACCCTTCTATTGGAACATCGCGCCGAATTACGACATGACGATTTCGCCGCGCTACATGACCCAACGTGGTCTGCAATTGAAAACTGAGTTCCGCTATCTCCTAAACAATGCAATAGGTAGCATCGATCTTGAGTATTTACCCGACGATAATGACATCGTTGGCGATGACAATGACCGATATTTCTATCGGTTTTTTCATCAAGGACAGTTTGCCGAGAATTGGCAATTGAATATCGACTTTAATGGATTGAGTGACGACAACTACATCGTTGACCTAGGCTCAGATTTTTATAATCGCGCGGATACCCATTTATACCGCACACTAGGTGTGTCATATTACACACAGAACTTAGATTTCACCGCGCAACTGCGTGATTTCGCCGTAATTGGCGATCACCCAGATACTTATCGCGCTTTACCTGAGACCAAGCTCGAGTACCGCACTGGCTTAAGTGACTACATGAAATTACGCGTCAATTCTGAATTGGCGTACTTCGAGAACTCCTTGGAAAGTCAGCCTGAAGCACTGCGCTTCCACCTCGCACCGACCTTATCTATTCCCTACCAGCGTCAGTGGGGTGAGCTGCTAGCCGAAGCGAGTGTGTTAAACACTTATTACAAACAAGAAAACATTGAAAACACTGCGCTTGCTGAAGAAGTCACTCGAACTTTGGGGCAAGTGCGATTATACGGCAATGTGATCTTCGAACGTCAACAGCAATGGCAAGGACAAACGTCAACCATTACGCTCGAACCACAATTCCAATACCTGTATACCAGTTTTGAAGACCAATCAGATATTGGCTTATACGATACAACACTGCTTTTAAACGATGTTGAAGGGTTGTTTCGCGGTCAAGAGTTTACCGGTTTAGATCGGATCAGTGACAACAACCAAATGACCATAGGTATTACTAGCCGTGTGTTGGATAGTGCTAACCGCGAGCAGTTTGTTGTTAGTGTTGGTCAAATCTTCTATTTTGCTGACAACAAAGTGGCTGCGGCCGCTAAAGATCAAGATAGCTCGTCGATCGCAGCTGAATTAGACTGGCGAATCAATCCACGCTGGCTGGTGCACACTGACGTTCAAGTTAGCAGTGAATCTGACAAAATTGACCGTAGTAGTTTATCACTTGAATATCGACGCGATAAAGAAAGTCTAGTGCAGTTAAGCCACCGTTATGTGCGCAACCTATCTGGCGAACAAATAGACCAAATTGGTTTATCTGCAAGCTGGCCAATCAATGACAAGTGGCATTGGGTAGGTCGTTACTATAGAGATCTGAACTTAAATCGAAGTATAGAATCTTACTTCGGGTTACAATACGAATCTTGTTGCTGGGCTGTGCGTTTTGTCGCTCAGCGTCATTTGAGTAATCGTATTGATGGCGGTGGTATGCAGAGTATCAATGAATTTGACTCTGGTATCGCACTGCAGTTTATTTTTAAGGGTATTGGCTCAACCAAGAACAATCGCGACATGCTTGAAGATGGCATGTTCGGCTATCGCCAACCCTATGTTTTAAATTAATTTATAAGAGAAAAGCTATTCCTATGATGAAGTCTGCATTGTTATCGATAGTCCTGTTGATCATGACTAGTCCACTCGCCGCACAAGAGGTCAAACTCGACAGCGTGGCCGTAATTGTTGACCAAGGTGTTATTCTCGAAAGTGAAATACAAGAATTGATCACAACAGTTAAGCGCAATGCCGTTGTTAATAATCAATCATTGCCCTCTGACCGCGCACTTCGCACGCAGGCGATCGAACGCCTTATTTTGAATAATTTGCAAATGCAGATGGCAGACCGCATGGGGATTCAAATCAGTGATCCACAACTCGATCAAACCATTCGCAACATTGCGCAAAACGAAGGTATGACGCTAGAGCAATTGCGCAGTCAAATCGCGTTAGAAGGTCTAACCTATGACAATTATCGCGAGAATGTAAGACAAGAACTTATCACTGGTGAAGTTACGCGCGCTAACGTACGCCGTCGGATTTACATCACACCTCAAGAAATCTCAACCTTAGTAGACTTGATTGACCAGCAAGGTGCTGAGCAAGCGGAATATCAACTCGGTCATATTTTGATTGGTTTCCCTCCACAAGCCACTGATGATGACATTGATGCAGCGAAAGACCGCGCAGAGCGCGTAATCGAGTTACTCGAAACAGGCTCTGATTTCGCAAAAATCGCGATTGCTTCGTCATCAGGTGCAGAAGCACTTGAAGGCGGTAACATGGGTTGGATGAATATCAACTCAATGCCAACGTTGTTCGCCGAAGCGGTGCAATCCAAACGCAAAGATGCGCTAATTGGCCCAATCCGCAGTGGTGCAGGTTTCCACATTCTTAAAGTACTCGACACACGCGGTATTGACGTTGTTGAAGTGGAAGAAGTGAATGCCCGTCACATTTTGATTGAGCCCTCTATAATCCTCAGCGAAGAGCGCGCGAAAGAAATGCTCGCTGAGTTTAAGCAACAGCTTATTGCCGGTGAAGCCGATTTCGCCGAGTTAGCCAAAGAACATTCTGCCGATCCTGGCTCAGCGTTGCGCGGTGGGGAACTCGGCTTCGCCGATCCAAACATCTATGTCCCCGAATTCCGCGACGCGCTAGCTGGCCTGGGCCCGGATGAGTATAGCGAGCCAGTCCGTTCAGTTCATGGCTGGCATTTGATTCAATTAATCGAGCGCCGCATCGATGATGCTACAGAGCGTCGTAAAGAAGACCGCGCTTACCAGCTAATTTTCAACCGGAAGTTTGCCGAAGAAACTGACAGCTGGTTACGTGAAATGCGCGACGCTGCGTATATCGAAGTAGTCGGTGACGGAAACGCTTAAATGACAATTCGCATTGCTATCACACCGGGCGAGCCGGCGGGCATCGGTCCAGATTTATTGATAAAAGTTGCACAACAACAGTGGGATGCGCAATTAGTGGTATGTGCCGACCAAGATATGTTGTTACAACGTGCTGGCGAATTGAATCTGCCATTAAAACTGTTGCCTTTTGATGCAGAACAATCAGCGGTACATGGGCCTGGTGAGCTTTACGTTCAACATATCCAGTGTGACAAACCGGTAGTTACCGGTGAGTTAGATAGCGATAACGGTCACTACGTGGTAGAGACCTTGCGCGTCGCGTGTGAAGGCAATATGAACGGTTTATTCGACGCGGTTGTTACTGGCCCTGTGCACAAAGGCACAATTAATCAAGCCGGTATTTCTTTTAGCGGGCATACTGAATACTTTGCTGCGCAGTCCAACACTATTGACGTGGTAATGTTGCTTGCAACAGAAGGTCTTCGCGTCGCTTTAGCTACCACTCATATTCCTTTAGAGTATGTTGCAAAAGCCATCACCCGCGATCGACTGCACAAAGTTATTCATATCATCAACACAGATTTACGTCTTAAGTTTGGTATCGATAATCCTAAAATTTATGTCTGTGGGTTAAACCCGCACGCAGGTGAAAACGGTCATTTAGGTAAAGAAGAAATCCTTACCATTACGCCAGCACTGGAAGAGTTGCGAGCTGAAGGGCTTACCATTATTGGCCCGTTACCTGCCGATACAATTTTCCACCCCAAATACTTAGAAGACGCCGATGTTGTCTTGGCGATGTATCACGATCAAGGTTTGCCAGTGCTGAAATACAAGGGCTTTGGCGCTTCAGTCAACATAACGTTAGGCTTGCCTTTTATTCGCACCTCTGTGGATCACGGCACTGCTTGTGATCTTGCGGGAACCGGAAATGTAGACGCAGGAAGTATGCAACTGGCAATGAGCAAAGCATTACAATTGGCGAATCGCAAAGTATGAGTAAGACCCACTTAGGCCATACGGCCCGTAAGCGCTTCGGCCAAAATTTTTTGCACGACGAATACATCATCGACAAGATCGTCGGTGCCATTGCGCCGCGCAACGATCAAAAAATGGTAGAAATCGGCCCCGGTTTAGGTGCGTTGACTGAACCGGTATGCGATCAAATCGACCAACTTACTGTTATTGAGCTAGATCGCGATTTGGCCAAACGCCTCCGCCAACACCCTTTTATGCAATCGAAACTGACCATCATCGAACAGGATGCGTTGAGTTTTGATTTCGCAAGCTTAGTTGAAGATGGAAAGAAGGTACGTGTTTTTGGCAACCTGCCCTACAACATCTCAACGCCATTGATGTTTCACTTGTTTAGCTTTGCCGGTTGCATTGAAGATATGCATTTTATGCTGCAACAAGAAGTAGTTAATCGATTGGCCGCGGGCCGAAATCACAAAAATTACGGACGCCTGTCTGTTATGGCCCAGTATTACTGCAAAGTAATGCCGGTATTACCGGTACCACCCAGCGCCTTCAAACCAGCGCCTAAGGTCGACTCTGCGGTAGTAAGGCTTATCCCCTACGAGCAACCACCCGTGCAAGTAGCGAGTATAGAAAAGCTCAACCAAGTGTGTGCGATGGCATTTAATCAACGCCGCAAGACCATTCGCAATAGTCTCAAAGAAGTCATCTCGGGCGAGCAGTGGCAAGCGGTGTCTGTTTCACCCGATTTACGTGCTGAAAATCTTTCATTGAACCAGTATGCTGAATTAGCTAATTTTGTTGCATCAAACTCGAGCGCCTAAGGTCTAGTTTTATGATCACGTCCTCAGAAATTAAAGTACAAGTGCAAACGCGTTATTTGGAAGACCAAGTACCGGTAGAGGAAGGTAAATATGCGTTTGCTTATCGAGTCAACATTGCGAATCACGGCGATCAACCCACTCAATTGCTCAGTCGTTATTGGTTGATCACCGATGGCAATGGCAAAACGTCTCAGGTACAAGGCGATGGCGTTGTTGGTAAACAGCCTACGATCCAACCCGGCGAATCTTTTACCTATACCAGTGGTGCAGTTATTGAAACCCCTGTTGGCAGCATGCAAGGTTATTATGAAATGCAAAATGCCGATGGCGAACGAGTAAAAGCGACCATCGATGTCTTTAGTTTACGTGTACCCAATATTGTGAACTGATTTTGGCTAATTATATCGTTGGCGACATACAAGGTTGCTACGCAGCCCTGCGTAAACTTCTCAAAAAAATCAACTTTGATCCCAGTCAAGATACCCTGTGGGCAGTGGGTGATCTAGTTGCTCGCGGTGAAGACTCTCTATCGACACTGGAGTTGTTATACGACCTTGGTGATAGTTTCCAAACTGTGCTTGGCAATCACGACTTACATTTATTGGCAATTACTCAAGGTATTCGCAATGCCAAACGCAATGATTATTTAGAGAAATTGCTGCGCGCAAAATCCTTACCGCGTTTAGTGGACTGGCTACGTCGGCAACCATTAGCGCGCATGATAGATAAACAAACCCTGCTAGTGCATGCGGGTTTACACCCCAAATGGTCGTTCGAAGACTGCTTGGCATACAACGATACTATCACTAAACGTCTACGTGGTGACAAGCTGCCAGAGTTTCTTAATAACATGTATGGCGATGGGCCGAACAACCTCGAATCAGCGAAAAATGGTATCGAAAAGCGTCGATTTTACGTGAATGCCATGACCCGAATGCGGTTTCTAGACCGCAATTTGAACCTTGATTTATCCATCAAGCTAGCGCCTTTACAAGCGCCAAAAGGCGTTGCACCTTGGTTCACTATTGCCAATCCTGAGCGCAAGAAAAAACAGCGCGTAATATTCGGTCATTGGGCCGCTTTAAATGGCTTATTACACGATCCACTTAATGTTGGGTTGGATACTGGTTACGTGTGGGGTGGCAGTCTTACCGCGCTCAGACTGGAAGATATGAAGTTTTTCGCCTATAACAAACAAACGTAAAGAGAAAACTGTATATGCCGATATACAATGTATGCAATTTTCGCAGTTATGCCTGTTCACGGAAGCTAAGGTCGGAAATGAGTTAAATCAGAAAATCTAGTTTTTTTAACTCAAGGGGATGTTATTTAACGCAAGTTTTTGTCACACTTAGTTACAAATAACAAAGTGTGCAACATCCAAGTTGTAACTCTACTAAAGCTCAGGAGCTCACATGAGAATCACAGTCGCAAGACGGATTTATGGCGGTTTCATTACTATCATCGTCTTACTCTTAGTGATCAGCTTTTCCTCGTACTATAATTTAAACGATATCCAAACCCAAACGGAGCGTGTTAACCAAATTGCCATACCGGCAGTTGACGGCAGTAATGAGTTGAAAGCTAATTTTCTCAATATGGGGCGGCTGACGTTTGAAGCATTCTTCGAACAATCGTTAAACGGGCTGTCAACCAAACGGCAAAGCTTTACCAACAGTAAAAATACATTCAATACTGAGTTGGCGACTCTTGAGCGAGTCGTCGCCGATGATGATGAGCTGCGAAGGGCCCTTGCGGCTGTGAAAGCAACGTTCGCCGAATACGATGCAAATGTTATGGCGATGTACAGCAACCATAAACGCGAACTAGAAAACCGAAATTCGGTACAGGATCGCATTGGTGACCTTGAAGACAGCGCCGACGACGCCTCTTCATATATTCTCGATTTTGGCGACCTAGATGAAGTACAAGACAATGATGACCTCGCGCGTGCAGCTGACATAGGTAGCGAGATAGAGGATAAACTAACATCGTTAGTTACTAACGCAATAGACTTCTCCAAAACAGAGACATTGCAACGTGCCGAATTATCCGGCAACGAAGTAGAATTAGTTGTTGGGCAAATTGCTTCGCAGCTATATGCGATGCAGCAAGCTGAAGATGGTCAAGACGATTCTGGCACTATGGCTGATATATCCGAACTGATCAGTGCGGCTACGTCGGCAATAAATGCTAATGACGGTATTCTAGCGTTGCATGTCCGGCGGTTGGAGCGCGCAATAGACGCTCGAGAAGCACTGGATGCCTCAGATGCAAATATCCAGCAAGCCATTGGTGAACTCAATAACCTGTTAGCGCTAGCCGATAAAACCGTTAAGGAAACCGAAGAGAGAGTAAACTCATCAGTGAGTAGTGCCACGACAAGCATAATTATAATCGTTTTAGGGTCACTAATCATCGCAAGCGCAATATCCTTCTTTACAGTTCAGAAAATTACCCAGCCATTGGCAAAAGTGAATGAGTTGTTGAATATTGCAGCTTCGGGTGACTTGACGCACAAACTGAATGAAAGCAGTCAAGACGAATTCGGCGATTTATCACGCAATTGTAATAACCTTATCAACAGTCTGACTAGTTTAATTTCAGGTATCCGATCTCGTGCTGAACAACTAGCTGCAGCTTCAGAGCAAACCTCTGCAGTTACCACGCAAACAACGAGCTCTATCCAAAACCAGAAATCACAAATTGCCCAGGTTGCTACAGCTACAACAGAAATGCACAGTACGTCTCAGGTTGTGACGCAAAGCGCCGAAGATACACTGTCACAAATTAAACACGCTGATAGCGAAGCACAGAAAGTACGCGCGATTTCAATGGAAAACAAAGGCACCATTGAAGTGCTGGCAACCGATGTTGAACAAGCGGCTGACGTAATCAATAAATTACATCAAGACAGTGCTAGTATCGGTGGCATTCTTGACGTCATCCGTGGAGTTGCTGACCAAACCAACTTACTCGCACTTAACGCTGCAATTGAGGCTGCGCGAGCGGGCGAACAAGGTCGCGGATTCGCTGTCGTTGCTGATGAAGTGAGAACATTGGCAAGTCGTACACAAGAAAGTACCCAAGAAATCAATGCCATGATTGAAGTGTTGCAAGCCGGCGCAGAAAAAGCGGTAGCGGTAATGAATCAGGGTAAGGAGCAAACTACAGTTTGTGTTGCGCAAACTGAAAAAGCAACCCAAGCGTTAGACTTGATCACTGACGCGGTTCATCGTGCCCATGATGTGAGTTCACAAATCGAACAATCTGCTCGCGAGCAAAATGTTGTTTCTCAAGAAATCAGTGAGCGACTCGAAAACATTGTAGGTATTGCTGAGGAAACCACCATTGGTGCAACGCAAACCTCACAGTCTTCGCGTGAAGTCGCTAAATTAGCCGAAGAACTGCAACAATCTATTCAGCAGTTCAAAGTATAATTAACACTCGCTTATAAAACGCGGCTTAAGCCGCGTTTTTTTATGTTTCATACTCAGGTATAAAACACGCGATTGCTGGTTAACGGCAGGCTAGCTATATTTTTACTATGAAAATTCTAAGATTGACTGAACACTATGCGATACAAAGCAATATACACTCTGTTGTTAGCTTGGTTGGTAGCTCCAGCGTTCGCTGACGGCTACGCCGCTCAATGCCCAACGGCACTAGCCGGCGTTAGCGTGCACCAGCAAGCTAAAGTGTGTCATCAATTCAGTCCTAGCCAACACAGCGTTCATCAATCACTGAGTTATTTTGTGCCCTTATCAAGTGCCGAACTAGTCGCTTATTATCAAGTTGAACACGGGGAATTAACGGTTCACTCAACATTCAATGAACGAATTTTATTGACCATGCAAGAAAATAAAATCCGCGTCGCTATATCGCCAGACAACAATGGCAGTCAGGTCGACATTTTAGTTTTATAAATCGATTGAGATGCCGCTGTTAAAAGTGGCATCAGCATTGCAACTTCTCTCTCAGTCATCAAGGTGGGCGTTTGAAATGTCAATTTTTTGACTTTCCAAGCGTTATTTTGCTTTTTGAGGTTGATCATGGAATTAGCGATAATATTACTTATGCTGTTAGTTTTTGTTGGCGTTGGCGCAGTAAAGCTTAGTGCGCAGTCAACTGTGACCCAGTTATCTTTCCCCTTTCGTCGTCGCGAGCAGCTATTTACACCAGTAGAGCGCAACTTTTTGGAACTGCTTGAAAAAGCGGTTGGCCACGAGTTCCGCATCGTATGTAGAGTCAGACTATCTGACCTTATCAGTGTAAAGCGTGGTACAGCCAATAAGAACGGCAAAGTAGCTTTGGCCAAAGCGGTCGGTAAACAGCTAGACTTTGTGCTGTGCCGCAAGGACACCATGGACCCAGTACTCGCCCTCGATTTGGTATATCAGCAAGGTAAAGACGGCTATAAACTGCAGCGCGATTGGTTTGTGAATGGAGCACTTGACGCAGCAAAAGTGCCACACATGCGTGTTAAAGTGAAGTCAGGCTATACCGTTTCTGAGGTACGCGAAAGCATCGAGCTCAAACTAATTCCCTATCGCAAAGCCTTGGCTCACGAGCCATTGGTCAATGGTAACGGCATGTTACCCAATGGTAATAAGCGCCCTACTCGTCCGCTGCGCTCGAGTCGGGCGGCTGCGTAAGCATCAGAAAATTGATTCTGCGGTGTTAGTTTGGGCGCTTTTCGATTACACTGCGCGCAAATTTGTTCGCTTGTAATCAATTATGAAAATTGCAATTTTAGGTGCGATGGATCAAGAAGTCGCACTCTTAAAAGCCTCCCTTGAAAATGTCGAAGTCGCTGAATATGCGCATTTAGAATTTTATTCAGGTCAACTCCATGGCATTGACGTGGTAGTAGCCAAATGCGGTATCGGTAAAGTGGCGGCGTCAGTGGCCACAACAATTCTAATCGACCAATATGCACCAGACTTTGTTGTCAATACCGGCTCAGCTGGCGGTTTCGATCCGACATTAGAAATCGGTGACTTAGTTATTGCCAGTGGCGTACAACACCACGATGTTGATGTGACCCACTTTGGCTATGCTCGTGGTCAGGTATTTGGCATGCCGGATATCTACCCCTGTGATGTAAGCTTAATAGAGGCTGCTGAATTGGCAGCATCTGATGTTGTCCATATCACTAGCAAACGTGGCCTAATTTGCACGGGTGACTCATTTATCGGTTGTGACGATGCTGCAGAGCGCCTTCGTGGTTTATTCCCTGATATGTGCGCCGTAGAGATGGAAGGTGCTGCGATTGGCCAAACGTGTTTTATGTTCGACACACCCTTTTTGGTCATCCGCTCATTGTCGGATATAGCTGGCAAAAGCAGCTCGGTTTCGTTTAAATCCTATCTTGATAAAGCAGCGAAGCACTCTGCGCAATTAGTTATGGGTATGGTCAAGCAAATGGCAGTTTCTTCGAGCTAATATGGGAATCGAGGCAGTTTGGTCATTCCCGCTACTTCAAGCGGCACTGTTGATCAGTGCCGCAATGCTGCTCGATAGTCTTTGGGAGTGGCCGCCCAAGTATCACCCTATCGTATTTTTCCGTTACCTAGCTCGCCAAATGTCTAAACGCGTAAACCGCGCTGAAAACAGCAGTATCCAACAAAACAAAATTGCCGGTAGTTTGGCGCCGTTAGTCATCATTGCGCCCTTGTTAGTGATTCTGCAAATTAGCTTGTCACTGGTACACAGTAGTTGGTTTTTTGCTGCCTTAATGCTCTGGATTACAATTAGTTTTCACACTGATTTTAAACGCTATAAACGCGTTAAACGCACTATAGAAGCACAACAAAAACACCTTACCAAAGAAGCACTAAAGCTATTAGTTCACCGCGATACTCAGCAGCTTTCACCCTTAGGAACAGGTAAAGCCGCAATGGAGAGCATTTTGTTGCGATTTTATTATCAGGTCGCGGTTACCCTATTTTGGTTTTTTGTAGCAGGTCCGGTAACGGCTTTGGGTGTTCGGTTACTGTATGAATGCCAGCAAGCATGGCCAACGCGAGAACAACGCTTTCAGCATTTTGGCACACCGGTTAAGTTTGTTTATGGCTGGCTTGCTGTATTACCGATCATTTGCAGTAGCTTGTTAATTGGTCTCTTTTATCGCCCACTAAGGGTTATACCAATGTGGTTCAGATATGTAGTCGGCCACAATCGCAACCGGATCCTCGCTGTTAGCTCCGCTGGTATCAATGCTGAATTAGGTGGTCCAGTTATGGTTGCCAGTAAGAAGATTAGATTGCCTCGTTTTAATCGCGAAAAGCCGACCAAAATCGGGCACTTGGCAATAGCTCAGCAGTATATAACCGGTTGCAAAGCGATTCTGGCAGTAAATTACTTGCTAATCGCGACTATACTCTTTGGAGCACTCTAGCGTGTTTCATTTACCACATGTTCTAATAGGACTCGCGTTTTTCGCTATTAATGCGTTGTTTAACTTGGCCGTGGCAAACAGCCAACCGCAACGGGTTGTTACCCTTGCCCCACACTTAACCGAGTGGGTGTATCTGCTCGGCGCGGAAGCTTCTTTGGTCGCGGTAAGTGCCTACAGTAATTTCCCGGTAGCAGCGCAAGAGTTACCATTAGTAGCCGATGCCAATGGCGTAAACTTCAAACAACTACTGGCACTGGAACCCGACTTAGTCATTGTTTGGTCTGGTGGGAACAAACCTCAGGACATAAGCCGACTTGAATCAATGGGCATCTCATTATTCAAATCGTCGCCACAGCAGCTGGATGATATTAGCCGTGAGTTAGCGCTGCTCGGCGCACAATTACAACGGCGCGCAGTAGCAACAGAAATAGTGCGACAATTTGACCAGCGACTCGCACGGCTGCGAGCAACATATTCTCAACAGGCGCCGCTATCAGTATTCTTTTACAGTTGGACCAAACCGCTTATGAGCATTGGCACTAATGCTTGGGGTAATAAAGCCTTAGCAGTATGTGGAGCAACAACGCTTTTCGCAGATTCGCCGACTGACTACCCTGAGGTAAGGTTAGCTGAAGTGCTAAAACGACAACCGCATGCGCTGGTTTCACTAATGACCGGTTCAATAACAGAGCAACAAATGTTTTGGCAGCCCCACAAAGCTGTCTTAGACGTTCCATTACTACTCGCAGATGCCGATAAAATTCACCGTTTTACACCCCGCGTATTAGATGCAATTGAGCCGTTATGTGAACAACTTCACTTCATTCGGACTGATCCACAATCTGATTAATCGTTGTGCTTTGGGTTTTTGAACCTTAGTCGATATACTACGTAGAGATATTAATTCAACAACGAAAACTCAAAGTGACTATGAATCAAGAAAACCATGTTATGGCAACCGGCGACTACAAGGTTGCAGATATATCCTTGGCCGATTGGGGCCGTAAAGAGCTAACCATCGCTGAAAGTGAAATGCCAGCGTTGATGAAAATCCGTGAAAAATACTTGGCCGAGCAACCTTTAAAGGGTGCCAAAATCCTCGGTTGTATTCATATGACTATCCAAACCGGCGTACTCATTGAGACACTTGTCGCTTTGGGCGCAGAGGTTCGTTGGTCATCGTGTAACATCTTCTCAACCCAAGACCACGCTGCTGCTGCAGTAGTCGCAGGTGGCGTTCCGGTATTCGCTTGGAAAGGTGAGACAGAAGAAGAATACGAGTGGTGTCTAGAGCAAACGATCCTAAAAGACGATGCGCCATGGGAAGCGAATATGGTACTTGACGATGGTGGTGACCTAACGCAAATGCTCCACGACAAGTACCCGCAAGTTTTAGATAGTGTGCATGGAATCACTGAAGAAACAACAACCGGCGTTCACCGCTTGCTAGATATGCTCAAAAATGACGAGCTAAAAGTACCAGCGATAAACGTTAATGATTCAGTCACTAAATCAAAAAATGACAATAAGTACGGCTGTCGTCATAGCTTAAGTGACGCAATTAAGCGTGCTACTGATCACTTACTAATGGGCAAAAAGGCTTTGGTCATTGGTTACGGTGATGTGGGTAAAGGCTCAGCGCAATCACTTCGTCAAGAAGGTATGGTGGTTAAAGTCAGTGAAATCGACCCAATATGCGCTATGCAAGCTTGTATGGATGGTTTCGAAGTTGTTTCGCCTTACATTGATGGCCTAAATGCTGGAGATGGTTCAAATCTCAACGCTGACTTGTTGTCTAATATTGACCTGTTGGTAACGACAACAGGTAACGTCAACGTGTGTGACCAGCACATGTTAGCCGGTTTAAAGTCAGGTGCTGTTGTGTGTAACATTGGTCACTTCGACAATGAAATCGACACAGCTTACACCCGAGAAAATTGGCGGTGGGAAGAAATCAAACCACAAGTCCATAAAATCTACCGCAGTGATTCTGTTGCTGACCACCTCATACTGTTATCGGAAGGCCGGTTGGTTAACTTGGGTAACGCTACAGGCCACCCGTCGCGTATCATGGATGGCTCTTTCGCTAACCAGGTGCTTGCGCAAATCCATTTGTATAAACAAAGTTATGCTACGCTTAGCACTGAGCAGCAAACTGAGTTGTTACGAGTTGAAGTCTTGCCTAAACACTTAGATGAGGAAGTTGCACGTTATATGGTTGAAGGATTTGGTGGCGTAATCACGACGCTTACCCAACAACAGGCTGATTATATTCAAGTAGCCGTTGCAGGACCTTTCAAAAACGATGAATACCGTTACTAAGCTACTTGTGAAGTATTTGTTCGCAATCATCATCGCTATTGTTAGCCTGACGGTCTTGGCCAAGGATGCAGTAGATATAAAACCTGCTGAACTATTGGCCGCCGACAGCAGTGAATGGTTGATCCTCGACGTGCGCAGTGCTGAGGAATATGCCGAAGGGCATGTTCCCGGCGCGATTAACATCCCGCACACGGACGTAGCGGCGCAGATGAGCATTATTCAGACATACAAAGACAAACCAGTAGTCGTTTATTGTCGTTCTGGGTATCGCGCTGGTAAAGCGGCTGACATCTTGCTAGAAGCTGATTTTAGTGACGTACGCCATCTTGAAGGTGATATTATGGGCTGGCAAGATGCAGGTCATAAGCTAGAGCAATGACAACCATTCGCCGGCAGCAAGATAAATACGGCAGTTATCAATTAACTGCCTACGACAAATTTATTGAGTCGCTAATTATCGGCGCTATCGGCGATGGAACCACGGCCCGTTTTCGCAAAGACATTTACGAATTAGCCCTCGGATATGGCGGCCGACCGTTTGGCTATTTTGCCGACCTAAGTCAATCAAAGGGTTATAACGGAGACGCGGAAAAAGAAATTGTTAAAGCCTACCAAATATGCGCGCAATGCGGATGCGTGATAGATGCAATGCTCGTGACATCACCGCTAGTCAAATCACAAATGCAGCGCGTCAGTGACACTCTTGATATTGATATTCCACTTAATATCAGACTATTTGAAAATCGCGAAGAAGCCGTGGCTTTTGTTGAAAAGGTTGTCGATAAAATGGCGGTCGCGCAACAACTCAACCGCCCTGCAGTGCTTAGTTCAAGGTGATCCGCGCAAACTTGCGTTTGCCCACTTGGTAAACCGCCTGACCTGCATTTTCAATGTTCATACGGGTATCGACAACTTTCTCACCATCAATTTTAACCGCACCTTGCTTAATCATGCGCATGGCCTCTGATGTTGAGGAAACTAAACTCGCCTCTTTGAGTAAATTGCCAATTGCCATACCCTCTGCAGGTAGCACTAACTCGTGTTCAGGCATTTCATCCGGGATAGCATTTTTGCTGAAGCGCTGAATAAAATCTTGGTGTGCAGCCTCGGCATCAGCGTCAGTGTGAAAACGCGCGATTAACTCTTTCGCTAAAGTGATCTTTGCATCACGAGGATTGCCACCTTCGGCAACAGTCTGCTTGATTTGCGCCACTTCTTCGAGAGGTTTAAAGCTCAACAAGTCATAGTAACGCCACATCAAATCGTCCGAAATCGACATCACCTTACCAAACATATCGTTTGGTGCATCGGTAATGCCAATATAGTTATTTAAGGATTTAGACATTTTTTGTACGCCATCTAAACCTTCAAGTAATGGCATCATAAGCACGGTTTGTTGCGCTTTTCCCTGCTCTTTTTGTAGCTCGCGGCCCATTAAAAGATTGAAACGTTGATCTGTACCACCAAGCTCAACGTCACTCTCTAGAGCGACCGAATCCCAGCCTTGTACCAACGGATACAAAAACTCATGGATAGCAATGGGTTGACCATTGGCATAACGCTTTTTAAAGTCATCGCGCTCTAGCATACGGGCAACTGTTTGACTGGCCGCTAACTTGATCATTCCGGCCGCACCTAGCTCATCCATCCATTCACTGTTAAAACGCACCTGCGTTTTTTCTGGGTCTAGAATTTTGAATACTTGTTGCTTATAGGTTTCGGCATTTGCGAGTACTTGTTCGCGCGACAGTGGTTGTCGAGTGACGTTCTTACCTGTAGGGTCGCCGATCAAACCGGTGAAATCGCCAATTAAAAAAATCACCTCATGGCCTAATTGTTGGAATGTACGCAACTTATTGATCAAAACAGTGTGACCTAGGTGTAAGTCAGGTGCTGTTGGATCAAAGCCAGCTTTTATGCGCAGCGGTTTACCCGTCTTTAATTTCTCAACGAGCTCTGCTTCCACTAAAATATCGTCTGCGCCGCGTTTAATTTCTGCTAACGCAGCTTGCCAATCCGCCATGTCTTTATCCAACCAATTAATCCAACTTCAATAAGGCCGAGTAGTTTACGATTTGAGGGGCAGCAATGAAAGTCTAGGGTATGAAAAAATACCAACAATTCACTGCATACTAACCTTACCAACCCGTATAAATAGGGCTTTTGGCTGGAGTTTAACAATTATTCGTTATATGCTGCTGTTGAGTAGATAGAAAACACCTGTACGAGTAATGAAAGAACAGTTGAAGGCTTTATTTAGTGCCCTACCCCATCGGCATAAAATAGCAGTTTCTGCGACCGCTGCGGTATGCACATTGGTACTGTTTTTTCCATCAGAACCGGTCGTTGCTTCTCGGCACACTGAGGTCAGTCAGCTTGAAACTGGAGTGCGTTACCAAGTCGACTTGCCCGAATTCAGTACCGCACAAGTTGTAACCTTTGATAATGAACCCCAATGGGTTGACCACACAGTTCGTTCTGGCGACACCTTAGCGCGAATATTCAAGCGCGCAGGCTTGACACCTAGAGACACTCATGAAGTATCGCGCGCTGGCGAGTTGGCGAAAATGTTGGTGTCTTTGCGGCCGGGCGAGCAGATTAGTATCAAGCTTAACGACGAAGATTTGTTTAGCGGCTTAAAGTATCAATACTCAACCACTGAAACCCTATACATTCATGCCGAATACCCTGAACCGGGCGTCGTCAAGTCACGCAATATCAAATCACATGTTGACCAGAAAGACGTCGATATTCGTTTGAGCTTTGCGCAAGGCGAGATTTCCAGTAGCTTCTGGAATGCGGGCGTGGAAGCTGGTCTAACAGATAACCAGATCATGGAGTTAGCTGGCATTTTTGGTTGGGATATCGACTTTGCTTCTGAGATACGCAGTGGCGATACGTTTAATATTGTATTTGAAGAAAAGTATATCGCTGGCGAGTTTATTGGCTATGGCGACATTATCGCTGCTGAGTTCGTCAACCAGAATGAAGAATTTAATGCTATTAAGTTTACTGATGGTAATTATTACACAGCAGATGGCCGAAGTATGCGTAAGAGCTTTTTGCGCGCACCTATCCACTTTACCCGGGTAAGTTCAAATTTTAACCCGGTGCGTTTCCACCCCGTACTGAAGCGCATTAAACCGCACCGCGGTGTCGACTATGTAGCGCCCGTTGGCACGCCGGTTATGTCGGCGGGAGACGGTAAAGTTGTTAAAGCGGGTTACGACAAATACAACGGTCATCATGTGTTTGTTCAACACGGTGAGAAATACACAACTAAATACTTACACTTCAAGAGCCGCGCGGTAAAAGTCGGCCAAACCGTCAAGCAAGGCCAAGTAATCGGTTATTTAGGCAGTTCCGGTATGGTTACCGGTGCTCACCTGCATTATGAATTTTTAGTTGATGGCGTACATCGCAATCCACGTACAGTCGAACTCCCCAAAGCCGATCCCATCGAAACAAGTCAACGCGCTGAGTTTGAACAAATCGCTGCGACTCGTATGGCTCAATTGAGCAATAACAAACGCATCATGTTGGCGATGAACTAAGCGCCACAGATGGCATCTAGTAACCTCTTTATCGGCCTTATGTCAGGCACCAGTATGGATGGTGTTGATGCTGTACTTGCTGAAGTAACCTCATCGACAGCTAACGTTATTGGTCATGCACATTGTGACTATCCTCCAGCGTTACTCTCTTATTTACACCAATTGTGCACCTCTGGTGAGCATGAAATTGATGCGTTAGGTGTCGTTGAAAATGGCGTAGCAGAGGTTTTTAGCCACGCAGTCGAAAAGTTACTGGCTGAAACTCATCATTGTGCCGAACAAATCACTGCCATCGGCTCCCATGGACAAACCATTCGTCACCGCCCTACTGAACGGCCAGAGTATCCGAATGGTCGCTTCACTCTGCAAGTGGGTGATCCAAACATTATTGCCACAAGCACTAATATTCCTGTAGTTGCTGATTTTCGGCGCAAAGATATGGCGCTTGGCGGACAAGGCGCGCCTCTAGCCCCCGCGTTCCATCATGCTATGTTCGCCAGTACAGACAAGGCACATATCATCTTAAACCTAGGCGGCATCGCCAATATTACTTATTTACCAGCATCTGATATTGACCCAAATGGCGCGAAGGTCATTGGCTTTGATACCGGTCCGGCGAATACGTTATTAGACGCTTGGTATCAGCGTCATAACTCTGGTGCATATGATTGTAATGGTGTATGGGCAGCAAGTGGAACGCCAATACCGGCATTGGTTGACGCCTGTTTACAGGATCCCTATTTTACTCAGAAGTATCCTAAAAGCACCGGCAGAGAATACTTTAATTTGGCTTGGCTTGAATCTTGTGTTGCTGATTTAGAGAGCTATGCTGCAGCCGATGTGCAAGCCAGCTTAGCGATGGTTACCGCCCGTTCAGTTGCGCAAGCAATACAGGCATTAAGCACGGCTGAGCATGTTTATGTCTGCGGTGGTGGCGTATTTAATCGCCAATTAATGCTGTTGCTTAAACAGGCGCTTGCACAGCATCACATTGAATCAACAGCAGCGCGAGGAATTCACCCAATGCATGTCGAAGGACTTGCTTTTGCATGGTTAGCCCATCAGTATTGGCATAAATTACCGGGCAATATGCCAGCTGTGACTGGAGCCCGCTCACCGGCTGTTCTTGGCAGCTTAGTGTTACCCGAATAAGGCGAGCGTATGGCAAGGAAAAACCTATTGGATCCCACTGATGTGCAATTATTGGCACACCTGTACGCAAACCCGAACCTCAATAACAAAACGCTTGCAGAAGCGGTTGGCTTGGCACCATCATCGTGCCACGAGCGCGTCAAACGCTTGTATGCGAGCAAGGTAATTCGTTCCAGTATTTTACAAGTTGATCACGAAGCACTTGGTGGTCATATTCAAGCCATGGTGGCGGTTCGATTATCGAATCACGATCGCGACACCATTGCGGGTTTTCAAGCAGACTTACTCGAAACCAATGAAGTAGTTAGCTTGTACCATACCGGCGGAGAGAATGACTTTTTACTCCATGTGAGCGTGCCAAATGCATTACATTTACGCGATTTCGTTTTTGATGCGATAACGGCGCGAGCCGAAGTAAACCACGTGGAAACTGCACTCGTATATGATGTACAGGTCAGTCAAAAGCTGCCACACTATTAAAACTGACGAACTAGATCGAGTGTTTACCGGTCTATATTAAAAACCATGATGCAGAGGAATCAACATGCGCCGTAGCTGGATCCTGTTAATCGCTTTTCTGGGCTTAATACTCAATGCTTGTACACTAGCCCCACGGGTAAACACGGACTTTGATACTAACGCCAATTTTGGTCATCTGAAGAGCTTTGCTTTTGCACCAGAAGCCAATACTGACGGCTCCATAACAACGTTGCTTAATAAGCGAGTGAAAGACGCCATTACCAGCTCATTGCAAGCCCAAGGTCACCCGCTAGTCACAGAAGCAGAAGCTGACTTTTTAGTCGCTTTCCACACCAGCTATGAAAAGCGCATCGATGTGGATACTTACTATACCACTTGGGGTATTCAACCCTTTTGGTGGTATGGGCCTTACCACCGAGCCCACGTACCAACAACCCGTGTGCGCGAATACACGGTAGGTACTTTAGTGGTCGACATTATCGATGCTAAAAAGAAAACAGTTGTGTGGAGCAGCAATGGAGCTAATACGCTTTCAAAGAGTCTGTCGCCGCAGGAGCGCGAAGCTAAAATCAACCTGGTAGTTAGCACAATGGTGGCTGAATTCCCGCCTCAGTAGCCGCCAAAGGGGCTATTCGCCCGGGCGATATGCTTATGACGATGCAGGGTACTAGCATTGAAATCATATCGACGGACGCTGAAGGACACTTGTTACTCGCGGATGCGGTTTAGTATGCTCAACAAAAATTTGCGCCGCGAATGTTAGTCAAATTTTCCATATTAACGGGATTAGCAGTGCGCGCTTTAAGTGATGAGTACGTTGCTGTGATCACAGGAGATTTTGATTTAGCGCAGCGCATGACGGGTATCGGTAAAGTGTTGGGAAAACACGTATGGCCACTGCACCCCAATCACTTCGAGCAAATCAAGTCTAATACCGCTGACATAAAGAATTCAGGTACTGGTAACCCTGGCGCTAATAAGCCTTACCTTGGGTTCATATAGATATTGCCGGTGTGGATTATTTAACCAAAGCGAAACTAGCCAATAGATTGATAACGAAGACAGGGGAGATGACCCTTTATCAGGCATACGCCTCAGTCAAAACTAGGCGCGAGAGTTTCTCAATGCAGTCAATCCAGCCGTGTTGATGCTGGTCACGCTCTGCATCATTAGCAAAGCCACTGTGAGTTAGCGTTAGTTCAGTAATGTTTTCATCGAGTGCGGCGAGTACCACGTCTACTTCAGTAATTAACGATTCTTCTGCGGTGTCGGCCCATGCCCATGAATAGCGTAAGTGCTGATTCTCGGTAATTGCCATGTATTGGCCAATCAATTGGAATTGCTGTCCGTCGGGCTCCTGCATGGTCAAGCTATATTTGCCCCCTTCGACAAAACTCGACATTACCTGAGCCACTACCGATTGCCCAGGTGCGAACCACTGTACAAGTTTCTCTGGTAGCGCAAACGCATTGAACACCTCCTCAGTGGAAGCGTTGAGATGAATGGTAAGTGAAAGTTGACTCATAATCGGCACCTAGTTAACAACCCAAACGGAGACTGCAAGTGTCTCCATTTAGGTTATCGGCCAACTGAGATTTTTCGCCAGTGATTTAGCTAAGTAGATCCTGCATGCTGGGCATATCACTGAAGTATTGCTGACTGACTGACATCGCTGTTTCCATATACAAACGCTCGATCTCATCTGCGGACATAAACTGCTCAGAAAAACCAGTTACAACTGGGTCAATATGCAATCGTGCAGCATTCACGAAGTGGGCGATCAGCGATTTCACGTTATCAGTCCCCATAGCAATACGCATTGTGGTCATAAAGATTTGGGCTTTTTCCTGCTCTGCTCGGTCTAGTTCTGAATGCGACGTGAGTGCTGGGCACAGAATTATAGTATTGGTTTGGCCAATACTGACTTGGTGCCCAAACGCCGGCTCCAGAGCGTCGAAAAAGCGCACAAAAGCATCGCGTTCAAGACCTGCAGACTCCATATCCACAGTAAACAAACTGCATGGCCAGCCATGCTTCATTGTCGACCGACAAATTTCAGCATTCTTGTGCGTGGCAATAGCATTACAATTGACGCTAAATGATTCGTGAGACTGTAAGAACTGAGTGAACACTAAGGTGTTAATCACCTTGGTCATCATTCGCTGTGGCAAGGTTTTCATACCAGTGAGAACATCGAATGCCTTTTCCGAATCCAAGAACGCGCCTTTGATGTAATACACATCCCAGAACATAGTCCGTGACCAGTCCCAACCATTGACGCAATCGCCTTTTGATTGGAACATGCGATAAGCTTCACCGATCACCACACCTGCCGTAGTAGCGCCAGTACCGCAAATGTCCTTGGTATAACTGTGAACTACATAGTCAGGGCGTGCTTGCTTATCCGGGTGCTGTAAAGGCTGTGCTAAAACAGGTGTAGCCAAGGTGCTATCTAACATGACTAAGGCGTCGTGCTGATGGGCAATTTTGGCGATACCAGGAACATCTAAAACTAAGCCGTGCGGGTTACAAGGTGATTCAATGTAAACATGTAATGACTTGCCATTAGCTAAACGCTCAGCGTGATCTGCCTGCGCTTGCTTGAAACACGTCTCAAATTCTTCCGCCGAGTACCCATCAAACCAAACCAATTGGATATCCATGCGATTCGCGCGTGCAAAGAAATCGTGCAATAGCTGAAAAACACCGCCATAAACGTTGCGCGACACAACTAACACATCACCATGCGTCAAAACATTCGACAACATGGCATCAATTGCTGCCATACCCGAGTTGAAGTTCCACGCCAAATAATCCGCAGCAAAAGGACCCGCTTCCATATCAACAATCGCATTAGCGAGTGAAATATTAGTCGGGTTGAGAAGACGCGAATAAATTTGGTGAGTGGATTCTTTACCTTGGAACGCGTCATCAACCCACTCTGTACAAGCATAAATATAAGTTGCTGTGCGCACTACGACCGGCGTAGCGGAGAATAGAGCCGTTACATTATCGAATAATGGATAGTGAGATTTCCCAGCGGTAGCGTCTTGACCAGACAGACTTTGATAGGTTGCGCGGAATGGGTTTTGTAACGAGTCGAGTATTTTTGCGATTTGGAAGGATAAAAACTTCTTCGCATTGAAATACGCCACTTTTTCTTTCTGATCAATTTCGCTGAGTGTTTGCTGGGTTATTTCCCACAGTTGCATTACATCCGCCTGACTCTGATAAAGGTGCTCTGCCGCGTTTGCTAATGCTTGCCCATAGGCCGAATCCGCCTTAATCCCAAAGTGATTCAGCTGCTCCGACACTAACTCTGGAATAGATTCCGCCTGAGTTGAGTTACGCTTCGGGGATAATATTTTTGCATTCGATAATGTTAGGTTTGACATATTATATTGTTGTAATTGCCCTAGAATATATCTGAATATAATTCGTTTCATAAAACCTTCAAGCGAATTTTATTCGTTTTGATAGATTTATATGGATCCAATAGTCAAGATAACTTTACTATGGTCGTATCGGGCGAAATGACATAAAGCACGGGAAACAACTGCGATGCCCAATTTGACTATACTAAGCCGTGACATACAGCGCTACCTTGAAGCATTTGAAACGTTAGCGCTACCGGAGTTGAACCTGCTCCAAGCAACTGAGCTCCCACATGAAATCAATCCTGCAGAAGTAGAAATTCTGCTGGGCGAGCCTGATTTAGCCGCACAAATTTTACCTGCCTGCCAAAATTTACAATGGCTGCAGTCCACATGGGCAGGTAACAAACCACTGGTGACATTGCCCAAAAGAGATTATCAGTTGACCGGGGTAAAGGGCATATTTACAAGTGCCATGCGAGAGTATGTGTTTGCCTACCTATTACATTTTAGTCGGGCCATCGACCGCTTTCATCCGCGCCAAGGTGAGCCGGATCTCACTCGGCCAATGCAATGGCAACCACCCGAATTTGGCACGTTAGCTGGCCACACATTAGGAATTTTGGGTGCCGGTAGTATCGCTGCAGGTCTAGTACCCGTTGCTAAAACTTTTGGTATGCAAGTAATCGGCCTCAACCGTCGTGGTCAGGCGTCTGACGGCTTTGATGCTATGTTTACTGCCACGCAAAAGCTAGACTTTGCCAAACAGGCAGACTTTGTTGTAAGTATCTTACCCGACACCCCTGCTACCGCCGGGTTTATCGATCAAAACTTTCTAGCACACTTGCCCTCACATTGCGTCTTGATTAATGCAGGGCGTGGTAATGCGATTGTGGAAAGCGATTTACTCGCAGCATTAGATTCCCAGATAATACAAGCTGCTGTTCTAGATGTATTTGAGCAAGAGCCATTGCCTGCAGCGCACCCTTTTTGGCATCATTCGCGCGTTTGGGTTACGCAACATACCGCTGCGGTTTCGTCACCGTTAGCAGTGGCTAATATTTTCGCGGAAAACTATCTGCGCTACTTCAAACAGCAACCATTAAACTACTCAATAGACTTTGAACAAGGATACTAATATGCGAACTAGACTCGTCCAGCTCGGGCTTACATTATGCCTGTTATGCAGTTTCCAAAGCCTGGCGACTGCCACACCCGGCGAGCAATTCTTTGCTAATTTAACAAAACTCTGTGGCAAAGCTTTCGCTGGAAGTATAACGGTTGATACACCAGCAGATGGAGCATTCGCCAATCAAGCACTAGTAATGCATGTACGCGAATGTTCAGAAACCACAATTAAAATACCGTTTCACGTTGGTGAAGATCGCTCACGCACATGGATTATTGAAAAGACGCAGGCAGGTTTATCGCTAAAACACGACCACCGCCACCGTGATGGCATTGAAGACGCTTTGACTCAATACGGTGGCGTTGTTACAACGGCAGGATGGCCAACCGTTCAATCATTTCCAGCCGATCGTTTCACCATAGAACTATTTATCGATCAAGCGATCCCGCAATCGATAGATAACACCTGGCAACTATTCCTGTATCCAGAAATGTTTACTTATCGTCTGATTCGACCGGCGCGAGAATTCCGCGTAGATTTTGATTTATCCAATCCGATAGCGCCGCCACCTGCACCTTGGGGTTTTGAAGATTAGTGCGTCTCTAATCTTTACGTGGATCCGTTGCGGTTACTTCAATTCGATCAGAGTTATCACGATGGAATTGCAGTAATCGCGGCACATTAGACAGTTCGTGCAAGGTTCTGAATTCGACCCAATCAATCAAACAATACAAGCAAATAGATGGATAATGCCAATCGTTGAACAGCCCCTGTTCAACCAGCGAGTCTAGGTATTGTAAACTGGTATCGACGCGCTCGCGCTGCAATCGAAAATACATGTGGTCGGCGTTCGTATCGATTTCGGAGCGCTCGAGCAATAGGATCTGAACCAATGAATCATTCATCGCATCAATTACGGTTAAGTGATTTTCCTGCTCCCAACTAGGCGCTGGAAAGTCGAACTTTTCGGTTAAGTATCGATAAATAATACGTGAATCAAAAATGATTGACTCACCATCCTCCAGCATAGGCACTTTCATCGCCGGGTTGCGCGCTGCAAGTATTTCACGATCGGGACCGTCAAAGATCTGCATGTTGACAAACTCATGCTCGGTGTTGGCTAACCAAATACGCAAGCGACGTACAAAGGGGGAAGTAGTTGAACCGTAAAGCTTTAACACAGTTTTGTCTCGAACAATAAAGAATGCTTAAAGCGTAGCAGTTGCGCCTCAATCGGCGCAACTTGGACGAGATGATTAAATACTGAAGCTTGCCCCACAACCACAGGTTGTAGTGGCATTTGGGTTATCGACTAAGAAACGTGAACCTTCGAGGCCTTCGGTGTAATCGACAACGCCGCCGACAAGGTACTGCAAGCTCATAGGGTCGACCACCAGCGTGACTTCATCTTTCTCGATAGTCATATCGCCGTCATTAACTTTCTCATCAAACGTAAAGCCGTATTGAAATCCTGAACAGCCGCCGCCCGTAATGTACACGCGTAGTTTTAAATTCGGGTTTTCTTCCTCAGCGATCAAGGTTTTTACCTTTTGCGCTGCGGCATCGGAAAACTCAATGGGCATGGCATTTTCTACAGACACGATTTACCTCTTAATTGCTGTAAA
>CAXRGW010000004.1:0-15361 GCA_964230255.1 Alteromonas sp.
CTCTGCGATGGAGTATAAGCAGCAAATCTGGTTTGGAAATCGCAATGGCGATATTTTTGCTTGGGACAGCGAGGCGGATAGCTGGGAATCGTTCAAACTCTTTAGTGGCGACGAATCCATCATTTGGCTAGGCGAACACAACCAACAGAGTTACGCGGCAACACGCGATGCGAAGACTATCAAGGTGTATGAGCTTGACCCCAGCACCCGACAATCCAAAGTCATTAAAACCATAAATAGCGATCGACCATCTAAACTCTTTGTCGTCAGAGGCGGGATATTTTTTGCAATAACCAGTAGCGGTAAACTTCGCGTATTCGACGATGAAAAAGTGCATGAATACACCCCTTCAACAGCTACTTGGCAGACACAAGAAACTATGAAGTTGTATCAATTGGAACAACTAGATAACGGTATTTTAGTTGGTCACGAAAGTTCAAACTGGAGCGTTGTTGGCGATCAGATAGTCAGTTTAGACTTCGGCAACACTTGGCAAACGATTGATCGACGGACAGGTTCAATAACTCATATCCCGGTGGAAGATTCATTACCTATAGCGTTTATCGATGGTACTGTAATATCTATGAGTAGGAAGAAAGGAGTTGCTCGTAAAATTTTTATCACTTCTCGTCGAATTGATAATGCGGGTAAGGTGAGTCGCATGCGATTCCATGGCGAAGCTATCCCAGATTGCCAAATTGCGCTTCCACATTTGTCGCACAATAAAAAAATCTACTATCTTTGTGATGATGGCAAAATAGTTAGTTCAACCGATCTGGGCAAGACTTGGGTAACAGAAGTTGAAAATAACTTGCTCGATATGCAATACAAAACTGAGCGACTAATTAGAGCGCTGTACCCAGATTGATTAATGCTGTCCAACCATTTGGAAAAATGAAGTGAAAGATCCTAACACCATCCGAATCGCAACGCGCAAAAGTGCACTTGCTATGTGGCAAGCCGAATATGTGCAAGCTGAGCTACTGCGTCATCATCCCAATCTAACCGTTGAGCTTGTCCCCATGTCGACTCAAGGTGACCGGATTTTAGATACGCCATTAGCAAAAATAGGTGGCAAGGGTCTATTCATCAAAGAGCTTGAAGTTGCAATGCTCGAGAACCGCGCCGACATCGCGGTGCATTCGATGAAAGACGTACCGGTAGAATTTCCAGAAGGATTTGGTTTACACGCCATTTGCCCGCGCGAAAACCCGTTTGATGCCTTCGTATCTTCCACCTATAGCGCAATTGATGAACTACCCAATGGCGCGGTTGTGGGTACATCGAGCTTACGGCGTCAATGTCAGTTGCGTCACCACCGCCCAGACTTAACGATTAAAGATTTACGCGGCAATGTGAATACACGCTTGCAGAAACTCGACAATGGCGAGTATGACGCGATTATTTTGGCCGCTGCCGGTTTAATTCGATTGGGTATGCAAGATCGAATTAAATACGCCTTGCCGATTGAGTTATCATTGCCAGCAGTGGGGCAAGGTGCTGTTGGTATCGAGTGCCGTAACGATGACTCAGCGCTTATCGAACTGTTGAAGCCACTGCAAGATCAGGCTACCTTTTACCGCGTTGCTGCCGAGCGAGCCTTAAACGCACGCTTGCAAGGTGGTTGTCAGGTACCGATTGGCAGTTTTGCCGAGCTCAATGGCGATACGTTGTTGCTCAAAGGTTTAGTAGGTAGTAGCGATGGACAAACATTGATCACCGCGCAAGCCATTGCCAGTGTTGACGAAGCTGAACAACTAGGGATTGATGTCGCGGAACAACTGCTAGCCCAGGGAGCCGGGGCATTACTAGCAGAACTGCATAGTTAGACGGTCGGTTACCTGTGATTGTTATTATTCGCCCCGAACAATCATTGGCCGCCAGTATGGCGTTTTTCGAAACGCATGTAGACAATTGCAGTGGCATCGCTTTGCAGCGTGTGGTTGAAGAGCCTGAAGGATACAAAGAACTTATTTGTGCCATCAAGTACGCGGCAATCGACACTGCTATAGTTACCAGTCAATATGCCGCTCATGCCTTATCCTATGCGTTAAGACTGAATGAGACGCTGGTCTATCCGAAACTCATCATTTGTATTGGTTATAAAACGGCACGGGTATTGGCTGATTACGCCGATTTGTGTCATGTTCCGGCAGAGGCAACATCTGAGGGCTTGCTTGATGATCCAATTCTTGACGATATTGATGGGCGTAAAGTCGCTATTATCAAAGGGTCTGCCGGACGTACGCTAATCCACGCAACCCTGGCAGAGCGCGGTGCTCATTGTCACGATTATGCGGTTTATCGACGTCAATCAATTCCATTGAACCAAGCCAATCAAGAGCATTTGTCGCAAGCGTCAATCATTGTAGTCACTAATGGCGAAGCCATTGATAAGCTTACAGAGCACCCAGTATCTGCCAAACTCAGTGACAAACCTTGGGTGGTTCCCAGTCAACGAGTGGCCGATATAGCCCGGCGCGCCGGGATAAAGTCAGTACATATAAGCGCTGGCGCAAGTGACCCAGCGTTGCTAAAGTGTGTGCATCAAATTATGGAGTAATGCATGGCAGATTCTGATACCTCAAGTACCCCAAATGCGTTGACTGCTGCATTGGCCGCGGATGACAGTACGGTAATTGAGGCCGACACTTCTTCTCAAACTAGACAGACTAAACCCAAAACCGGTTTATTGTGGTTTTTCATCATTATCAATCTACTGTTACTGATTGCAGTTGCCGGCGCCTCTGGCTGGTACTACTGGACTAAACTGCGCGTCGATGACGGTCAACAACAGCAGATGCAAGGCGCGTTGATGACTCAGCAACAGGCAATTAGTAGCGCTGAGTCAGAGCTTGCGAAGGTCAAAAGTCAATTGAATACTGCAGTGCAAACCCAGCGTCAGAATGCTCAACTCAGTCAACAAGCACTAACTGATGCGCAAGATACTATCACAGCGCTTAATCAGCGAATTGAACTTTTACAGTTAGAATTAACCGAAATCGGTGGTCGGCGCCCATCAGACTGGCTGTTAGCCGAGGCCGATTACCTAGTACGCATGGCTGGTCGCAAATTGTGGCTTGAAGGTGATGATCGTAGCGCTTTAATGATGCTAGCTGCTGCCGATGCGCGTTTAGCTGACTTAGCTGACCCATCATTGATCCCAATTCGCCAGCTGCTAGCGGAAGATATGCAAACATTACGTCAGCTTAATCCAACGTCGCTCACTTCAGTTGCCTTGGCTATTTCAGGTTTGATCCCACAAGTTGAAAACCTGCCGGTGTATACACATTTTCCGGAAGAATATGAACCCGAACCAGAAGAGTTAAGTGAGTCAGTGGGCGATTGGCGCGAGAACATAAGTCGCAGTTGGGATGCCTTCATCAATAAATTCATGCGTGTCGAATATACGGTAACCCCAATCAAGCCCTTCATTAGTGAAGAAGGTCAATGGCTGGTTCGCCAACAACTTGAGTTTGCTCTGATGCAGGCTAAATCGGCAGCGATTAGTGCGCAAGAAACTCTTTATCAGCAGTCGCTTCAACGCGCAATGGCACTGATCGTCAACGACTTCGATTTGGAAAGCACAGAGGTTCAACAATTCAGTAATGCGCTACAAAACTTAATTGAAACTTCAGTAAACAAACCGTTCCCCGCAGAGTTGAAAGCGCAACGAGCACTGGAAGATAAGCTAGATACGCGTATTAACGCGCTGTTTGGCAACCGGGAAGAAGCATTATGAAGCGATTATTATTAATCCTTTCTGTATTCGTGCTGATGATCATAGCCATGATCGCCGGATCGCAGCTGGTTGAAAACAGGGGTTATGTGTTGATCCGTCTGGGTGATGTCGCTTTTGAGACCAGCTTTTTAACCTTAATGGTCTTATTCATAGGCTCAACCATACTATTACTTTTGCTTTTCTTTGTTAGCAAGCGCTTACTTCGAATCACGCTAGGTTCTAAATACTGGCTCGGTTCATTCAGTCAACGCCGTTTAAGTAAGGCCTATTTCAAAGGTATGACAGCGTATTTCGAAGGCGATTTAGAGCGTGCCGACCGCTGGTTAAAACGCACGCGCTCTGGTGATTTTGACGGAGTTAATTTACTCGCGGCAGGTCAAGTGGCGGCAGACTTAGGTGATCGAGATCGCGCCGAAAAGTGTTGGCTTCAGGCTGCCGATGAGAGCAGTGCTGACTACGCTGCGAAGGTATGTATTGCCAAGAGTCATCTGGCCAACAACGAGGCCGAGCAGGCGCTAGAGGTGATTAAAGTGCTGAGCGAAGAAGAACAGAAGCGCGTCTCCATTGTAAATTTATGGATTTCCATCCTTGCCCAACTCGGACGCTGGCAGGAAATCCAACAACGCCTACCTGGCTGGCGCAAGCCTCTAGGCGATGCATACTCGGACTGGGCCACGCAAGCATCAAAAGGTGAGTTTGCCGAGATAGCCAGCCGTTCAGGTGCCAATGAGCTGATCCAGCACTGGCATCAATTGCCACGCGCTAGCCGTAAAGATCGAGCAAAGCAAGCGGCTTATGTGCAACAGTTATTGGATCAAGGCATGCACAACGAAGCGCAAAAGCACTTGGTGGAATGGCAAGGTATGGGGCCTGTGGAGCAGCTTCTTCCCTTAATGCAGCAATTGCGCTTACCCAACCCTGCACCAGCGGTCAAGTTATTAGAGCACTGGCTTAAGAAAGACGACAACAATGTCGAGTACTTAACGGTATTAGGTGCAATTGCCATGAATTGTGGTAACGACATCTTGGCGGAAAAAGTCTTGCAGAAGGCAATTAAGCTGGAACCGACCCAGGAACGTCTGCGAATGCTGGCGCAAATCAGTGAGCGGCAACAAGACAATGTTCGAGCGTTAGCACTATACAAACAAAGCGTCGAATAGTACGCAAATGATGAAAAAACCAACCTTAACTTGGCTGGTTCCCCGCCTGAGCCAACATATACCGTACACTAAAAATCAAGGTGCACTCATCTATGTCAAGGTTGGTCACTTAGTATAAAGGCGCTAGAAGCGTTTGAACCCTTTGCCAATGTGATAGATACTGTTCGCGTGGGATTTCATCATCCGGACACGTATTAATTAAGGATAGAAATGGCAATTATTGGCATCGATTTAGGCACGACAAATAGTCTGGTTTCGGTATGGTGCGAGAGCGCTGTTGAATTAATACCTAATGCGTTAGGTGAAGTCATAACGCCTTCGGTAATCTCTTACGATGAAAAAAGTGATGACCTTCTTATTGGTAAAGCAGCTAAACAACGATTAATTAGCCACCCAGAATTTTCAGTAGCCTGTTTTAAACGCGCAATGGGCACTCAAACCGAATTCCGCCTCGGTCGTAAACGCTTTAACGCCATTGAGCTATCCGCCCTACTACTTAAACAACTTAAAGCCGATGCGGAAGCCTTCTTAAATGAGTCGGTCAATGAAGCGGTAATTAGTGTACCGGCATATTTCAGTGATACTCAACGCAATGCAACCAAGCAAGCCGGTGAGCTTGCAGGCCTAAAAGTCGATCGATTGATCAATGAACCGACAGCTGCAGCACTTGCCTATGGTTTGCAAAACAAGGTAGAGCAAAGTCTCTTCATGGTTATTGATCTCGGCGGCGGCACGCTTGATGTTTCTATTCTCGATATCTTCGACAACATTATCGAAGTGCGGGCCACAGCCGGTGATAACTTCTTTGGCGGTGAAGACTTCGGCTTGGCGCTTATGGATGAATTCGCCCGCGTAAACGACCTCAAAGTAGATTATTTAGCACCACTAGATCGTGCTAAACTCGCCACGCAGGTAGAACATCTCAAACATCACCTCTCAATTAACCACGAAGGTGAAATAGATGTACAAATTAGTGGGAAAAGCTATCAGTGGGCTATCACCCGCAAAGAATTTGAACGCATTGCTGAACCTCTTATTAAAAGATTCCGAAAACCCATCGAGCGCGCGCTACGCGATAGTCAAATCTCGGTCAGTGAGCTGGAAAACGTTGTGATGGTTGGCGGCGCCACTCGCATGCCTTGGGTCAGAAGCGAAGTAACAAAGCTGTTCCAGCGTTTACCGGATACTCGAATTCACCCCGACCATGTGATTGGACTTGGCGCGGGTACTCAAGCCGGCCTGAAAAGCCGCGACGCTGCCTTCGAGGAGTTAGTATTAACCGATGTTTGCCCATACACCTTGGGCGTGTCGGTGGCTATCAGTGTTGGCCTTTCGGAACATGAGTCAGGGCATTTCTTACCGCTGATTGAACGCAACTCAACGGTACCAATTAGCCGCGAGGACCGCCTTTTTACACTGAGTGATAATCAATCCAGTGTTCTTTGTAATATTTATCAAGGTGAAAGCCGCTTAGTAAAAAACAACGTAAAAATTGGTAGCGTTGAAGTGCCTGTTCCAAAGGCCAAAGCGGGTGAAGAGTACGTTGATTTGCGATTCACCTACGACGTGAATGGTATTTTAGAGGTGATCGTAACGGTCGGCTCAAATAAAACCAGCGAACGCACTATTATCAATCACTCGGATTCAACCCTGAGTGAAGCTGAAATCGATGCATCATTTAAAAAACTGGAAGGGATAAAAATTCACCCTCGCGAAAACGCTAAAAATCGTGAACTTGTAGCGCGATTAGAACGTTACTATGAAGAAAGCTTGGGAGATCAGCGCAAGTATATCGCCGAAGTCTTACGGGAATTTGACCTGATTTTGGCCAAGCAGGATCCGGATCTAGCCGAGCGTTCTCGGGGAAAATTTTGTGAGATAGCCGATTATATTGAGCAACAATTATGAGTATTTCTTGTTGGACCATTTTAGGTATCGAACCCACGGAAGATCCCCGCACTATTAAGCGCGCCTACGCCCGCCTGCTGAGAGAAAATCATCCCGAAGACAACCCCGAGGGTTTTCAGCAAGTTAATCAGGCGTATCAACAGGCGTTAAAATATCGTGCGAATGAAGTTGAATGGGAGTACGAACCAGAGTTACCCGAAATTCCAAACGATGAAAACGCTTCTCCAGTCATGACGTTTGAACCTCCTATTGAGGAGCACAGTGAGCTGCCAGCGCCTGAGCATGATGCTTCAGAAACCAATTCTGCAGATAAACAGTCCGTTGCATTAAACTCTGAGCAAGAACAAACAAACACGTTTAAACCTGACCCTTTAGAGATTGATCTGAACGAATTGTGGCAGCAATTCCAAACTATCATGCATGATCAGCACTCACGTCGAAGTGCGCAAGAATGGAACCCTTTCTTCCATGACGAACGCTTACAGGCGTTTCAGATCAATCAACTGCTAGGACTTAATACATTTCAAGCATTGATTCATTTTTACAGTTCACAACGCGAGGCAAATCAGCCGTTTGATATTCCTCAAGATATTATCGACAGGTTCGCTGAAGTATTTGCTTGGCGCGAACGAGAGCTTGAATTTACCCAACGCTTTGACAATCAAGACATCGAGGCCTTATTTGCTTTTGCGTTTGGCAATTATGCACTGAGTGATGAGAAGGATTTACCAAGACTTGAGGAACAAGGTAAAAAGAAAAGGTTTGGTCGAAATATTGCCATCTTTGCCAGTTGGATACTGGTTTTATTTGTACTCTTCCGGATATTTGACTTCTTGTCCGAAAATAGTCGTCAGGCAGCACAAAAAAAAGCTGAGCAAGAAGCTGTGGTCGAGGTCGTTTGGGAATCTGATCTACTGTTGTGCAATGACGTTTTTGACGCTTCTGAAACTCCCGAGTTTAACCGTTGTCTCGAGCTTGCCGAAGAAGGGTGGGAAGAAGCTCAGCGCCGCATAGCGTGGGCTTACACCCGTGATGGCGAATACCAAGACTGGTCAGAGGCTTATCAATACATACTCGAGTTGAGTGATGAAGATTATTATATGGATTTGCTCGCCGATATTGTGCTTTTTCTACTTGGTGAGTCTGAATCTACGCAAATAAAAGGCGAACGAGCGATCCGCGCTAAAGCCAATGTGCGATTCCCCGCTGCAGAAGGTTATCTGGCGTCGATATACGGATTAAAACTTAACCTGCTGGAGCGCGATGCGAATATTTTTTGGTTGCTGAAAAGCGCATTTGAAAAAAGCGAAATCGTCGATGTTTATGAGATGACCCAAGTCTATGCTAACGGCATTCAAACGCGCATCAATTTGGATAAGGCGCGCGCTGTGTTAGAAGATTATGCCCAAAGTGATTCCCCTTTCAGTATCGAAGGCGCAGCTTGGTACTTGGCAACTCTGGCTAACAATCGCTTACATCCACCCGAAGTTGCCGTGCAAATGGCACAAACCCTTGTCGATTATGAGGATGAGCAGGAGCTTTTCTCATTCTATGACACACTTGCTGCAGCTTATGCTGCAAATCAACAATTTGTCGAAGCGATTAGTACTCAAGAACAAGCTATTGCTCTGATTGACAAGTCGTACTTATCTGCAGTTGGCGCCGAACAAGAGCGTGAAAACTACACCGAGCGTCTAGAATCGTATCAACAGCAACAGGCCGTTTACTATGCGGATTTAGAAATCTCTGATGAAGCGTTTTTCGATGATCTGAAATCTGACATTGAGTCAATGTTGATCGATTTGTTGAATGTTAACGTTGAAGCACCTGAGAATTATGTATCACCTTCCAGTGAAGCAACTGAGTAAAAATGACTAACGGACAAAGCCATGCAAAAATTCATGAATAGCTGCTTTTTATCGACTACCGTAGTTTGCTGTTTTGCAGTGAATGCCGAAGAAGTTGCGAGTCATGAGTCTCCCGTGCGCAACTTAACCGGCTTTGAAGCCTTAGATGAAGCCCAACCCTTATGGGAATTTGGCCTCGGCGGAGGTATTGGCGAAGTTCCCAATTACCCGAGCTCGAGCGAACGTAATTTTATCGGCCTAGCAGCTCCTTATGTAATTTATCGCGGCGATGTATTTCGTATTGGGGGGGGTGGCGCGCGCGCCGTGGTAGTTGAAGAAAACGACTTTGAGCTAGACATATCCTTTGGCGGTGCTTTTTCAGCAGACAGTGATGAAAATACGGCCCGCGAAGGCATGCCAGAACTCGACTTTTTATTCGAAGTAGGACCACAACTTATCTATCGAATCAAAGACTTTGAATTTGCCAATGGCGGGAATGGTCGTCTCAATGCTCGCATGCAGGCACGAGCGGTATTCTCTACCGACTTCGGTCGTATCGATCAACGCGGCTATGTACTTGAGCCCACCCTTTCATATCAGCAGCGTGGTAGACTATTCAAAGATACAGGCTTTAATGCTTCGTTGAGTTTTACGTTTGCGTCAGAAAAACTACATGACTACTTTTACCAGGTCGATCAGCAGTTTGTAACGGATACTCGCGCGGCCTATAACGCACAAAGTGGTTATTTAGGTACAGAAGTATCCCTCGGTTTATCCTTCCCAATAGGTGAACAAGCGCGCGGCTTTGTTGGCGGCAGTGTGCAATTGCACAGTGGCGCTGCCAATACCGATAGCCCTTTGTTTGAAGATGATCTCACGTACAGCGTTGCGGCAGGGTTTGTCTGGCGCTTATATCAGAGTGAAACTAGAGCTACTTGGTAAGGAGTTCACGGCTTAAACTGAAGATACCCGCGGGAATACAACTCTCACACTTAACCCACCACCTTTGCGATTGTACAGAGCGATTTGGCCGTGATGAGCATCGACAATTTCACGGCATAATGCCAACCCCAATCCCGAACCATTGGACTTGGTCGAGTAGAACGGAATTAATACATTAGCCAAGGTCGCATCGGGAATGCCCTTACCGCGATCTTTAACCTCAAGAATGATTTCCGGCCCAGATCCGACAACATCTAATTCAACACTATTTGGGTCTGTGCCAGATTCATGGGCATTCTTCAGCAAATTGATAAGCAGCTGCTCTAACTGCACTCTGTCTGCAACTAAACTTATATCGAGTTCACCATTACAGTGAAAATGCCATTGTTCGACTAATTGAGCGAATAACGGTTGTAATTGAATGGTTTCAAATCGCGGTTCAGGTAACTTGGCAAATTTACCGTAACCCTGGACAAAGTCAGTGAGGTGTTGAATGCGATCTTCGATGGTTGCAAATACCCTAGATAGACGCTGTTCATTGAGCTGCTCGCTAACTATTTGGCCACTGTGTAACAACGACGAAATTGGGCCGAGGGAATTGTTTAATTCATGACTGATAACGCGAATAACCTTTTTCCACACCGCAACTTCTTGGCGGCTGAGCTCCCGCGTCATTTGCTTTAAAATAAATAGGCGATGAGCTTGATTGTTAAGTAGAAACTCGCCAAATGACAAGTGCCATGTTTGGGTTTCATTCTCAGCAATATTGATACTAAATAGGCCGTGCTTACTAGCTAGAATTGCCGAATGCGCACCTTTAGGTGCAGCCTCAACGATGGTTTCGAGCTTTTGACCTTCTAGGCCATGCGGTTGTTGAAAAAACTGTCGAGCGGCGACATTACTAAATACGATTTGCTGCTGGTCATTGACCAAAAACAATACTTCCGGTGAGCTTTGTGTGATTTTGTCGAGCAATAGTTCGCGCTGGTAAATCCAGTGTTTTTCATCGCGTAAGTGCGCTATGGTCTGGTTGTATAAGTTGCATAGGTGCCCGAGTTCATCTTTTTCATCGTAAGCCAACGTCGTGGAGAACTCGCCATCCTTAAGGTTGAGCAAGCCCATTTCCAGTGCCGCTAGCCCCTCGTGGATATTGTGGAATAGCTGATGACCAAGCCACATGCTAATTCCGAGAGCGATCCCAGCAAACAGAAGCTCTTGAGCTGGATGCCACTCAACCACCAGCAAAAAGGGGATCAGCATTAGAGTGCACAGCACTATGCTAATAGCATAGATACGGCGAACTAAGGCGGAATTCATTAATAATCAATCTCAAACTTTTGTAATCGGCGATACAGTGCTTGGCGACTCATGCCAAATTGGCGTGCCACGCGAGCAATAACTCCCTGATGTTGGTGCATCGCTTGTTCTAATTCAAGTTTAGAAGGTTCAGAAACACTATTGCCTTTCGAGTTAAGCACAGATAATCCCAAATCATCCACGTCAATAACGCCTTCAGGTTTAAGCACGCCAACGCGTTTACAAACGTTCTCGAGCTCGCGTACATTGCCCGGCCAAAGATGCCGCTTTAACTGCGCTTCAGCCGCTAAGCTAATCTGCCGTTGCGGTAAGAAATGTGCGACCAATGGTGCAACATCTTCAGTTCGCTCGGCCAACGGTGGCAAGGATAGCTCAATAACATTTAGCCGGTAGTACAAGTCTTCGCGGAAATCGCCTTTCACAATCATGGCAGGAATATCGGCATTGGTGGCAGAAATTACCCGTACATTGGTATGTAGTGTTTTAGTTGAACCCAAACGTTCGAATTCACCGGTTTGTAGAACTCGCAACAACTTGTTTTGCCCTGAATAAGACAAGTTGCCAATTTCATCGAGAAATAAAGTGCCACCATCTGCTGCTTCAAATCGCCCGATGCGCTGCTTAGTCGCCCCGGTGTAGGCGCCGGCTTCGGCGCCAAACAATTCGGCTTCAATTAGATCAGCCGGTAAAGCGCCACAGTTGAGCTTGATAAATGGCTTCTTATGTAAAACCGACTGTGATTGGATAAGCTCAGCAATTTTCTCTTTACCACTGCCATTCGGGCCAGTGATCAATACCGCAACGTCGGACTTTGCCACTTGCATGCCCATATCGACGATGCGCTGCATCGCCTGGCTCGCATAAATTAGCCCAACTGCCGAGGCTGCCTCGATGGTACCGCGCTGTGATAGTCGATGGCGTTTTAATTGCTGACTGTCTTCACGAGACTGACCGAGCTCTACTAAGTTAGCAATACTCGTCAGTAATTTGCGGTCGTCCCAAGGTTTAGCGATATAGTCAGCTGCACCTTGTTTCACCAGTTCTATCGCTTGTTCTAAGTCGGTCCAAGCCGTGATTAGAATGATTGGCAAATCTGGGTTTAGCTGTCGCAGTTGGGCAAACAGTGCCTTGCCTTCTTCGCCTGAAGTGGTATCCGCAGTAAAATTCATATCTTGAATTACCAGAGACACCCGCATCTTGTCAGCCAAATCCACCGCCTGCTCGGGAGACGATGCCGTAATAACCTCATAGCCGTGAATTTCCAGCAACAACGACAGTGCTTCAAGCACTGCCGGTGTGTCATCAACCACTAATATTTTATCCATCTGTGTTTTGTTCAATCCGTGTTGATACCTAGATACTGCGCGTCGCAACGCTCGGTGATATATTCGCAGCGCGATTTGCCGGAATTAGCACAGACAAGACGCTAGTAACAAATACGCCAATTGCAGTGGCAATAACATAGCTATTGTCTAATGCAGGCAAAGAATATTCCTCGAGCAATAAGTTACCCAAGTAGATTGCACCCGCGCAGCCGACTATCAATCCTGCCGCACATATAAAGGTATTTTCAACTAAAAAGTAGCGCACAATAGCAGACTTTCTCGCACCTAAGGCTCGACGTGTACCGATCTGTTTAGTGCGTTTGTTGATGTTAAATACCGTCAATCCAAAAATGCCAAGTGCGGTAATCAGCAATAATACGACAATAAGCACTAGTAGCATCCTGAGCATTAACACGTCTGATGCGTTGTAATCTTCCTTCGCAATGTCCATACCATCGATGTTGTTAATTACCCGTTGGTCATAAGCATCAAGCATTAGATCTTCAATTTGACGCATGACCGCGGTGCGCTCGTCAGCACTAGTGCGAACCACAAACTTCTGATAAACCGCCGCTTGCACCAATGGGATGATGACAAAATTTTCTGCCGCACTGTCTTTTAGCCAAGGGCCCATCATCTTTTCAACTACACCAATGATCTTCAGTGGATAACTGCCCAGATAAACAGTCTCTCCCAAGCCCTCACCTTCGCCGAAAAGATCATCGATAAAGGCCTGGCTCACAATGGCTACATTCGGAACTTTATCGAAACTCTGCGAAACAACCACTTCATCTGGATTGAAGTTGCGACCAGCAATCAAGTTTACGCCAAGAGTATTAATCGCGTGGTGATCGGCAAACGTATATGCAGCTCTCGTTGACTGTTGCTGTTCAGTGACTTGATCAGCAGACACTATGCCGAACCCACTCGCTGAACCACTGCCACTTAAAGGCACTTCTTGAAAGAAGCCAGCATCTATAACACCCGGAATACTGCGCAACATATCTTCGTCGAGTTCGGTGCGCTGTACCAAATCGACATCATTGCCAAAGGTTAGTACGCGAAAGCTAAACACCTCATCTTCGGGATAGCCAGTATCTTGTTGCAAATATTGGATGCGGTCATAGATGATAAATGCTGCGTTACTGACAATTGCAGTAGTTAGCGCAATTTGAAACAACAGCATTAAGGCACCAGCTTTAGAGCGCAACAATGCATTAAAAATGGGTCTAAGTTCTAACATTGTCCTGCTCCTATTGAGTTTTCAAATAAATGGCGGGTGTTGTTCTGCACACTAGCCATGCGGGATACAAGCCCGCAAGGACGCAAGCACTAATAGCGATTATTGGTGCTGCCAGCAGCATTGTAACGTCCATAGTCGCAAGTGCACTGTAGTAACTATAAGTCGCGCGCACACCCCACAAGCCAAGTTGCGCGATGGCAATGCCCAATACACCTCCGATCAAACCAAGAACAGAAACTTCCACCAGGTGTTGGTAAAATACCTGGCGTTTGCTCGCGCCAAGCGCTCGACGAACACCTACCTCTGGTGCACGCTTGAGGAACTTACCTAATAACAGACCAAGGATGTTAGCTAAGCACACCGCCAAGAACATAAAGCTCAGACCCACGAGGACTTGGTTATCCTCAGATACCACATTGTTGTAGGCCAACCACTCTTTTACATCGCGTAACGCAAACTCCACATTGTCTCTTTCAAAACGCCCTAGCTGCCCTTGTTGCTCGAGGTAGGCATGCAGGTATTGACTAAAGTCTTGGACCGCTTCTGGTGTGTCTAACTGCACCCAGAACTGCAGCCACATGAGTTCAGAAGCCAATCGATCTTCGTACGTGTTCACTTCTTCAAATTTCCAACCGTTGGTGTTTCCCCAAGCGTCGTACTGCATAGATTGAGTTAACGTGATTGGGATAAAGATGCCTTCAACACTGTTAAAAGATCCGTTATTGAGATCGTAGTATTTGATGTGAGTTTCCCAATTTTCTACCACACCAACGATCTGGTATGCGGTGTCATCGAGATAGATAGAGCGCCCGACAGAATCATCGCCACCGAATAACTTGTCATTGATTCGGCGATTAATCACAACCAAAGGCGAAGCACCTTGTTCTTGCTCTAAAGACCATGCATCACCAAAGATAAACTGCTGCTCAAACATTGTGAAAAAGTCTTGGCCAATAACCCGTGCAGGCTCTAAAAATGGCTTAACATCGGCATTGTTCATATGAACTGAAAAACCGGTGCGATAACTTGCTGACTTGCGATACGGCAGATTAGCTTGATGCAAGTGCATCGCATCCTTGTAGGTCATCTGATAAGGCAAATCATCCGGCGTGCTCCAGGTTCTGTCCGCGTCCATGGTATTTAATTGCGGCTGAAATAGATTGGCACTTTTATGCGGGATCGGATCCATGGCCATCATGTAATATACAGATAAGCTAGTCATGGTTATCCCTATACCAATAGCAATGGCACTCACCATGAGTAGCGAAACCAATGGCGTTCGCCGGAAGCTACGCCAACTGAGGTCGAGATAGTGAAGAAACATGTTAAACCCCCGCTACCAATGGTTCGACGCGTGCGCCGCTGGGCTGGTATAGAGTGAAATCAGCTAATTTGCCATCGACAACTTGAATGTTGCGTGGCGCACGACGGGCCAACTCTGGATCGTGAGTCACCATGATAATGGTGGAACCATCTTTGTTAATTTGTTCTAGCAATTCCATGACCTGACGGGCCATTAAGCTATCGAGATTACCCGTTGGTTCATCGGCTAATAAAAATCTTGGTTTACCGGCTAGTGCCCGGGCAATTGCCACGCGCTGCTGCTGACCACCTGATAATTGTTGAGGCAGATGTTTAGCGCGACTAGCTAGACCGACTTTTTCCAAACACTCTTCAATGCGCTGCTTGCGCTCCTTAGCCTTAATGCCGCGATAGCGCAATGGCACTTCAACGTTTTCGTACAAGTTAAGATCAGGGATTAAGTTAAACCCCTGAAAAATGAAACCAATCTTCTGGTTGCGTAAATCAGCACGTTGATTATCGGATAGTTTACCGATATCAACGCCATCTAGATTATACGAGCCGCCAGAAAACGG
>CAXRGW010000005.1:0-5940 GCA_964230255.1 Alteromonas sp.
GCTCGATAGGCGATATCGGTGCGATGAAAACTGTCTTGCCAACTAATTTTATCTACCAATTGATAAGCGCATTGTTGTGCTTGTGTCACACTATTACCCAATGCAGTGGCACACAATACTCGACCACCGGCGGTAACTATAGCTTCACCCTGAGATAGAGTTCCCGCATGGAACACTTTACCTGGTAGCTCTGCAGCTGCCGCTAAACCGTCTATTGGTAAGCCTTTAGCATAACTACCCGGATAACCACCAGCGGCGAGCACCACGCCCACTGCGGCGCGCTGATCAAACTCGATGGTTTGGGTATTTAAGCGTTTCTCACAAGCCGCAACACAGAGTTCAACAAGGTCAGATGTCAGGCGCAACATGATTGGCTGAGTTTCCGGATCACCAAAACGACAGTTGTATTCAATAACCTTCGGTGTACCGTCGGCCATAATCATCAAGCCTGCATATAAGAAGCCGGTGTATTCATTGCCTTCCGCGCGCATGCCGGCAACAGTCGGATTAATCACTTCGTTCATAATACGCGCGTGGATATCGGGCGTTACAACCGGCGCCGGCGAGTATGCACCCATGCCACCAGTATTAGGACCGGTGTCACCGTTGCCAACGCGTTTATGATCTTGACTCGTTGCAAATGACAACACATTTTCACCATCGACCATAACGATAAACGACGCTTCCTCGCCATCGAGAAATTCTTCAATTACCACGCGACTGCCTGCTTCGCCGAACGCATTACCCGCCAGCATATCTTTGATTGCCGCCTCTGCTTCAGCTTCGGTCATCGCTACAATAACGCCTTTACCTGCCGCTAAGCCATCCGCTTTAATAACGATAGGTGCACCGTTTTGTTTAACGTACTCAATCGCCGGTTCAACCTCGGTGAATACGGAGTAGAACGCGGTTGGAATATCATGTCGTGCCAAAAAGTCTTTAGTGAAGGCTTTAGAGCCTTCCAATTGCGCAGCCGCTTCAGTCGGTCCAAAAATCATTTGACCAGCCGCACGGAAAGCGTCTACAACGCCAATAACCAAGGGGGCTTCTGGACCAACAATAGTTAGACCGATGTTTTCAGCCTGGGCGAATGCCAGTAATCCTGGGATATCTTCAACACCAATGGCGACATTAGACACCTTGTCTTCAAGTTGTGTGCCGGCATTACCGGGTGCAACAAAAACTTGAGATACACGGCTCGATTGCGCCGCCTTCCATGCCAGTGCATGTTCGCGACCACCACTACCAATAATCAGTACTTTCACTCTAATACCCTATTTGTTTAATCTTAGTGACGGAAATGACGCATGCCGGTAAAGACCATGGCAATACCATGCTCATCCGCAGCAGCAATGACTTCTTCATCGCGCATAGAGCCACCCGGCTGAATAACAGCTTTGATGCCAGCTTCTGCCGCAGCGTCGATGCCATCGCGGAAAGGGAAAAACGCATCAGATGCCATGACGCTACCCGCAACCGTAAGATTTTCATCCGCCGCTTTGATGCCTGCAATTTTGGCTGAATATACGCGGCTCATTTGGCCCGCACCAACACCTATAGTCATTCCGTCTTTACAGTAAACAATAGCGTTAGATTTAACATACTTAGCGACTTTCCATGTGAACATTAGGTCGCGCAGCTGTTCCTCTGTCGGCTGTACTTTGGTCACAACTTTTAAGTCTTGCATCTCAACCATACCAAAGTCGCGATCTTGGACTAACAAACCACCGTTTACGCGTGTAAAGTCATAACCTTCAGTTAACTGGCCTTGCCAATCGCCACAGGCCAATACACGTACGTTCTTTTTGGCACTACACACTGCCAGCGCATCTTCTGCCACACTTGGCGCAATGATGACTTCAACAAATTGGCGCTCGATAATCGCCGTCGCAGTTTGTGCATCCAGCTCGCGGTTAAATGCAATAATACCGCCGAAGGCTGATGTAGGGTCGGTTTTATAAGCGCGGTCATAGGCTTCTAAGATTGAACCGCCAAGCGCCACCCCGCAAGGGTTTGCGTGTTTAACAATAACACATGCGGGTTGGTCGAATTCCTTAACGCATTCAAGCGCAGAGTCAGTGTCGGCAATATTATTAAACGACAGCGCCTTGCCTTGTAATTGTGTCGCAGTAGCCACTGAATTTTCTTGTAAACGGTTTTCAACATAGAAAGCCGCATTTTGGTGCGAATTTTCACCGTAGCGTAAGTCTTGCTTTTTAGTCATTTGTACGTTGAAAGTACGCGGGAATTCGTTGACTTCGTCTTGTTTTAAGCGAGCACCGAAGTAGTTTGCAATCATACCGTCATACTCAGCCGTATGCTCAAACGCCTTAATCGCTAAGTCAAAACGCAAGGCATCGCTCACCGCGCCTTGGTTAGCTTGCATGTCAGCTAAAACCGCGTCGTAATCACTTGCATTTACAACAATAGTTACATCATTGTGGTTCTTCGCTGCCGCACGCACCATTGTCGGTCCGCCAATATCAATATTCTCAATCGCATCAGCTCGGCTGCAATTAGGGTCAGCTACCGTTTGTGCGAAGGGGTAAAGATTTACTACAACCAAATCAATTGCTTGAATGCCATTCTCTGCCATCACCGCTTCATCGACACCGCGACGCGCTAAAATGCCACCGTGAACTTTAGGGTGAAGAGTTTTTACCCGTCCCGCCATTATTTCAGGGTGACCGGTGTAGTCACTGACTTCGATAACCGGAATACCGTTATCGGCAAGTAATTTTGCCGTTCCACCTGTCGATAAAATTTCTACTCCAGCTGCGTGTAATTGTTGCGCTAACGCTAAAATACCAGTTTTGTCTGAAACACTTAGAAGTGCGCGTTTGATTGGATTTGCCATAGTTTGTGTTGTCGCTAATGTTGTGTACAAGATTTTGAAGGGCGTTTAACTAACAAAAAAGCACCCGAGGGTGCTTTTCTACGAATAGGGATTAGTTCATGCCGTATTGCTTTAACTTCTTACGCAGTGTACCGCGGTTGATACCCATTAATACAGACGCGCGAGTTTGATTACCGCGCGTATACTTCATCACTTCTTCAAGCAATGGCGCTTCAAGTTCGGCCAACACTAACTCGTACAAATTGTCGATATCGTTATTGTTTAGCTCCTTTAAGTACTTGGCTACCGCTTGCTTAACAGAATCGCGCAATGGCTTTTGCGCTAGTGTCTGTGAAGGAGTTGTCACAGTTGTTGTAAATGATGAAGTGATGTTTTGATCGAACATATACTACCTGCTCAGTTGAAAAAATTAAGTTTAAGCCGCTGAACTAACCTGCCGGTCAGACAACTGCTGGAAAAAACGGTCTATAGCTTCCAGTTGCCCGACATCCGTATCGATCCGATTAAATTCACCGCGGAAGCTTCTATCAGTGTCTTGTTGGGCTAAGTACCAACCCACGTGTTTACGCGCAATGCGCACACCACTTATACCTGAATAGAACTGCTGAACATTGATCAAATGCTCGCGCAGAACTCGGTGCTGCTCTTGTAAGGAGGGCAGCGTAGCTTTTCGTCCAGTTTGAAAATGCTCAATGATTTGTTTAAAAATCCAAGGGTTTCCTTGTGCACCACGGCCAATCATCACGCCGTCTGCACCTGTTTTTCGCATGACTTCCGCGGCTTTTTCAGCGCTGGTGATATCACCATTGGCGATAACCGGAATATCTATTGCTTGGACGATTGTTCGAATCGTTTCGTATTCTGCATGCCCCTTGTACATACATTCACGCGTTCTGCCGTGCACAGCCAACGATTGAATACCGTTGTCAGCAGCGATTTTGGCAATCTCTACCCCGTTGCGATTGGCCTGATTCCATCCAGTTCTTATCTTTAACGTAACGGGAACATCAACTGCATTGACTACTGCATCCACAATTGATTCAACTAACTTGGGGTCTTGCAACAAAGCGGAACCGGCTAGCTTTTTATTTACTTTCTTCGCCGGACAACCCATGTTGATATCGATGATTTGAGCACCGTTTTCAACATTGAACTGCGCGGCTTGCGCCATTAGTTCAGGCTCCGAGCCTGCGATTTGGACTGAACGCACACCGACTTCGCCCGTGTGGTCCATGCGTTTTTGCGACTTCCTTGATTGCCAAACGTCCGGGTTACTCGACAGCATTTCTGAAACAACTAAACCAGCACCCATTGCTTTGCACATTTGCCTGAATGGACGATCTGTCACACCAGCCATCGGAGCTAACATAATGTTATTCTCTAGAAGGTGCGGACCGATGCTTAGTGTTTTAAGTAAGTTGCTGTACAAAAAATAACCTTGCGCTTAAAGAGGAACGCATTTTACGGATTTTCAAGCAAATGAAAAGGCTATTTTTTGCACAATATTTGTCTTCAAGGTATTGACAAGCGTATCGTGGTCTGACCTTAAATGGCGCTGGCCCGACGCACACAGCTTACTCTTGCCCACTCGCCTTTTATGGCACTTGGTTCAAGTTCAAAATCAAGTGCATAAGCCTGTTCAATTTTGCTGACTTGTTCAGCCAATATGCCTGACAAAACTAAACGTCCGCCGGGCTTACAAAACGCGGTAATGATTTCACGCAGCTCAAGTAACGGTCCGGATAGAATATTGGCAACTACTACTTCAGCTTGGCAGTTAGGTTGATCCTCAGGTAAATACACATCAAATCGCTCTCCCACTTGATTTCGTTCAGCATTTGCTTGGGTTGCTATCAGGGCCTGCGGGTCGATATCAATACCAACGCAGTGCTTCGCGCCCAGCTTCAATGCAGCAACGCCCAATATTCCTGAACCACAACCGAAATCAACGACTTGAACATCCTGCATGTCCAACCCGTCCAGCCACTCCAAACATAGCGCTGTTGTGGGATGCGTACCGGTGCCAAAGGCCAGGCCCGGATCAAGCATGACATTTACTGCATCCGCATCTGGGACTTCACGCCAACTTGGACAAATCCACAAACGCTCGCCAAATTGCATTGGATGAAAGCTATCCATCCATTCGCGGATCCAATCTTTGTCCTCGAGTTGTTCTATTTTAGTTTTGTCTTCACTTGCCAATAAGCCAGATTTGCGGAGCGCTTGCTCTACAGCAAAAACATCAAACTCGCTGTCGTATAGGCCTGTAATACGAGTATCGGGCCACAATTTTACTTCACCAATCTTTGGTTCATACATGGGCGTATCTTGCCCATCAACAAAAGTAACAGCTTGCGCCTCACTCTCTTCCAGCCAATCGCCAATTGCATTAGCCCTGTCAGGATGAGTATCGATAATTAGTTGTAACCAAGCCATGGCGCACCTATGGGTAAAATTTTGGCGCTATGATAACAAACATGTGGAAGAGTTTAGATAGGGATTTGCCACTATTATTCGACCGCGAACAATAGTGGCAATAAATGCTAGATGCCTTATTGGCCTTGTTCGATAAATTCGCGCATATCCTCAGCCAAGGCGGTCAGTGAAGGATGGTGGATATACATCATATGACCTGCCTCATAGTACTTCATCGTAATTCGATCCATATCCATGTCGTCGCGACTCATAGAATACTCTGTAGCAAAGAAAGGCGTTGCTAAATCGTAGTAACCATTGGCGACAAAAATGCGAAAATCTTTATTCTGTCGCATCGCTTTGGCCAAGAAAGGCGAAACATTTAAAAGCCCTTGTGAACGCGGGCTGCTGCCGTACAGCCAATTCCATCCCCCAAAGACTTCACCTGATAAAATGTTGTATCGCTCTTCGCGCAAGACCCCCAAGTCGCGCGCCATGTAAGTTTGGATCGCTGCTGTGTAGGCACCATCAATTGCGTAAGCAGAGGGATCGGCTTCAAATCGATTGCTAACGATACTCGCATCTTCGCCAAGGTAACGACTATCCAAACGACCCACAACTTGGCCGCGATCGCGCAACAACTCTTTCATAAACAGGAATTCGTCGAT
>CAXRGW010000006.1:0-52428 GCA_964230255.1 Alteromonas sp.
CTGGACCAGCTATTGTCAGTGAGATGGATTCAACTACGGTTGTTTTACCTGGCTATGAAGCCGCGGTCGACAACGTCGGAAATTTACTAATCAACCCTGTAACAGCAGCGTAATTGGGAGGCTTTATGAACGATAAAATTAAACAGTCAAATAATACGCCACTAGCTCGTGTTGATGTCGATACCGTTACTGTCGATATTATTGAAAATGCGTTGCGTAATGCACGAGAAGAAATGGATGCTGTACTGTTTCGAACAGCGATGAGTCCCGGGATCCGTGAGCAGGGTGATTGCTTCCCAATGATTGCTAACAAAGACGGCAAGATGGTTGTCGGACAATTTGGTTCGTTTATCCACGGTTTCTTAGATGCTTATGATGGTGAGTTAGAAGAGGGGGATATTATCCTTACTAACGACCCTTATATGACTAACGCAGCAGTCTCGCACTTACCCGACTGGATTGTGCTAGTGCCGGTGTTTAAAGACGGCCGCCATATTGCATGGTCAGCGATGTTTGGTCATATGTCAGACAACGGCGGTATGGTACCCGGCTCCATTCCTATCAAAGCCGAAACGATTTTCCAAGAGGGTATTCGTATTCCGCCAACCAAACTGTATAAGAAAGGTGTGCTACAAAGCGATGTGCTGGAGTTGATCCTACACAATGTCCGAACGCCACAGTGGAATCGTTTTGACCTTAATGCGCTGGTCGCTGCTTGTAACACGGCGGCGAAGCGTTGTATTGAAATTGCTGAGCGTTTCGGTGACGATTTATTCTACTCCACGATGGAAATCATGTTGGATCGAAATAAGCTCGCAATGCAGGCAATTATTAATATGATCGTGCCGGAAGAGCCGCGATCGTTTGAAGATTACTTATGTGATGACGGAGTCGGTAAAGGTCCATATAAAATCAAATGCACCATGTGGCGCGAGGGCAATAAAGCCATTTTCGATTTTGACGGTACTGACCCACAAGCGAAGAGCTCGATTAACTTTTATCTCAACGAAGATATGTTCAAGATGTTCTTTGGCTCGTTTACCATCAATTTAGTCGACCCGCAAATCCTGTTTAACGATGGTTTCTACGACTTAGTGGATGTGCGTATTCCACAAGGCAGCTTGCTAAAACCGAATTTTCCAGCCGCGCTATCTGGCCGAACTCATGCGCTGGGGCGTATTTTTGACGTGATGGGCGGTTTGTTAGGCCAAAGCGCACCCGATTCAATGAATGCGGCCGGTTTCTCTGATTCACCGCACTTATTTTTCTCGGGCTACGACAAGAATGGCGAGTGGTTCCAGTTATTCCAAATTGGTTTTGGGGGTATTCCTGGTCGCCCCGTTGGCGATGGTCCAGATGGACACTCATTGTGGCCGGGTTTTACCAATGTACCGAATGAATTTGTAGAAGCCTATTTCCCATTGCGCGTCGAGTCATATGAAACCATTACTGATTCGGGGGGCGCAGGTTTGCACCGTGGTGGGAATGGTTTATCCGTTGCGTATCGCTTCTTATGTGATGGCAGTATCGCTATTCACGACGACCGCTGGCTAACTCATCCGTGGGGTGTTAATGGTGGTGAACCGGGCCGTCGTTCAACTAAACGCCTAGTCAAAGTCGATGGTTCAGAGCAAGTGTTACCGGCTAAATGCGAAGGTATTGAAGTACAAGAGGGTGACCTACTTTACTTTGATACCTGGGGTGGCGGCGGCTGGGGCGACCCATACCAACGTTCTGCTGAGCTAGTCCTTGCCGATGTTGAGCGAGGCTTAGTGAGCGAAGCAGGCGCGGAGCGCTATGGCGTGGTGATCGTTGATGGTCAGTATGACGTGGACGCGACAACAGACTTGCGCGAAAAGCTTACTGCTGAGCGTGGTGATGTAGAGCAGTTTAATCGAGGTGGCACCATCGAGGATCTTAAAACGCGCTGTTTGGCCGAAACTGGGCTTGAGGCACCTGAATCACCTTCATTCAGGCAACCGGCTTAATGAGCGCACACGTTGATCGAGATCTCGACCGCGGAGATGTAGGCTGGGGCAGAAAACCAGCCTTAATTGTGGTTGATATGAGCTACGGATTTACTTCGCCGGAAAGTCCGCTAGGTGGGGACTTTTCAGTCGAAGTTGAAGCTGCAGCCCAATTGGTCGCCGCTTGTCATAGGTCTAACGTTCCTGTGTTTTTATCATCTGTAGTTTATCCGAATGGTGAAACCCAAAGCGTATTTCGCGCGCATTTGCCAGACTTGAACATTTTAAAGCCTGATTCGAAATGGGTTGTTATTGATGCGCGATTGAGTATCAACGCAGAAGATACGATCGTGGAAAAGACCGGCCCTAGTGCCTTCTTTGCTACAGATCTCGCGCCGCAGCTTAACCAAAGAGGCTGCGATTGCGTGATGATATGCGGTTTAACGACTAGTGGTTGTGTGCGCGCAACAGTAGTTGATGCTCTGCACTACAACATACCTTCTTGGGTGATTAGCGAGGCGTGCGGCGACCGAAATCGAAGCGCTCATGCGGCTAATTTACACGATATGAATGCTAAATACGCAGATGTAAAAAACCTATCAGATGCGCTTGAATTTTTGGCCAACCTGCAAGATTGATACGAGATGTGAGTATGGGTAAAACACTCTACGATAAGTTGTGGGAGCAACATTTTATTACTGATATTGATGGCGACGGTTTACTCTATATCGACAGACACTTAATTCACGAAGTGACTTCACCGCAAGCCTTTGACGGATTAGCGCTACATAAACGCCGCGTAAAGCGGCCCGATCTAACTATAGCGACTATGGATCACAGTGTGTCAACGCGTTCGACATCATTAGATGCGTGTGGTCCCAAAAATGCGTTGCAGTTAAAAACGCTGATTAAGAACTGCCAAGAGCACGGTATCTTACTTTATCCGGTTGGCAATAAAAACCAAGGCATAGTGCATGTTATGGCGCCTGAGCTTGGTCTTATTCTGCCAGGCATGACAGTGGTTTGTGGTGATTCGCACACAGCGACTCACGGTGCACTTGGGACATTGAGCTTTGGTATTGGCACCAGTGATGTAGAACATGTACTGGCTACCCAGACAATCCGTCAGAGCAAAGCGAAGAATATGCGTGTGGTCTTTAACGGTAAGCTCCCGAGCGGCGTGACCGCAAAAGATATGGTATTGGCGCTGATTGGTGAGATCGGTCACGCCGGTGCAACCGGCTGTGTCATCGAATATTGTGGTGAAGCGATTGCTACCTTGTCAATGGAAGGTCGCATGACGATTTGCAACATGAGCATTGAGGCTGGTGCCAAGGCAGGTCTAATTGCGCCTGACCAAGTGACACTTAAATATGTGCAGAACAGTAAGTACGCGCCGAAAGGTGCTCAGTGGCAACTCTTAGAAGAGTATAGTGAATCACTTTTCTCTGACTCAGACGCTAGCTTTGATAAAACGGTCGAAATTGATGTTTCGAAACTCGCACCACAAGTGACATGGGGAACAAACCCAGGTCAGGTCGTTGATATCAATAGTGTAGTACCTAACCCCAGCGAGTTTGAAGAGCTACCCGTTCAATCTGCCGCGAGTAAAGCGCTTGATTATATGGGCTTACGCCCAGGTACAGCAGTATCTGATATTGCTATTTCACATGTGTTCATCGGCTCCTGCACTAATAGTCGTATAGAAGATCTTCGTGCCGCTGCGCAGGTGGTAGCTACAGGTAAAGTAGCCAGTGGCGTGAAGGCGATTGTTGTGCCAGGTTCAGCTCGCGTAAGAATGCAGGCTGAACAAGAAGGTTTAGATCAGGTTTTTAAGCAGGCCGGCTTTGAGTGGCGCTTGCCCGGCTGTTCAATGTGTTTAGGCATGAATGATGACTCACTGACAACAGGTGATCGGTGTGCATCAACTAGCAATCGCAATTTTGAAGGACGCCAAGGTCGCGGTGCACGGACTCATTTGGTGAGTCCGGCGATGGCTGCTGGTGCGGCTTTGCATGGCCATTTTATTGATGTTTCAAAATTGGGAGAAGTCCGTGTCGCCATTAATTGAAGTTTCGTCAGTTGGGATCCCATTGGTTGAAGATAACATTGATACAGACCAGTTATTGCCGAAGCAGTTTTTAACAGAAATTTCCCGTCAAGGTTTTGGTCGGCATCTTTTTCACGATAGGCGATATCTCGACCAGTTTGAGCAACAGCCCAATCCTGATTTTATATTGAATCAGCCGCAATATGCCGGTGCCCACATTCTTATTAGTGGTAAAAATTTTGGTTGTGGCTCTAGTCGAGAGCACGCTCCCTGGGCACTGGCTGACTTTGGGATCCGCGTAATAATTGCGAAAGGCTTCGCGGATATCTTTTATGCCAATTGCTTAAACAATCAAATCTTACCCATAACATTAGCCGCTGATGTAGTCGATGAAATTGCCCAGCGATCATGTTTTTATCCTGATTCGACGATAGATGTTGATTTAAGGACTAAACGGGTCACCTATAATCAAAAAGTGGTGTCCTTTGATATACCTCAACATCATCAAACCAACCTGCTAAATGGAGTCGATAAAGTGGGTCGCACCCTCCAAGTACTAGAAAAAATCGATCAGTTTGAACAATTCAAAAGTCGTTATGCATAGGTCAGTAATATTCGCTATGGTAAGAAGAGGAGTTTAAATAAACAGGTCAAAATTAAAAATGCGACTATTTTGGGTAACGGCTGTTACGCTACTGTTCACCACTTATTCGAATCTTCTAAACGGCAAAGAAGATCTTTGGCGAGTAGTTGACCATGGCAAAGGCTTTGCTTTGGTTAAAGGTTCAGAACGTTTTTCTATTGAATTTGACGTTGGCACGCCGCGTTATCTCAAGACCGTGAGATTAAATGAAAATTTCCACGCCGTTATATATGCAAGCGGTGATGTGGGAACCTCTACCATTATTCGAATCCAACGCGCCTTGTTGTTCAATGGCGAACGATATCTAGACAATGTCCCGTATGCTTATATTGATTTGCGAACTAACGAGAAGCTCGGCCCTAAATGGACGATAACGAATCAAAAGATTGAGATTATCGACTCGGAAGTCGGCGGCAAATGGGTGTTTAAGCATCAACTAAATGAGTGACATTTAGTTGCTCGAAACTTTTCTATCAGTATTCAATATTTGTGCTGCACTTTTTTCGTTCGGCAATGATACTCTAGGTTCATAGTTTGTTTTTTAAGTATTTACAGTGAGTTTAAACGTTTTCCTAGTCGGCGGTGCCGTTCGCGACCAACTAATGGGCAAAGTCGCTCATGATAAAGACTACGTAGTTGTAGGGGCTACTCCTGCGCAAATGGAAACGCTTGGCTATCAAATCGTTGGCGCAGATTTTCCGGTGTTTTTGCATCCAGAAACCAAAGATGAATACGCATTGGCGCGTACTGAACGAAAAAGTGGACGCGGTTATCACGGTTTCGTTGTTGATGCGAGTGAATCTGTAACCCTTGAAGAAGATTTGGCGCGCAGAGATCTCACTATTAACTCAATGGCGCGTGATGCTAATGGTGACATTGTAGACCCATTTAACGGCCAACAAGATTTAGCCAACAAAATACTTAGGCACACCACAGAGGCTTTTTGTGAGGACCCTGTAAGGGTTTTACGCGTCGCCCGTTTTCTGGCGAGATTTGGCGATGAATGGAGTATTCACCCAGATACGCTAGCACTCATTCGACAAATGCATAGCGACGGTGAACTAACGCACCTAGTTGCTGAACGCGTATGGAAAGAGACCGAAAAGGCTATGGGTGAACCTTATCCTGATTTGTTTTTTAAAACGCTAGATGGACTAGGGATCTTTCCCGAAATAGAGGTTATGCACGGTGTCGAGCAACCTCAACAATATCACCCTGAAGGCGATGTGTTCGTTCATACGATGCTTACCTTGCGTCGCGCTGCTGAGCTTGGTTTTTCACGCGAAACTGTTTTTGCGTGTTTGACTCACGATTTTGGTAAGCCTGTTACCTATCAACTCCATGGCAACTTGCATGGCCACGAACAAGCGGGTGTTGCTGTAGTTGAAGCCTTCTGCGAACGCTGGCGAGTACCGACTCGATATAAACAACTCGCAATGCTTACTAGTGAAAACCATACACGTTTGCATCGCATATTTGAGCTGACTCCCAAAAAGCTGTATGGGTTAATAATTTCTTCAATGAATGCGCTAGAGCACTCAGGTAGGTTTGAACACTTCGTTCAAGCGTGTCAATGCGATGCACAAGGTCGAGGCGAGACATTGCGCGAAAAAACCTATAAACAAGCGGATTTTGCCCGCGTATTAGTTAAGGCAATGCTTTACTTCGACAAAAAAGCTGCAGTTCAATTAGCCTTAAGTCGTGGTCGGACGGGCCCTGCTATCGGTGAAGCTGTACGTGAATCTGAAATCGATTGGCTACGGCAGTACTTGAAAACACAAGCGTAGCGGGCATTTGTACCCGCTACGACGTCACTAATTTTATCCCTGCATGCTATCATAATATTACTAACGCCCGGCCCTCATCACTGAGGTAATTGCTTGCTTGTGCGGCGTATTCAATTACCTCGAAATCTTCACTAATTCCAGCAATTGCCGCCTGTACAGTTTCTGCATTTACTTCGTCGCCGGTAACTTTGTTGCATAAGTCCGCAATGGTATCGATTTCTTCTTGTTCAACTACGCCATCAGCTTTGGCCATGTGGCCCAACACGGTCAACAGGATTTGTTTAACCTCCATCTCAGCAAGAACTTGATTACCTGGTGCATATAAGGCTCTTGTACAAATTGGTGAATAGTCTCATCTACAATAAGATCTTCAACGAGCGTGTTTTGATCAATTGAGAGTTTGTCTTTTTCAATTTTGCGGATGTTTTTGCGCAGTGAAATTGCGTGGGTTTTACCGCATTTTTTACACCATTCTTCGTCAATAGCGTAGTGTTCACCTGGCTGAGCGATCTGCTGTTGTGTTAACGCTTGGGCTTCTTTTAGGAAACTCAAATCGCCTTGTAGGAACTGCGACTTCATCGCATCTTCGTCCGCCACCTTGAAGATCATCAAGTTATTGTCTTCTTCTACCCAGTTATTGCAATGCTCACAATAAACTCTGCTAGTTGCGTAGGAATAGGCCATATAAATCGGTACGCCGATTAAGGCAATGGCCTCAATGCCCCAGGCAATCCAAAGCATGCCGCCGTCAAACATGGAGCCACTAATTTCAAAGTAACCCACTTCAGCTACATAATTTGCGGTTTCCCATAGGAAGACAGGACTCAACGCAAATTCAACTATAGAGTAATCAGACAACTCGGCATATAGTTCAGCATGAGACATATAAGTCATACTGATACCTAACAAAGCTCCAATAAATAAACTCAAACCAACATTGCGCACGTGTCCGAGTACAATCATTTGCCGCGCAAGCCAACCCAAGCCAAAGCTTGCGTCAATCTTTCCTGACGGTTTGTATACTGCGTAACTCATGCTATTTCCTACTTTTTATGGTTATTAGTTCCCTTCGTGCGCTTCAAACTGTCATCAAGGGTATTAGCTTGTTAAAAAACACAACGTTCACAGATTAGACAATTTTTGAGCGGTTGCAAACGTTGACACAGTTACACTAATAGTAAATTAAATGAGTATTAGGTGTCTGAAATTTAAAGGAAAGTGTTGCTCAATTTCGCTGTTTTTACAGCTTTTACTTGTTATTTTGGTCAATTGCGTTGAGCATATGAACTGTTTTTTCACACAGTTCCATTCTTACTTTGTTTTCTGTTCTGATTAATCTGTGTGGGTATGAAAATAACAATGAGAGTTTAATCGTGACACAACGAAATACCCCCAATTGGTTGCCGCTGGCTGCTGCGTTAGAAAAGATGGCCGAAGTTATAGAGCCAATAAGTGATACTGAGACTATAGCCATTAGCGCGGCTAAAGGTCGCATCGCTGCGCAAAATGTATATTCGCCAATCAATGTTCCACCGTTCGCCAATTCTGCCATGGACGGTTATGCCATACGCTTTGCCGACGTAGAGCATGATATGCCACTTAACGTTGTAGGCAAAAGTCTTGCGGGCGAGCCGTTCGCAGGCGAAGTAGGAGCAATGCAGTGCGTGCGCATAATGACCGGGGGAGTATTGCCAACCGGCGCTGATACTGTGGTTATGCAAGAAAACGTTAGTGGCAATGGTGATGCGATTCAACTCACTGATTCTGTGCGATATCAGGAGGCTGTTCGACCCGTTGGCGATGATATAAAAAAAGACAGTACAGTACTTGTTGCGGGTAAGAAAATCGCACCAATAGATATCGGTTTACTTGCATCCTTGGGGATCGCAGAGGTCGTTGTTAAACGGCAACTGACAGTGGCTATTTTTTCCAGTGGTGATGAACTTACGCTACCAGGTAAACCACTCCAAGAAGGCCATATCTATGACTCAAATCGCTTTGCTTTAATAGCGATGTTAGCTGAATTGGACTATACAGTAGTTGATTTGGGTATTGTGCCCGATGATCTACATGCTTTACGGCTCGCGTTCGCAAGAGCTGATGAGAGCGCAGACTTAGTATTGTGCTCTGGTGGTGTATCAGTCGGGGAGGCCGACTACACGAGAGATGTGTTAGCTGAAATGGGGCAGGTGGAGTTTTGGAAACTTGCGATTAAGCCCGGTAAACCATTAGCTTTAGGTCGATTGCCAAACAGTATTTTTATCGGTTTGCCCGGAAATCCAGTGTCCGCAGTAGTGACCTTTGTGCAAGTCGCTCAGACGGCTTTGAGCCTACTGTCTGGGCAAACGCCGCAAACGCGTATGCAGCTGTCAGCAGTTGCGGCAGAGCGGTTTCGTAAGAGACCAGGCAGATTAGATTTTCAACGTGCTTATTGTTGGACAGACGCGTCTGGTCAATTGCTTATTAGGCCCGCGGGTAAACAAACCTCCGGGGTGTTGTCTTCGTTTACGCAAAGTAATTGTTTTGCTTGTTTAGAATTAGAGCGTGGTCCTGTAGCAGAAGGTGAAGCTGTGAAGGTTGAAATGTTCGATCATTTGTTCGGGTGAGCGTCGATCTTTTGTCACTGCGAAGGTGCAATTTGCATTCTATTGGTGCAAGTGTCGGGAAGTTGACGACTTGAAAATTATTTAAGGTATTGAAATATATATATATTATAGTTGGCACTAATCCTGTATTAGTTAAACCTAAGATGCGATGTTCAAAAATAGATTAGTGAACCTTAGAACGTCGTCATAATTATATTAAGCGCTTGGATCGCATTGGTGTGATTCGGCAAATTGGCAATGAAGCCCGTGACTAAAGTTTCTTTTGGAAACCATAGTTGCGGGTTTTTTTTTGCATAAAAACCAGGTGGACTATGGCTAAACTATCGCAAAATTCTCCCACTAATCAGGATTCTAATGAACATATTGTCGTTATTGGTAATGGCATGGTCGGGCATCATTTTGTTGAGCAATTGCGCGCTCAGCACCCAACCGCAACAATCATTGTGCTCTGTGGCGAACCTCGTTTAGCATACGATCGCGTTCACTTATCTGAATACTTTAGCGGCAGAACTGCCGAGCAATTAGCATTGACTACGGAAGCTAACTATGACGCCCTCAATATTGAATATCACACAAATGCTTGGGTCGAAAACATCGACCGTGAGGCCAGTTTAGTCAAGCTCACCAGTGGCGCAACATTTAGCTATGAACGTTTAGTGTTAGCTACAGGCTCTTACCCCTTTGTACCGCCAATCCCTGGACACGAACAACCACATTGTCTTGTGTATCGTACAATTGAAGATCTAGAACAGATAGAAGCTTCAGCGCGCGAAAGCAAGATCGGTGTGGTTGTTGGTGGCGGTCTCTTGGGGTTAGAAGCTGCAAATGCCCTTAAAGAAGCTGGGCTTGAGACCCATGTGGTTGAATTTGCGCCGCAGCTAATGGCTGTTCAGGTCGACACTGGCGGTGGTCGCGTGTTGAAAGAGAAAATCGAGGCGTTAGGTGTCAATGTGCACACCCAGCGAGCAACTAACTTGATTACTAAAGGTGAATCAAGCCGATACCGTATGTGTTTTCAGGATGACGAGTTCTTAGAAACCGACATGATCCTATTTTCTGCGGGGATACGTCCTTCAGATCAACTTGCCAAACTAGCAGGCTTAGAACTTGGTGAACGAGGCGGTATCGTAATCAACGATAACTGCCAGACTTCTGATCCCAATATTTATGCGGTTGGCGAATGTGCCTTGTGGCGAGGTCGAATCTTTGGCTTAGTCGCACCCGGTTACACCATGGCTCGCGCGGCAGTTAGTCATTTGGTTGGCGGCGATGAAACCTTTAGTGGCGCGGATATGAGCACCAAGCTCAAATTGATGGGTGTTGAAGTGGGTTCAATCGGCGATGCGCATGGTCGAACCGAGGGCTCACTAAGCTATGTTTATGAAAATCAGCCACGTGGGGTGTACAAAAAAATCGTCGTCAGCGACGATGAAAAGAGCTTGTTAGGTGCAGTGCTAGTTGGTGATACGTCAGATTACGACAATTTACTGCAATACGCTTTGAACGGCATCGAGTTACCTGAAAATGCGGAATCGTTAATCTTGCCTTCTTCAGGTGAAGCACCTGCATTGGGAAGTGATGCTTTGCCAGATTCAGCAACCATTTGCTCGTGTCACAACGTCAGTAAAGGCGATGTGGTTGCGGCAATAGATGATGGCAATTGTGATTTGGCGGCAGTCAAACAATGCACAAAAGCGAGTACTGGTTGCGGCGGTTGTGCAGCGCTACTGAAAAATGTGGTTGATAGCACCTTAACGGCACGTGGAGTTGAAGTGTCCAAAGACATCTGTTCACACTTTGCCTATTCGCGCCAAGAGTTATTCCACTTAATTCAAGTGGGCAAAATAAAGACTTTTGCTGAACTACTTGAAAAGCATGGTGAAGGCCATGGCTGTGAGATTTGTAGGCCTGCAGTAGCGTCAATTCTGGCTTCTGTTTGGAATGACTTTGTTCTCACACCTGATCACGTTAGCCTTCAAGATACCAATGATACATACCTGGCAAACATGCAAAAAGATGGTACATACTCCATTGTGCCGCGTGTTCCTGGCGGAGAAATAACGCCGGAAAAACTGATTTTATTGGGCGAAGTAGCTAGAGACTTCAGTCTCTACACAAAAATTACCGGTGGTCAGCGAATAGACTTGTTTGGTGCACGCGTCGACGAATTACCGATCATTTGGCAGCGATTAATCGAAGGTGGTTTTGAGACAGGTCATGCTTATGCCAAGTCTTTAAGAACGGTTAAGTCATGCGTTGGCAGCACCTGGTGTCGATATGGTGTCCAAGACTCAGTTGGCCAAGCAATTGATTTAGAAAATCGCTACAAGGGACTTCGCACGCCGCACAAACTTAAATTTGCTGTTTCCGGGTGCACGCGCGAATGCGCTGAAGCACAAAGTAAGGACATCGGGGTAATTGCGACTGAAAATGGCTGGAACTTATACGTGTGTGGTAATGGCGGCATGAAGCCTCGACATGCGGATTTGTTTGCAACTGATATAGATAGTGAAACTCTGCATAAATACATTGATCGCATTTTAATGTTCTATGTCAGAACCGCTGATCGCTTACAACGTACTTCAGTGTGGATGGAAAATTTAGAAGGTGGCTTGGAGTATTTACAACAAGTGGTCATCGAGGACTCCTTGGGGATTTGTACAGACTTAGAAGCGCAAATGCAACATGTAGTAGACAGCTACCAGTGTGAGTGGAAGACTGCTATCGAAAACCAGCAATCGCGCAAGCGTTTCCGTCAATTCGTTAACAGCGATGAACAAGATCCCAATATCGTATTTGTGCAGGAGCGCGGTCAAATTCGACCTGCGACTGATGCGGAGAAACGCAGCGCTAATCTTGGCGATATAGATATCCAAGTGATTGACGAACTAGCACCTGAAGTAGAGACAGCATAGGAGTATCCAATATGAGTGACGTTTGGCAAGATGTTTGTAGCATTGAAGACTTAGTAACTGACTCTGGTGTTTGTAGTCTTATCAATGGTAAGCAAGTCGCACTTTTTAATGTGAAAAATGAGGATGGTGAGCACATATATGCGCTGCAGAACTACGATCCGTTTGGCAAAGCTAATGTGTTGTATCGCGGGTTGTTGGGAAGTAGTGAGGAGCAAATATTTGTTGCGTCGCCTTTGTACAAGCAACGTTTTTGCTTGTCCACTGGGCAATGTTTAGATGAAGACAGTGTGTCGATTGCTACTTTTGCTGCCAAAGTACTCGATGGTCGTGTGTTAGTTAAAACGACATCGATATCCTAGGGTCCTAATGATGCAGACGAAACTGTGTTCAACAACATGCCCATATTGTGGTGTAGGTTGTGGCGTTGATGTTGAACGCATTGTTGAACCAAATGGTGATGTTTCCTTAGCCAATCTAATCGGTCAGCGTGAGCATCCCGCCAATTATGGGCGCTTATGCGTAAAAGGCAGTCATTTACTCGATACCAATGATACTAATGGTCGGATGGCATATCCCTCGGTAAATGGGCAACGAGTTGAATGGCCAGCAGCTATCAATGCTGTTGCCTCAGCTATGTCGCAAGCGATAGCTGAGCACGGACCAGATTCGGTAGCAATGTACGTATCTGGTCAGTTACTGACAGAAGACTACTACGTAGCCAACAAACTGATGAAAGGTTTTGTTGGAACAGCCAATATCGATACTAATTCCCGTTTGTGCATGTCGTCTGCAGTAGCAGCATACAAGAGGTCGTTTGGCAGTGATTCAGTACCCTGTAATTATGAGGACATTGAATCTACCGATTTGTTTGTGATGGTTGGCTCAAACGCTGCTTGGACGCACCCAGTATTATTTCAACGAGTAGAAAAAGCCAAGCAACGCAACCCTAACATGCGAATTATTTGTGTCGATCCGCGTGAAACGGCAAGTTGCGCATTGGCCGATCAACACTTGGCATTACGGCCTGGTAGTGATGCGGTATTATTTAATGGCTTACTAGCCTTCCTAGCTGCAAACAATGGATTAGATAAATCATTTATCGAACAATCAACCGAAGGGTTTACTGCAGTATTGGTTAATGCCAGTGAGTTCACGATTGAAAGGGTTGCGAACGAGTGTGACCTTAGCCAGGCGTCTGTAACTGCATTTTTCCAGCAATTCTTATCGAGCAAAACTGCAATCACTTTCTACTCCATGGGGATAAACCAATCCAGCAGTGGGGTCGACAAAGCGAATGCGATAATCAATTGTCACTTGGCTAGCGGCAAAATTGGCAAGGTGGGCAGTGGTCCATTCTCGATTACTGGGCAACCAAACGCCATGGGCGGTCGCGAAGTGGGTGGATTAGCCAATATGCTTGCGGCACATATGGATATTGAGAATACTGAGCATCGAAAAATTGTCGGTGAGTATTGGCAATCACCAAATTTGGTCACCAGCGGTGGTTTAAAAGCAGTCGATATGTTTGACGCAGTGGCTAGCGGCCAAATCAAATTTATTTGGATTATGGCAACTAACCCGTTGGTAAGCATGCCGAATCGCAATGCGATTGAAAACGCTTTGCGAAAATGCCCAACAGTTGTAGTGTCCGACACCGTTGCCAGTAATGACACATTGCGTTTCGCCCACATTAAACTGCCTGCTACAGGATGGTCAGAAAAAGACGGTACTGTTACGAATTCTGAACGTCGCATATCACGACAGCATGGTTTGCTAGCGCCCTTCGCCGAAAGTCGACATGATTGGCAGGCAATTTGTGCGGTTGCGCAAGCGATGGGATTTAGTGATGCATTTGCATTTCAATCGCCGCGAGAAATATTCAATGAGCATGCAGGTCTCACTGCGTATAGAAACAATGGCAGTCGTGACCTAGACCTGTCGGGTTTGCAAGATCTTACCGAAGAGCAATACGAAAACTTCAAGCCGATACAGTGGCCGGTAAACAAAGCTAATCCAGATGGCACTGCACGCTTGTTTGGCGATGGTGTGTTTTTTACACCATCTAAACGCGCCAATTTTATTTCCGTTGTACCTCGCCAGCCTGAGCAGCAAACTAGCGAAGATTTTCCTTTAGTTTTAAACACTGGTCGCTTGCGCGATCAGTGGCATACCATGACGCGGACCGGTAAAGCGCTGAAGCTGACACAGCATTTCAACGAGAGCTTTGTTTCAATGCACCCTCAGGATGCCAATAAGAGTGGTATCAAAGACGGACAAATCGTGGCGTTAACGTCAAGAGTCAATACAACAAAACCGGTATTTTTGCGCGCAAAACTCGATGGCTCACAGCGCCAAGGTGAGTGTTTTGCCCCAATCCATTGGAGCATGGAAAATACCAGTACAAGTAGTGTAGCTCGGTTATTTTCTAGTGCTCATGATTCGGTTTCTGGCCAACCTGAATTAAAACATGCGGCAATAAACATTGAGATTGCGACTGTGAACAGTTACGCCGATGTTTATACCACTGCAAAACTACCCTCAACGTGGTTAAACGATATTGATTATTGGTCGTTTACCCCCTTTGAAAATGGCTATGTCTACCGCTTAGGCTCGGAAATGAGCACTGATGAGTTAGCTTCACAGCTTCATCCATTGCTCACTAGTGAAGTTGAATTGATTCAGCGGGTAACAAACAGCCAGAGTAATCTGATTGCATTGGTGAACGAGCGCATCGTGTTAGCAGCGTTTGTTACAACTGACATATTGGCAAGTAACAGTGCGTGGCTTGCCGATTGTTTTACGCGAGGTTCTCTAGATAGTGCATCTATCACGGCACTAATCAGAGGCGAAGTACCTAATGAATACACGCAAGGTAGGCTCATTTGTTCTTGTTATAAGGTCCGCGAAAAATCGATTGAAGCGGCGATTGAGCAAGGATGTTCTACCGTTGCTGAACTAGGTGAAAAGCTGAGCTGTGGCACTAATTGTGGCTCTTGTAAAAGCGAATTGGCAGGCATGTTACATAACCACAACGAAACTAAACGAAATCGGCATGGCGAGGAAATTATCTCAGTTGTGATGCGGTCTTCTGAATCTCCAGCGTTTTCTGAATCTTCACAAGAGGCACTAAAATAATGGCAAGCATTTCTATTATGACTCGTTCAGCCCACTTAGCGTCACGCGGTTGGTGTGCTCTTCGCACGGCCTCCAATGATATTGTTAACATATTTAATCGCTACAATTCACAAACTAAACGCTGTGAGAACGCTTCAGGTAAAGGAACTGCGCTTTTGGTTGGCGCAGGACCTGGCGATCCTGGTCTTTTGACAATGCATGCATTCAATGCAATGAGAGCGGCCGATGTCGTATTAATTGATAGCTTGGTTTCGGAGCAAATCGTTGATTTGCTCCCGACCAATGTCGAGCAACGTTATGTCGGTAAACGAGCTGGTCATCACAGCATGTCGCAAAGTGCTATTTGTGAGCTTATGGTTGAATATGCGCTTGCGGGCAAATGTGTTGTTCGTTTAAAAGGCGGTGATCCTGCTATTTTTGGGCGTACGGCTGAAGAAGTAAACGCACTTGAAGATGCTGGTATTGAGTATGCAATCGTGCCTGGGATTACTGCTGCCTCGGCAGCCTCTGCTTACAGTGGCATACCATTAACAATGCGCGGTGCAGCGCAATCTGTGCGTTTGATTACTGCGCATATGCAAGACCCAGCGAAACAACCAGATTGGCGAGTGCTATCCAAGGGTTTACACGATCAAACGCTAGTGTTCTACATGGGCTTAGGACGATTAGACGCTATCATTGCACGTTTAGTCGATGCGGGTATGGCGCAGAACATGCCGGTGGCAGTTATCGATAAAGCTTCCACGCCCGAACAACAGGTGATCTGTGCTAATGCTGATGTAATTGTAGAAACAGTGAATTCAAATCAAATCACGGGGCCGAGCTTAATTGTGATAGGTAAAACCGTCTCTCATCAGTTTGCAGTAACGCCTGAGTTATTACTGCAAATCAATCAATCCACAGGGGTTTTCGTCTGATGAATCTTTATGCTCATCAATCCCTTGATAAAACTGCTACGGTAATTGATGTTGCGGCTATTCAAGAGTTTAAACAATACATTCAACTGATTGGTAGAGGTCAGCGAGCTGGAAAGACTTTGACTCAAACTCAGGCTTATCGGGCGATGCGTTTGCTGTTAACAAACCAAGTGACCGCCGAACAACGCGGTGCGTTTCTAATGCTATTGCGAGTGCGTGAAGAAACTGCTGAAGAGATCGCTGGTTTTTTGCAGGCTGCACGTGAATGCTCTGCCGTCAACAATAACAACTTTGCAGTAGATATTGATATGGCATGTTATGCAGGTAAGCGTCGTCATTTGCCTTGGGTTGTTTTATCAATATTGTGTTTGGCACAAGCAGGATTGAAAGTATTTGTGCATGGCACATCTGAACCGGATTCAAAGCGTTTATACGTTAGCCATGCACTTGAACAGTTGGGTTTTTCGTTAGCAAAAAATGCGGCAGACATCAAACAACATTTGGCTACGCATAATTTTGCTTATGCGGATTTGGCGTGGTTAAATCCTAATCTTGCACACTTGATCCAATTGCGCCGTCATTTAGGGTTGCGGTCTTGTGCTAACACATTGGCGAGAATGCTCAATCCATTGAGTGCAACTGCAAGTTTGCAAGGTGTTTATCATCGTCATCTAGATGAGAAGCACGCTAAAGTCGCAACATTACTCGACGAGCGTAATGTTATGGTTTTTCGTGGTGATGCGGGTGAAGTTGAACGCAACCCTGAACGTGCGGTAGAAATCCATCACTGTCAACACGGTCAACATTATGTTCAAGAACTACCACCGATTAATAATACTTGGGTGACCAAGCCCAGAACACTTGATCCCCAACATTTAGTCTCTGTTTGGCGAGCAGATGCACACGATAAGTATGGTGAGTCAGCGGTTATTGGTACTATGACATTAATGTTGTTGGCATCTAAACATACCAACTGGGAAGTCGCTGAACAGGAAGCAAATGCATTATGGCAAACGCGTGACCGAGCATGGCCGACAAGGGAGCAAGGCGAAGCGTAAAAAGAGTGCAAACGCACCACTAGAGTGCAGAGTTATCTAAATGTACTGCAATGTACTGATGGTACTGCATAGTTTTTTTAATAAAAACATTGCCTTAAGTTATACATCACGCTGGCAAACGTCTTGCTTTAGTGCTTCTTTGTGTGGGTTATCTTTACAGAGCAGCAATGAGTCTAGAGCCACAGTATCGAATTTTATTGGTTGACGAGAATGTTGAACGGGCAGATGCGTTTAAAGACGCATTATCCAACACCCGTTACAGTATCGTGCACCTGCAAAGTCCAGCCATTAACCTACTGAAACAAGTCGATGAGCTGCAGCCCGATATCATCGTGATTGATATTGAATCACCGAGCCGCGACATTCTTGAAAGTCTGCATACCATGTCGCACTTCGCACCTAAACCAGTCGTTATGTTTTCCGATGAGCAAGATACTGAAGTGATCAATCAGTCTGTACGCTCCGGTGTTAGTGCATACGTTGTTGGCGATGCTGATCCTTCCCGGGTGCGCTCAATCTTAGATGCCGCTGTTGCGCGCTTTACCGAATATCAGAGGCTTAAGCAGGAGCTAGATAACACCAAGCAAGAACTGGTTTCACGAAAAGTCATTGAGCAAGCAAAGGTGCTATTGATGGAGCAACGCGGACTTACCGAAAAAGAAGCGTATGGAGCCTTACGGAAAATGGCGATGGATGCTGGCCAGAAAATGGAAGATGTCGCCAAAACACTGATATCTGTGTTAACCAATATGCCGTCAAAGGAGCGAAGTTAATGAGCTTGCAAGCTACTATCGGATTTATTCCATTAACCGATTCTGCGCCATTGGTAGTGGCAAAGGAATTGGGTTTTTTCCAGCAATACGGTGTTGAAGTTGAACTACAGGCTCAGCATTCTTGGGCAACCTTGCGCGATAAGCTACATGCTGGTGTTCTGGACGCCGCGCAAATGCTTGCGCCTCTGCCGTTTGCAAGTCAGCTGGGTCTAGGCACACTCGCGACCGAAGTGATTGCACCGATGGTGCTCAGTCTTAACGGTAATGCGATTACGTTATCTAACGATCTGTGCGATGAAATTAAATCAGTTAATGGGATCAGTGAAATTAAATTGCCTATGGCGGCTTATTTGCTTGAAAACGTGATCAAGCGACGTGCGCGAAAAGGTTTGTCTAAGTTGCGTTTTGCCAGTGTTTTTCCCTACAGCTGTCATTACTACCAACTGTGCGAATGGTTGAAGTCCGGTGGGGTTTCTATAAATAATGTGGATTTAATTGTTGTTCCACCTATTAGCATGGTCGATGCGTTGCATTGTGGTGATATTGACGGCTATTGTGTGGGAGGGCCCTGGAATGCGAAAGCGGTGCGTGCAGGCTTTGGGGTCACTGTCCTAACGTCCTATGACATTTGGCGAGATTCGCCAGAAAAGGTGTTGGGACTTTTGAAGAGTTTTTATACTCAAGAACCTGAGACTGTCTATGCAATCTGTCAAGGACTGAAGCAGGCATGCGAATGGTTAGAAAGCATACCCAATCGCTTTGAAGCGGCTTGTATTTTGAGTCAAACCAAGTATCTAGATGCTCCGATTGAGGTAATTGCGCCATCTTTGCTTGGCAGTTGTCTAGTTGATATGAACAGTCAGCCGCGAGAAGTGCCGGGATACAATCAATTCCACTCTAAATTAAGCGATATCAATACACCGACGCAAAGTAGTCGCGATTGGTTACTGCAGCAAATGCTTTTGACTGGACAGGTGACGCAGGCACAGGTTGACTCTTTGAAAGAAGGGCAGGTGTTTCGCACTGATATTTATGCGGAGGCAATGGCTGGCTTCTAAGCGCGCTTAAAAGCACATTAACTGTGCATGCGCGCACCAGCTTGGGCAGTGTAATTCGATCAGCAAAAAGCAATTTAAATCTAAGTGTTTGTTTTATATGTAAATTAAAAGTTGGCATCCTTGATGCAGTGTAAGTGGGTGCAACACTAATCATAATTAGTCTCACAAAAATGGTTGTTCCAAAACAAATCCTAGAGACTGAATACAAAGTGCGCAACGACAGAAATGTTGTAAACAATATATGTCCATTTGAGAGCAATGTAGCTCGATGATGGAAAGGCAATGTAGCCCGCTTAGACTCTCTGTGTCCGGACGTCTGAGTGGGTTTTTTTTTGGCTGCAAAGAAGGAAAGATGATCATGAAGTGTCGAAAGACCATACGTAATGTCGCGAAAAAGTCTGCGCTTGGAGCCCTAGCATTAGGTCTTGTTTCAGCGTTGAGCTTTAGTTCTGTGTACGCAGAAGAGTTGGGTTGGCCGGAAAAAGAAGAGTTGAAGTTTGGTTTTATCAAACTTACTGATATGGCGCCCCTTGCCGTTGCTTACGAGCAACGTTTTTTTGAAGACGAAGGCTTATACGTAACATTAGAAGCACAAGCGAACTGGAAAGTGTTATTGGACCGCGTTATTGACGGCCAGTTAGACGGAGCGCACATGTTGGCCGGTCAACCACTTGGTGCAACTATAGGTTACGGCACGCAGGCGCACATCATTACTGCATTTAGCATGGATTTAAACGGTAACGGTATCACAGTATCAAATGATATCTGGGAACAGATGAAAAAGAACATTCCACATGAGAATGGCAAACCCGTCCATCCAATCTCTGCTGAAGCCTTAGTGCCTGTTGTTGAGCAATTACAAAGTGGAGGCCAGTCCTTTAATATGGGTATGGTATTCCCAGTATCAACGCACAACTATGAACTGCGTTACTGGTTGGCTGCTGGTGGTATTCACCCAGGTTTTTATGCACCACACAAAGGTGATACTAGTGGTCAAATTGACGCTCAAGCACTGCTATCAGTTACGCCTCCACCGCAAATGCCTGCAACTATGGAGGCCGGTACTATCCATGGCTACTGTGTAGGAGAGCCTTGGAACCAGCAAGCGGTATTCAAAGGCATTGGTGTGCCAGTAATTACCGATTATGAAATTTGGAAGAACAACCCGGAAAAAGTCTTTGGTGTAAGTAAAACGTGGGCTGAAGAAAATCCTAATACTCACATACGTGTAGTTAAGGCAATGATCCGCGCAGCAATGTGGTTGGATGAAAATAACAACGCTAATCGTCAAGCAGCGGTAGAGATTCTCGCTAAACCACAATACGTGGGGGCTGACCCAGAGGTTATCGCTAACAGTATGACGGGTACCTTCGAGTATGAAAAAGGCGACGTACGTGAAGTGCCAGACTTTAACGTATTTTTCCGCTACAACGCCACTTACCCTTACTACAGTGATGCTATTTGGTATCTAACGCAAATGCGTCGTTGGGGACAGATTGCGGAGCCGAAAAGTGATGATTGGTTTATGCGCACGGCCAAAGAAGTATACCGTCCTGATATCTATGCGAAGGCCGCAAAAGCACTCATAGCCGAAGGTAAAGCTAAGGCAGAAGACTTCCCTGATTTTGATGCAGAAACAGGCTTTAAACCACCTCAGACTGAGTTTATTGACGGCATTACTTATGACGGTACTAAGCCAAACGATTACATCGATAGCTTAACTATCGGTCTGAAAAGCGATACTACGATTTAATTGAGAGAGATTAGCCATGATTGCAACAAATAATATCCCGCGTATCTTTGGCCAAGTAAAGCAAGGTGTTACTGGGTCAAAATGGGGACAATTTAGCGCCAGTATGATTTTACCGATATTGGGGTTCCTAGTGTTCTTGGGAATTTGGAATGTCGTGGCTAAATCTATTGATACATCGTTGGGCCAGTTTCCTGGCCCATCCCAAGTATGGGAGCAAGCCAATGTGTTAGTTGATGAGCATATTGCACAAAAAGAAAAAGCGGCGGCATTTTTCGAGCGCCAAGAGCAACGCAATGCCGCTCGAATTGAAGCTGACCCTAATTATGTTCCCAAAATACGCCCGTTTACTGGTGCGCCAACGTTTTTCGAACAGATTTGGACCAGTCTGTACACGGTTATGGTTGGTTTCTTAATGGCCTCAATATTTGCTGTACCCATTGGGATAGCGTGTGGCTTGAGTAAATCGGTTTATGCAGCGATTAACCCGCTAATTCAACTGTTTAAGCCCGTTTCTCCTCTCGCTTGGTTGCCGCTGGTAACAATGATTGTGAGCGCCGTGTATGTCAGTGAAGACCCGATGTTCGCTAAATCATTTGTAACCTCCGCAGTGACAGTGTCGCTGTGTTGCTTATGGCCAACGTTAATCAATACTGCCGTTGGTGTATCAAGCATAGACAACGACTTAATCAACGTAAGTAAGGTTCTTCGCCTAAATGCATTAACACACGTGATCAAGATTGTATTGCCGTCATCTATTCCGATGATCTTTACAGGGCTTCGTTTGTCATTGGGTATTGGCTGGATGGTACTGATTGCTGCAGAGATGCTGGCACAAAACCCTGGCCTAGGTAAGTTTGTTTGGGATGAGTTCCAAAATGGTAGCTCAAACTCACTTGCCAGGATCATGGTCGCAGTGCTTACTATTGGGTTTATCGGATTTATTTTAGATCGCGTGATGTTACTGATTCAGCGCGCAGTTAGTTGGGATAAGTCGGCAATCACGCGCTAAGCGTATTGCAGACGATTGGAGGAAGATATGAGCAGCAAGCATCACTTAGAACTCACTCAGGTTAGCATTGATTTTCCAACTCCCAAGGGGCCATTCAATGCTTTGCAAGACGTCAATTTACGTATCAAAAAAGGTGAATTTGTTTCGTTGATTGGCCACTCAGGTTGCGGTAAATCTACCGTACTAAATATTGTTGCTGGACTGCATCAGGCAACATTAGGCGGCGTTATCCTAGACGGTGCTGAAGTTAACGAACCAGGCCCTGAGCGTGCTGTAGTATTCCAAAACCACAGCTTATTGCCATGGTTGTCGGTATACAAGAACGTCGAACTTGCAGTCAAACAAACCAGTCGCGGCAAGTCAAAACAGGAAATCAAAGAATGGGTTAACCACAACCTAGATTTGGTCCATATGACCCATGCGAAAGATAAATTGCCTAGCGAAATCTCGGGCGGTATGAAACAACGTGTTGGTATCGCTAGAGCACTATCGATGGAGCCGAAGGTTTTACTAATGGATGAGCCATTTGGTGCTCTTGACGCACTTACTCGTGCGCATTTGCAAGACTCACTGATGGAAATCCATGCCGATTTAGGTAATACCGTGATTATGATCACCCACGATGTGGATGAAGCTGTATTGCTATCTGACCGAATTGTAATGATGACCAATGGTCCATCAGCAACTATTGGTGAGATTCTCGATATAGATTTACCACGTCCACGTGACCGGATTAGCTTAGCTGATAATCAACAGTACAATCATTATCGCCATGAAGTCCTAAGTTTCCTTTATGAGAAGCAGCGCAAGGTGGAAACTGTTAAGCCACGTATAGATAAGGAAGCTAAAATGACAAAAAAAGTACCAGAAACCGCTAAGACAAACGCTGCATAAAGCAAATTTTTAAATTTAAACTATACTGCATGTTAGTTCCTGATATGCAGTAATGGGGTGCGCCTGCTCCCCAAAATTTTGAGGAAGTACACATGAAAAAATCTACATTATCAATTTCAATAGCAGCTTTGCTATCCTCGTTTAGCAGCACTCAAGCCAGTGCAGATGAATTCTACACGGCAATATCTGACGGCGAGGTGTATGGCAATTTCAATTTGCGTTATGAAAGTGTTGACCAAGACAACGCGCTTGAAGATGCGAGCGCATTCACACTGCGCACTCGTTTGGGGTATAAGTCAGGTAGTCTCGATGGCTTTTCCTTTACTGTAGAAATGGAAGACAGCCGAATAGTATTGGGTGAGGGCGACTATGCTTCACCACCTAATGGCTATAACACAGGCATCTATTCGGTAATTGCCGATCCAGAGCACACGGAGCTCGATCAGGGGTTCATTCAATACAAGAATGATAACTTAACCGTTAAAGTTGGCCGCCAAGTCATTACGCATGACGGGCATCGCTTTATTGGTCACGTTGGATGGCGTCAAGATCGCCAAACCTTTGATGCTGCGACTATAGTGTACGCGCCGAATAAAGACGTCAAATTGACATACAGCTATATTGACCAACGCAATCGCATATTTGGCGAAGACGCTGATTTAGATTCAAACGATCACTTGTTCAACGGTTCATATAAAACGGAGTTTGGCACCTTAGCCGCATATTCATATTTACTTGAAGTTGATAACGATACCGACAATGCGTTAGACACCTTCGGAATCCGCTTTTCAGGTAAGCGGAAGCTCGAAGATTTAAGTGTTCTTTACCACTTAGAATTTGCATCGCAAAGTAACGAAACTGCTGTTAGTGACTTTGACACAGATTATCTATTCGCTGAAGTTGGCGCTGTATTCTCTGGCGTAACCGCTAAAATCGGTTACGAGGTTTTGGGTTCTGATGATGGTATGATGGGCTTTCAAACGCCATTGGCAACGCTGCATAAATTTAATGGTTGGGCAGACCAATTCTTAGGCACTCCAGCACAAGGTTTAGAGGATTTAGCCTTTACCTTAACTGGATCTGTCGGCGGCGGTAAATGGTTGGCCGTATACCATGACTACTCTGCTGATGAAGCGACAGAAACAGTCGACGATCTAGGCAGCGAAATTAACCTTCAGTACGTGAAGACGTTCAACAAACACTACAAGTTTGGCGTTAAATACGCATCTTACTCAGGTGAAAGTGGTCGTGTTGATGCTGACAAACTATGGTTATGGTTAAACGTTGGTTTCTAAGTTAACCTTAGCCAATGTTAAATACTTACGGCTTAATACTTGCTGGCGGTCGGTCTTCACGCATGAAGACCGACAAAGCCACGCTGGAAATAGAGGGAAAAACGCTATTACAACTCAACACTGAAAAGCTTCAAGAACTTGGTTTACGAGGCGTATTTATCAGTGGTAGCCAGCATGGAGGAATTGCAGACCAATGGTCCAACAAAGGCCCATTAGGTGGCATCTTTTCAGTGTTATCTCAAAAGCAACTGGCTATAGGTAGTTCAATGTTAGTGCTGCCAGTTGATATGCCGCTGATTTCAACCGAATCACTGCGACGCTTACTTGCGTTCTCACAACAAAACCAACAAAGCTGCTTTTTTCAATCCACATGGCTGCCTGCTTGTATATATGTTAATGCGACGGTGATGCGCCAGCTGCACGAGTTTCCAGCTGAATATGGTCGCTGCTCAGTTCGACATTTTTTGCTTAAAATCTCTGCTACTTCATTGCAGTTACAAGATACAAAGCAGTTAGCTAATTGCAATACTCCAGAAGATTGGTACGTTTTACAGAGCCAATAAATTAATGTTTAGTTCGATTTAAGCCGCCTGTTTGTCAGCTTGAGCGATGGATGTCAGTTGAGCCGCCAGTTTGTCACACGCATCATAATACTTACGGGCATTCTGGTAATACACTCTTTCGACCACTTGACCACTGATATCAAGGATAAAACACGCTAGTGGTTTACTAGTCTTGGGTAGCGAGAAGCAATGTAAAGTCCACTTTGAATACACCGGCGCTTGGAACAAAAACTTGTTAATACAAAATGGTAATTGACCCCAATCAACGCTTGGAGTTTCACCACCAAAGCAGTTCTGAGAGTGTTGGAAATCATTGTTGCAGGGGAGAGCACTAATACCATGTTTTTTAACTAACTGATCAATACTTGCAATGCCGAAATTCATAAGTCACCTAAACACTGTTTACCTATACAGTATTGTTCAGATATACAGCAATTGCAAGGGTTGATTAATATGTATATTTACAAACTTGATTTCGGCCTTGTGTCTTAGCGCGATACAACGCAGTATCAGCACGCTGAATTAAGCGCTCGATTGAATTTTCATTTACATCAGTTTCAGTGTGTATCCCGATACTCGCAGTCACAACGTCAGCGGTGATACTTTCAGAGTGGGGGATAGCAAGGTTTTGAATATCTTTACATAACTTCTCGGCAAACTCGTGGGCCTGAGCTTCAGTATGACCCAATATCGTACACACAAATTCTTCACCGCCATAACGAGCTACGAAATCTGTGCCACGTCGAGCACTCTGGTCAATCACTTGAGCAACCTGATATAGACAATCGTCTCCTTTCATATGGCCATATGTATCATTGAATTGTTTGAAACAGTCGACATCGACGAGCAATATTGATACCGAGATTTTATTGCGCTTCGAAATGGGTATTATCTGTTCGATGTGTTCATTAAATGCGCGCCGATTGCCCACTTTAGTAAGGCTGTCAATAAAGCTTAATTTGGTTAATTCTATTTTCTGCTTATCAATCACTTCAAACTGTTCGGCAATGGTTCGTGCAAGCGCACCGATTTCGTCATTCGATTTCTCGCCATAGTGACCCGCATTATTAGTCTTACTTGAATTGAGGTAGTCGTTAAGTCCAACAATGCGCGATACAACACGAGACTTTATAAATAAGATAAGTGCAAGGCCGATAAAAAAGGTGAAGGCGTAAACTAGTAGTATATAAAAGTGCTTGTGCGCGGAGTCGCGAGCGAATTCAGAGGCTAAATGAGATTGCTGTTCAGCAAACTGATAGGAGTCAAATTCGGCACCTTTTGCAATGTCGAGAATAAAGCGGCGTAAAAAATTACTTTGTCCCGCTGTACGCGCCCTTTCTCGCAATTGAGCTGCTTTAACTTTAATCAACCCGTCATTGCCGAGCGCAAGGTTTTGCAACTCGCTAGCATAGTCTCGCGCGTACGATGGCAGTGTTTCGCTGCTCAGCAACTGGTGAAGCGTTGATTGTAATGCTCTTTCTGCGCGTCGTAAGTCAATCAATCTGTCAGACGTTGCTAGCAATGAAATGCTAACGTCAAGTGAATAAATACTTTGCGCGTCAGCCATTTCAATCTGTGGACTGAAAACAAAGTTCCCTCGGATTTCAATAACGCTTTCTATTAGTTGCTGTTCTTGTTGACTGAACTCAAACGTCTCTTTTGTAGAAGTCGCAAGCGCCGCAAACTCGGTTTTGATTGTATTTAAGTCTGACTGAAGCGGGTTTGTCTCGACTAACAAGCGCTCTATTTCGCTGATTTTCTCTAACACTTGGCTTTCATTGATACGCGCTTCAGGTAGGCTGCTTGACTGAGCAAAATTTGACACTAAAAACGCTAAAGCAGAGATTTGACTGTGCAATAAACCGCTGCTTGCTAGTGTCGGTAATACTTCATTACTAATCCTTTCATAAGATCCTTCAGTTTCTTTGAGTTGGATATAACTAAATCCCGTCATTACTACGAAGAGAAGAATAAAAACGCCAAGCAGAATGTTAGTGACGCGACTGATCGAGACTAATGCACTGCGAAATAGCTTTTTGGCAATAGGCTTCTTAGTCAATCGTAATTCGTCCTTGTTCGGCAGGATTAATATCTCCAGCGCGCTGCATTGCTCGCCCTACAACTTCAGAAATGAGTGGAGCAGTGGGTGCATTTTCAAATTTTCGCACGGCACCATCAAACATCGTGTAGCCATCTCCACCACTGAATAGGTAGTCACTAGTCGCTACTAAGTAACGTTTGTCAGCTTGAATAGGCGTTTTGCCAACTTGGACATTTGAGATCCTTTGATTGACCTGTGCAGTGAGATTTACGCTGAAGCTCAAACCTGAGACCTGTGGAAAGCGGCCTTTGGTAACTTCATATTGACTTACACCATTTTCAAGTGCTTGGATAATTTGTTCGCCCGTGATTTCAATGACCACTAAGCGCGAGCGAAAGGGAAGTTCGTGTAGTAAATCTCGCCTAGTGAATGGAAAACCAGCTGCATATTCTTGCTCGCCACGAATAGTCCCACTGTTGATTAATGCTATATCCGCTTGTCCTTCCGCGCGCATCGCGTCCGTCATGAAGCTACCGAATACACTTTCTCGAGTACGCACTACTTCCCGCATGGTGCTAAACGGTCTGGAAATAGTCGCAATCTGCTGCTTCAGCTGAGTATTGAGCCGGCTTTGATAGCGATTGATGATCTGAGCAATTGATACATTAGGAACAAGTGAATCGAGCTCAATTAATTCCTGTTTGACGCTAACAGAGGTGTCTTTGGTATCTTCATTGTGACTGAATGTCAGTTGGATAACCGCTGCGGCTCCGAGGTCATCGACAACCAATTGATTTGGATGACGTTGATCAGTGGGAATGACTTGACCCACATTGTTGGGTTCGCTTTGTATTGATACGTCGATGATGCCTTGTTCCAATACAGGTTGGATAAAATTGAACATATTGGAATGAAGCAGTACGATTACATCAGCACCCTCCCGGCGAAGTCGTTTAGCAACTTCAACGACAGCATCCTCGGGCTCTGAAATCTCTAGCCTTTTGAGTAAATACTCAGCGGAAATATAGGGGGATACTATAGAAATAAAACCGATACTGGCGTTTTGTTTATTGACAATAAGTTCAGTATAGATTCCGTCTAAAGGTTGCCCGGTTTCTTTATCGATGGCATTTGAAAGCAACAATGGAAATGCCGCTTCATAACTGCGTAATATCAGTTCATCTTCGAAGTAACTAAACTCGCGTTTGGTAATGCTCATTACGTCTGGTTCGAGATTGTTTAGGATATCGACGATATGTGAACCGGAATCGAAAGATGCCAAAGGGCTCGGAGCAAGGCTTGCACCGCCAAAGACAAATAAAAGGTTATCACCATTCGCTGCTCGTTGTTGCTCAAGCAAAGTAGCAAGTTCAGCGTAATCACCGTGGTTTGGGGAACCAATAATGGGTAAGTCGGCCGCGTACACCAAAGTAGCCTGATGTTCGGCATTAGCGAACCAAGCAGTAAAGCATGAAGTGAGTGCCACAAATCCGAGGATTAACGTGCGCATACTGCCATCTCAATTAGGTTGCATGTTCTTATAGTATGCGCATGAAATGGAAAATTCTATAAGCTATTTAGGGTTTCTTGATATTCGTTGTACTACGAAGATTAACTGACCGTGACGGTTATCTGCTAATGAACGTATTTGTTAGCTAAATAAACTCAAAATTACTGCGTTTTAGCGCTAGACTTTCATACTGGAGACCAAGTCTAAAACCTTATCTTAATCCTCTGCTTCGAAAAGGGTGCTAAGCATGAGTTCAGTAACAATCAATGGAAAAGAGTATCCAATAGATGTGGCCCCAGATATGCCACTACTTTGGTTTTTGCGCGATAGATTGGCACTAACCGGAACAAAATTTGGTTGCGGTAGCGGTCTTTGCGGTGCTTGCACAGTTCATATTGACGGCACGGCTACGCGTTCATGTGTAATGCCAATATCTGCTGTTGTTGGACGCTCAATAACGACTATTGAAGGTCTATCTGAAAATGGTGACCATCCCGTTCAAAAGGCATGGTTAAAGCACCAGGTTCCGCAGTGTGGGTATTGTCAGGCAGGGCAAATTATGAATGCCGCAAGTTTTTTAGCGAACAACAAGCAACCCTCTGAAAAAGATATTGAAGCGGCGATGCAAGGCAATATTTGTCGTTGCGGCACATATCAGCGCATTAAGCTCGCTATTGCTGATGCAGCCGATGAATTGGCGAAGGAGGTCTAGATCTTGGAACAAGTAATTCAAAATCCACAACGCCGCACATTTATTAAAGCCTCAGCTCTCGTCGGTGGCGGTTTAGCCTTGGGGGTATCTATCCCTGCTATCGCACACCGGCACCAGACCAGTGACTTTAATCCTAGCGCCTTTATTCACTTACATAAAAATGGCGACGTAATACTATTTTGTGGACGCTGTGAAATGGGGCAGGGTATCAGTACTGCGCTGCCCGCTGCAGTTGCTGACGAAATGGAAGCTGATTGGTCCCGGGTTACTGTTAAGCAAGGTGAAGGTAACGCTGAAAAATACGGACCGCAAGCGACTGGCGGCTCAGCGAGTATTGTGACCATGTATGAGCCAATGCGTCAGGCTGGTGCTACCGCGAAGCTAATGCTCATTGCTGCAGCGGCTAAAGCTTGGAATGTGGCGGCAGAGGAATGTGAAGCCAGCAACCACTTTGTTGTCCACAAATCCAGCGGTAAAAAACTGGGCTACGGTGACTTAGCTGAAATAGCCGCTGTTCAAGAAGTGAATGAAACTCCGGCGCTTAAAGAAAAAAGTGAGTTTAAATACATTGGTAGGGCGTTGCCTCGTCACGATCAGAGCATGGTTGTTGTTGGTGAGAGAACCTACGGTGTTGACACCAAAGTGCCGGGCATGCGCTATGCCGCGATTATTCACTGCCCGGTTTTTGGGGGGAAGTTAAAGAGTCTTGATGATACCGCTGCTCGCGCTATCGCTGGCGTAACCGATGTGGTAACAATTCCGAGATTTGAGGTGCCTTTTGGATCCGTAGGCGGTGTTGCGGTTGTAGCTGACAATTCTTGGACCGCGCAAAAAGCGGTAAAAGCGTTGGTGATTGAATGGGATTCTGGACCGAACGGTAATTACGATACCAAAGCTTATCGTGCTCAACTAGTAGCCAACGTTGAGAAGCCCGCTGAAAAAGTCGCGGAGCGCGGTGATTTAACTCAGGCATTCGATGCCGCTGAACATAAAGTATCTGCAACTTATACAGGTGGTCATTTATGTCATGCACCCATGGAGCCAAATGCTTCTGTTGTATCGGTGAAAGACGGCAGCGCCGAGGTATGGGCGTCGACGCAAAGTCCTGGAGACATTCAAGATGTTTTGGGTGGCTATTTAGGCATTGAACCCAAGGACGTGTATGTACACGTCATGGTGAGTGGTGGAGCCTTTGGGCGTAAATTTAAGTGTGATTATGTTCAAGAGGCAGCCGCCATCTCGAAGCAAATCAATGCCCCCGTTCAACTTACTTGGTCGCGCGAAGCGGACATGCGCACGGGTTATTATCACTCAATTAATGCGCAGCACATCGAGGCTTCGCTGGACGCTAATGGCAACGTGACGGGGTGGTTACACCGCGTAGCATTCCCTTCTATTAGCTCGTTGTTTAATCCAGCGTTGGATCGCGCTCCTGCTAACAGCTTGGGCGAAATCGAAAATCATCCTTTCGGAATTGCCAACTTGCGCAGTGAAACGGGAGAGGCGCCAGCACATACCCGTATAGGTTGGTATCGTGCAGTTTATGCAATCTTTTATGGCTTTGCATATGGCAGTATTGCGGATGAATTGGCCCATAAAGCGGGCATGGATACTGTGTCATTCCTACACAAGCTGTATGACAACAATAAATATCCAGAGCATCAAGAACAAGTTGCTCGGTCTAAAGCGGTACTGCAGCTGGCGGCCGATAAAGCGGGTTTTGGACGAACATTGCCCGCAGGTGAGGGGATCGGTATTGCCGTGCACCACAGCTTTAGAAGCTATGTTGCGATGGCGGTTCATGTCAGAGTTACCGGTGATAATATCGAAGTACTTAACGTTGAATGCGCAGTAGATTGTGGCCAAGTGCTCAACAAAGATGGCGCGACAGCGCAACAAGAAGGCGCAGTTGTAATGGGCATGTCGCTGTCTCTTTACACTGAAATTGTGTTTAAAGATGGTGCTGTAGTGAACTCAAATTTCCACGACTATCCGGTACTTAGAATCAATGAAATGCCTAATGTTAATGTGCATTTTGTTGACTCAGATTATCCGCCTACTGGATTGGGTGAGCCGGGCGTAGCGCCATTCCCTCCTGCACTAACTAATGCAATTTTTGCTGCTTCTGGCAAACGTCACCGCGACTTACCAATAAAACCAATGGCAATTTAAGTGTTGTATTGTTGTTTATAGCGTTGTGCTCGTTTTAGTCACTGGGCTTCTCGCTTTGACTGATGAAGTTCACGCCTAGTCTCGTATGCAGATTTCAGAATAGCGTATTGCTGGCCAAGTTCGTTCAAGTATTGCGCTTGACCATGAATGAGGTGACCACCAAATCAATGTGCACGTTGCTGAGCAGTTGATAACCCTCTCAGGATCGGTTGATAGCCAGAAGACCTTTCAATACTTAGTATTCTCTATGCAAGAGTTTGCTGAGCAATATCGAGTGAAATTTTAGTTGAGGTTAACGAGCAACAGCGGCAACAACGCAAACAAGGTTTTCTGCAATTGGTTAGTTTTTGAGCCAACACTGAGACTTAAGAAAATAACGGTGTACTCATTTGCCGTTTATCGCTAGCCTAAGATAAAGACTTAGGTGCTTACACAGATGAATAACGATAAACAAAACTCTCCCGACCTAGATGATATGTTAGCTGCACAACCTCAACAGAGGGCGCAGTTTTTTGACCTTCTCGTGAATCAATATGAGCAAATTTGGATCCTATGCGATGATGACGGTGCAGTAATGCTGACTTCTGAAGACGAAGACTGCATACCAGTCTGGCCTACTCAGGAAGCCGCTGATCTTTGGCGCAATGAAGAGTGGCAAAGTTGCGAACTCATGCCAATTAAATTAGCCGATTGGTTCGCACGCTGGACAACCGGCATGCAAGATGACAACCTTTGCGTGGCTGTGTTTCCTGTGCCCGGTGAGGATGGAATGGTGCTATTACCGGAGGAATTTGAAGCGCTGCTTAAGCACTAAACCATAGGGTATTTTTGAATCTTGTCATTGTGTGGCATAGTGTGCGTGATTTTTACATCACGGAATGAATACACCTAATGACAAATATAAAAACATCGCTGCTAACTCTGGCAACTGGCCTATTAGTAAGTAGTGCTATAACAGCAAAAGAGGGCATGTTCACGCCCGAACAACTTCCGCAGATTAAGCAGGATTTAGTGGCAACTGGTTTGAAACTTGACCCGGATTCGCTTACTTCCTTAACCGAATTCCCAATGGGGGCTATCGTCTCCCTCGGTGGATGTTCCGCTTCGTTTGTTTCGCCGCAAGGTTTAGTGGTTACAAATCACCACTGCGCACGAGGCTCGGTTCAATATAACAGTACCGCTGAAAATAACTACCTAGAAGATGGCTTTGTCGCTGCAAAATTTAGTGATGAATTACCTGCTGCTCCAGGCACTCGCGTCTATGTAACGGTTGATTTTCAAGATGTTACTGAACAAATTATTGGTGGGTTGAGCGATAGCTTGAGTGGCCGCGAACGCTACGACGCGATTGAGCGAACTCAAAAGCGCTTGATTGCTGAGTGTGAGTCAGAGCCCGGGTACCGCTGCCAAGTGCCGGCGTTTTACCAAGGCCTAGAATACAAGCTGATCAAACAACTTGAAATTCGCGATGTTCGCATTGCTTATTCTCCTGCGGACTCGGTTGGTAAATACGGCGGTGATATCGATAACTGGATGTGGCCACGCCACACCGGTGATTTCGCGTTTTATCGCGCTTATGTGGGTAAAGATGGCAAGCCTGCAGATTACTCAGCCGAAAATGTCCCATTTGAGCCGAACCATGTGCTAACAGTCTCAGCTGCGGGCCTGCAAGATGGTGACTTTGTCATGGTTGCTGGTTATCCCGGCCGCACTTCTCGCTACAAGCGCTTAGTAAACGTTGAATACAATTTTGGCTGGCAATATCCACAGTGGATTTCAACCATAGAAGAGTGGATTGAAACTATTGAAGAGACTGCACCGGAAGGCAGTGATGCTCGCGTTAAGTACGAGTCTTTGTTAGCCGGTTTGAACAACTACATGAAAAACCTCAAAGGCCAACTCGATGGTGCGAAGCGGGTTGGTTTGGTTGATCGCCGTGCAGAGCGCGAAGCAGCGTTACTTGCTTGGGTTGAGAGTGACTCTAGTAGAGCTGCATATAAGACTGCTATTGAAGAATTGGATCAGCTTAATGAGCAAATGACTGCAGACATGCAGCAAGCTTTTTTCTATAACAATGTCAGTCGCCCAGCTTTATTAGTTGTTGCCAAGCGTCTATACCGATTAGCGATTGAAAAACAGAAGCTTGATGCCGACCGCGAGCCGGGTTATCAAGAGCGCGATATTCCGCGTATTGAACAACAAATGCAGCGTGTCGATCGGCGCTACGATCCAAGTGTCGATCAAGCCACGTGGCTAATGTTCTTGGCACAATATGCGGAACTACCCGCTGCGCAGCGCGTACAAGTGCTTGATCGTTTTCTAGGCGTTGATAAAGGTTTTAATCCTGAACAAGTCGCTGGTTTACTCGACAGCATGTATCAACAATCTCAGTTAGCCAGTGAAAGTACTCGCCTGGCATTGATGAATGCCTCGGCCGAAGAGCTCGAAGCACTTGAAGACCCCTTTATGCAGCTAGCGGTCGCGACTTTTAAATACGATATGCAACGTGAAGCAGTAGAAAAAGACCGCGAAGGTCAATTAGCACACTTACAAGCACAGTATATGGAAGCGATCATTGCGTGGCAGGCCTCCCAAGGCCAGTTGGCTTACCCAGATGCTAACTCAACATTACGGGTAACCTATGGCACCGTATTTGGTGGTTCGCCCAAGGATGGTTTGATCTACGAACCCTTTACTCGTTTAGAGGGAATCGCCGAAAAAGATACAGGAGAAGCACCGTTTAATTCGCCGCAGTCACAGTTGGACTTAATCGCAAATCAGCAATACGGGCCCTACAAAGATGAGACTTTAGGTACCGTACCGGTTAACTTTTTGTCTGATTTAGATGTTACCGGCGGTAACTCTGGTTCTGCGACGTTAAATGCCAATGGAGAGTTAGTCGGGCTACTGTTTGATGGCACGTTAGAAAGCGTCAATTCAGATTGGGATGTCGACCCACGCACTACGCGCTCTATTCATGTAGATTCGCGTTATATGTTGTGGATTATGGAATATGTCGACGGGGCTGGGCACTTAATCGACGAAATGAATGTTGTTGGCATTGAGCGTTAAGCACAATGCGAGAAATGACAGAGCCCGCTTTTTAGCGGGTTTTTTTATGAATTAAAAATAAAAACAAAGCGGTTGTTCGCTTGTTGTTTTACGTTCTACACAAAGCTTATCATCTGCGCGGTAAGCTCTTTTTCCGGTATAAGGACTGAACAACGACTCGTTGTTCTCTAAATCAATTGTCTCACCACTTCGGTGGTTAAAACTTTGCTGTAACACAATACTTCGAAGATAGACTTCTAAAAAATTGTCTTCGATGTCTAAAAAGCGAGGTGCTGCCAACTGCACAAGTTTCGAGCCAGTATAATTAGTAAATTGCGTATTGGGCGAATTCTCACGCGGTGACGTTACATAATTTGCCTTTATTAACCCATCATTCCAAGAATAGAGATCGGCGCTATTTAGATAATAATCGTATAGAAGATTCGCCGTCATATTGGGTTTAAATGTGAGTCTGTCAAACCAATTGCGCTTCGCGCTGCTTATATTTTGTATCGCAAAATGCACAGCGATATAGTCGAACATTAACGGACGAAGCAGACTCATGCTCTCGGGTTTTAGCCTTGATGACTCACTTACCATAGGCTGCCAATGAAAGAGGCTTTCTGTGCTGGTTTTCTTCAACAAAAAAGCGGCGACTTCAAGACTTATTTCATGTTGGACCGACGCAATGACTTTGGTCATTATGCCTGGCGAGGAATTCAGTAAGTTGATATTCAGTCTGATAAGTTGTTGCAGCTGAATCGACGCTTCAGTGATTTCACTTTGCTTAGCTAGGTAGATGACTTCTAGAAGCTTCAATTTTACTGATGATAACGTTGAACTGTGAAAAATTTGTGGTGCTGAGATATCAGGCTTAATTGGCGGGTTAAATTTTTCAAACTGCATTAACTGTTCGAGTCTATCGATATAGATACGGTTGGTATCCAAGAGCGCAGGAATCGCTTCAGTATTTGCCCATATATATTGCAGGCATTCGCTTTCTAAATAATGACAAAAGAGCAACGATTCCGTTTCTGAATCAGCTAATTTCGGCAACCAATAATCTGAGTCGATGGACTCCAAAGGGTCATCCGACGTCGGAATCGATTGTTCTCTTCTTGATTTGAAGTTTTCAATCCGGCGCAATCCAACTGTGGATGGCGCTTCATTCGCAGCAAACATTCCAAGCAAGTACACCATTCCATTATTATCGAGCGTTACCTCGTTGTGGGCATCCTCGATTAACAGCTGAATCTGTGGGTTGATCAGTTCATCACGATAAAAGCAATAACTCGACACAATGACGGTAACTAAAGCGATTATCCATAAATGGCTTTTTTTCAAGGTGAATCCATTTTGGTTGATCTCAGGAGATTTGAACGACTAATACAGGTAAAGCAAGGTGAATACTCGAAATTCGAACCCGAAATGTCGTACATAGTGATAGTGTACAGTACGTCCTTTGGGCCTGAAACCCTTGTATGTTGTCCTTTTTATGCTAATCCAAAGGTAAGTGATGGGCGTACATTCATTAGCTTTACCATAAGCGCTTCCTGAGTGACTGACGTTGAGCGGTAGTTATGCGGTGTTGTTCAGGATGAAAATAAGAAACACAAAGGGAAATACAGATGAATATTATGCAATTTAGCTTCAAGCGAAGCGCTTTGTGCATTGGCATTGCCTGTGCCATCAGCACACCAGTAATCGGCCAAGAAAGTGATGATCAAAATATTGAACGCATCATGGTAACGGCGACCAAACGAGCCACCACTCTACAAGATGTTCCTTTTTCACTAAATGCCCAGACCCAAGATGATATTGAGCGCGCTGGTGCGACAAATCTAGAAGAACTGACACGCAACGTCGCGGGCGTTTCGATTCAAAACTTGGGCCCAGGCCAAAGCCAAGTAGCCATTCGTGGCGTGTCCGCTGGTCCGATTGTGCGTGATCAACCTGGTGTTAAAGAGCAAGTAGGTGTCTACCTTGATGAGAGTGTGATCTCGCTATCCTTGTTTACACCTGATCTCGATTTATATGATCTCAGTCGAGTGGAAACACTGCGTGGCCCACAAGGCACTCTGTTTGGCAGTGGCTCAATTGGCGGAACCCTACGATATATCACAAATCAGCCAGAACTTGGGGTTACCGAGGCCTCAGTGGAAGCAAATATTAATACAGTGACTGACGGTGACAAAGGCAATCACTTAAAGGGCATGGTGAATGTACCTTTAACGGATGACAGCTTGGCGTTGCGCGCAGTGGTTTATCGCACCGACTATGCGGGGTTTATCGACGCGCTAAGTGAAGATGGTTTTCGCGCAAAAGACGTCAATGATGGTGAACGCACCGGTGGTCGAGTTGCATTAAAATGGCAAGTTAATGACGACTTCGTTATTACACCAAGAATCATCTTCCAAGAAATCGATATGGGTGGATTTAATCGCCAAGAGGTATTCAACTTGTTTGCCAATCCATTCACTACTCTCAGGCCGGCAATCCAACTGCAGGAACGCGAACAGTATTTATTGCTTAATGAAGCATTTCAAGACGATACAACCATCGCTGATGTTACCGCTGAATACGCAATGGGCAATGTTGATGTTACCTTTGTCTATAGCTACACCGACCGCGATATTCTGGTTAGTCGCGATGCAAGCGCGTTGACAGGTTCTGTGAGTGTCGATTTGGGTTACCCTGATGATGCAGTCACCTTGCCGTCAAACTTGCAAGATAGAACCCAAGTTGAGCAAGACACCATTGAATTTAGGGCGGCATCAAATAACGATTCTGATCTACAGTGGTTAGTCGGTGCATTTATGTCTGATACACAAAGGACCTATTCCCAGCGACTCCCAACACCTGGCTATGATGCATTCACTGACGCTGTGTTAGGAGCGGGTACTTCTGCAGCTGTGGCGAATGGTTTTGGTAGCGACTCCCCATACAATGCTGACTTACCCTATGATCTAGAGCAGTTAGCCGTATTTGGCGAAATCACTTATGACGTTAGTCACGATCTCGCTGTAACTGCCGGAACACGCTTTTATGATTACGAGGAAGAGCGTCGATTTACCACCGGTGGATTGTTTTCAAACGGTGATGACCAAGTTGATTCAACGGCATCAGATGGCTTTACTTCACGAGTTATCGCCAATTACCGCATGAATGAAACGGTTAAATTGAATGCTCAAATTTCCCAAGGTTTCCGTTTGGGTGGTGTAAACGACCCGCTTAATGAAACCTTGTGTAATGCATCGGACCGCGCAGTGTTTGGTGGTTTCCAAGATTATGATGATGAAACACTGATCAACTATGAATTCGGTATGAAAGCGGCAAGTCGAGGCTGGACAGCGAACGTAGCGGCGTTCTATACCGATATTGAAGATTTACAAGTGACTTTAGATGCAGGCTCGTGCTCGTCGCGTATTTCCTTTAACGTGGACAAAGCATTCACCCAAGGGATCGAGTTCGAACTAACGCGTCAGGCTAATGAGAATGTGTTCTTTAGCTTTGCCGGTTCAATAATTGAGGCTGAATTTGATTCAACGGTCCTCGATAGTAGCGGTAATGTGATTGGTGGTGTTGAAAAAGGTAATCGCCTAGCGTCAGTGCCTGAACTGCAATTTGCCTTTGCTACAACCTATACCTTTGATTCGCCGTTGTTCAATTCAAAAAATACCTATTTATCCGCGTCATATCAATACGTTGGCGATCGCATCACGCAACCAAGCGACCAAGTTGCAGGTGCTGGTAGCTTCACTTCGGGATTGCCATTCGGCGGTGCAACTGGAACCGAAACTACCAATCTTGACTTAGTGTTAGACGCCTACCAAACCTTGAACCTCAGCATGGGCTTCGAGTATGACAACTGGGAAGCGTTGCTGTATGTAAACAATGTGCTGGATGAGAATGCCAACCTCTCATTTGATCGCGAACGCGGCGGTCGAGCTCGATTGGCTTACCGCACAAATCAGCCGCGCACAGTAGGTGTAACGTTCCGTTACTTCTATTAATCCATTAAGTTGTAGGCAAGCGATAATGCTTGCCTACAACATTTGCGCAATCTTTACATTTTTTAACACTTCGCTGACGTAATTCTTGCCATAATCACAATATAGTTGGTTAACTTAGGAGGTTTCTATGGCCCCTGTAATTCGGCGCATGATTGCGACTTCGCTAATTGTTTTTTGGTTGGTGTCGGTGCTTGCTTTATTGCCTATGATCTAGTCTCACCGCAGTGGATAAGTAATTCGTCGTTGCATTAAACTTTATCGCTTAGCACGTAGTATTCTCTTTATGTGCCTTAGAATTTGGGCACTATTCGAATCTGGATGCTGTTAAACGATAGGAGTCGACTATTTCATTACTTCCAAACGCCGAACAATTGTGGTTTGTCCCTCTAGGAGGAACCGGTGAAATCGGCATGAATATGAATTTGTTTGGCCATGATGGTCAATGGTTAATGGTCGATTGTGGGATTACTTTTGATGAACCACTCACGCAAGGAAGTCGAGATGTATTTCGGGTTGTGGCAGCAGACCCGACATTTATAACTGAGCAAAAGGAAGCGCTGGCCGGTATTGTTATTACACATGCTCACGAAGACCACATCGGTGGTTTAGCACACCTCTGGCCCAGATTAAAAGCCCCCGTTTACACAACTCCGTTTACTGCCGAAGTATTGCGTCGCAAGTTAGCTGAAGTTGGCTTAGCAGGCAAAGTTCCGATCGTCGAAGTGCTAATCGATGAGAGCTTCACTATTGGCAGTTTTAACGTTAGCTGGATCCCAATTACTCACTCTTTGCCTGAGCCTCACGCATTACTGTTGGAAACTCCCGTTGGGAGTATTTTTCACTCCGCAGATTGGAAAATTGATCAGCGGCCGGGTGTCGGTGATGCATTCGAAAAATGGCGCTTTGAACGTCTCGGTGAAGGAGCAATCACCGCTATGACCTGCGATTCAACCAATGCGTTGAAGGCAGGACATTCTTTGTCTGAATACGAATGCTATCAGGGCTTACTCAAAACAGTAGAAGCAACATCAAATAGGGTAGTCGTCAGCTGTTTTGCAAGTAATATTGCGCGCTTAATTGCTATAGGCCGTGTCGCCCAGACAACCGGCCGATACTTGGCGATATATGGTCGATCACTGCAAAATATGATGGGTGTGGCAAGACTAACTGGCCATTGGCCAGAGGATATTGAAATTATTGATAATGCCCATGCCGGTTATCTTCCCAAAGATGAAATTTTAGCGGTAGCCACCGGTAGCCAAGGTGAACCTCAGGCAGCATTAGCCCGAATGGCCAATGATACTCACCGAAATCTAAACCTCGATGCTGGCGATACAATCATTTTTAGTGCGATGATAATCCCTGGTAATGAAGTTGAAGTTGAGCGCTTGTTACGTCAGTTTAAAGCACGCAATATCAGCGTAATACTATCAGAAAACAGTGAGTTTCCAATTCATGCCAGTGGTCACCCCAACAAAGATGAGTTGCGTCAAATGTATGAGTGGGTAAAACCACAAATAGCGATACCTATTCACGGTGAAGCTGAACACATCGAAGCGAATGCCAAGTTGGCAAAATCGGTTGGCATAGCGAAGTACTTTACGGGACAAAACGGAGATCTTTATCAACTCGCTCCGCAACCGATGTTGAAGCGCGGTGCGATTAAAGCTGGGCGAATAATTGTTCGTGCAGAGTAATAATCAAGATTAAATTTCATTAAAACGGCGATAGCTCGAATAAACGTGACTTATACGTCGAGTTATTAATATTGAATTTGGCATTGGAACAAGTGTTAATTAGCCTATGTAAATGAAGTGTTAATTGATCTAACATTATGAATCTGCCCTTACATAAAGAAGATACTATGAGCCTGACTAAAAACCCAACATCTCCATTATCAATGTTATATAGCTGGGAACGCGAGTGTCCCAATACAGTTTATTTAAAGCAGCCTGTTGACGGTGTAGTTACTGAATACACTTGGCAGCAGTTTGCGACAATGGTGCGTAAGGCTGCCGCAGCGCTGCAACAAAAGGGATACCCCAAAGGTAGTCGCATTTGTATTCTCGCGAAAAATAGCATGGAATGGTTTGTTGCTGATATGGCGATAATGATGGCAGGGTATGTTTCAGTGCCTATTTTTGCTACCGCTGGGCATAAAACTATTGACTATGTTTTGAAGCATTCGGATTCTAAACTGATCTTTGTTGGTAAGCTTGATGATACCGAAAACCAAGTCAAAGCTATTCCTGAAAGTATTGATTCTGTTGCTTTTCCATACCCGGGCATTGATGTCAAAGAGCAATGGAATGATTTTGTTGATATTGAACCGCTTCAAGGTGAGCCAAATGTTGACATGGATGACACTGCGACCATTATTTACACTTCTGGGAGTACTGGTACACCGAAAGGGGTAGTGCATACCTTTAATACGATTTGTTGGGCCGCAGAAAACTCTCTAACCGCATTGTCTGTTAACCATGATGACAGAATTGTGAGCTACTTACCTCTTGCTCATATTACCGAGCGCGTATTGGTTGAGTTAGCGAGTTTGTATTCGTCGATGCAAATAAACTTCGTTGAGTCTCTCGATACTTTCCAGCGCGATGTAGTCGCATGTCAGCCTACTTTGTTTATTTCAGTACCGCGTTTATGGACGAAGTTCCAAATGGGTATTTTGGCGAAAATGCCACAGAAGAAACTCAATCTGTTACTCAGCATTCCAATTGTCAAAGGCGTTATTGCTCGTAAGATCCGTCAAGGGCTAGGAATTGATAAATCACGACTTTGGGCTAGTGGTTCAGCACCTTTAGCGCCCGCAACCATCAAGTGGTTTGAGCGGATTGGCGTTAAAATCAGCGAAGGGTGGGGAATGACGGAAAACAGCGCATATGGTACCAGCAGTGTGCCCTATCGCAGCGACAAAATCGGTTGTATTGGCCATGCCTATGGCGGTGTTAATATTCGTATTTCTGACGAAGGTGAGATTCAAGTTAAGTCGCCTTGCAATATGAAAGAGTATTACCTTGAGCCTGAAAAAACGGCTGAGACTTTTACTGAAGATGGCTGGTTACGTACAGGTGACAAAGGCACTATTGATGCGGATGGTTATGTTCGCATTACCGGTCGCCTAAAAGATATATTTAAAACCGCTAAAGGAAAGTACGTTACTCCTGCACCCATTGAAGCAAAAATCATGGAAAACCCAATTGTTGAGCAAGCCTGTGTAACGGGTACCAACCTACCACAACCGATAGGGCTCGTTGTCCTATCTGAAGAGGCTCGCCAGCAGCCACGTGACGAAATCGAGGCTTCGCTGGCTGAGACGTTAGAAACGATTAATGCCAGCCTTGAAAGTCACCAGCGATTAGACCGAATTGTTCTGATGTCAGATGAATGGACGATTGAGAATGATTTGCTCACACCTACCTTAAAAGTTAAACGTCACGTTTTGGAAGAGCGTTACACAGACGTTATTCAGAAAAAATATTCTGGCAAGGTTGTTTGGAGCGACTAAACTTTTGATTAAGAACAGGGTTTAGTTCTATGAGGTACCACAATTGGATGTGGTGCCGCCAAGCATGGAATGAGTTGCATGAAAGGGGAGGCAGTTGCATTCCTCTTTCGTTTCAGAGTTCACACGCGTGAAATCATACGGTTATGAGCTTTCGTACTTGCGTATGGAAAAAAATACCTGACGTTGATTGTTTTATGAATGACACTTTAGTAGATTTCGCGCCGCTAAAACTTGATAACACTCAAACCACGAGGAATGCCATGTTGAAAAAGCATTTGTTTAAAGTGTGTATAGCGATGATGGTTGCACTGTCTGCCAACGTAGCTAACGCCGATGTCGTAATGGTTGTTCACCCTAGCAACAGTGACGCTATCGACGCAAAAGTCGTTAAGCGCATATTCTTAGGGAAAGAGAAAAAATTCCCCAGTGGCACCAATGTCACCCCCATCAATCAAGTCGCTGAATCGACAGTACGCAGTGAGTTTGACAAGAGCGTCATCGGCCGCAGTTCCGCCCAAGTGTCAGCACATTGGTCAAAACTTGTATTCACAGGCAAAGGCGTACCGCCGACCGAGGTAGCAGATGATGCGGCTGTTATTGCAGCAGTAGCAGCAGATCCGAGTGCGATTGGTTATGTCGACAGTGCGTCAGTTACTGGCGATGTTAAAGCAGTTCAAGTTCAATAGTTGGTGGGGAATAAGATGAAAAAGATTATTGCATTGAGCGCAGTTGCGCTAGCAGTTAGTTCAAGCGTGCATGCTGAAGTTCGTATCAATGGCTTTGCAAATTTAGTCGGCGGCATAACCAGTAGTGACGATACTTTATTCGGCTACGACGACAACATTGGTTTCAGTCCAGAAAGCCTTTTTGCTATTCAAGTCAGTGGTGACATTAATGATCGTATGTCGGCGACAGGCCAGTTAGTTGCTCGTGGTGATGAGGATTACGACGTAGGTTTTGAATGGGCCTATTTAACCTTCCAAGCAACAGATGATACCAGTATTTCTGCGGGTCGATTGCGGATGCCTTTGTTCCGTTACTCTGCATCATTAGATGTTGGTTACTCTTATCATTGGGTTGTGGCGCCACAATCTGTATATGACGTACCATTTAACAATATTGATGGTGTGCGTGTTGACTATAGTAGCTATAGCGACGACTTAGAATACACCTTTCAGGTCACTGGCGGAAAGGTTGAGAGTGACTTTACCTTAGCGGGGCAAGCAGCAGGTCTTGAAATCAACAATGTCATTGTTGGTACTGCAGAATTTACTTATTTCAATTGGAAGTTTCGCGGTGTTGCAGCACGTGGTGACGTGACTTTTGATATTCCAGCATTAGATCCGACATTTGCGCAATTGGGCCAAATAGATATGGGCTTGCAATCGCTCTTGGAAGTTAATGACGATTCGGGTCTTTTCTACGGTGCTAGTATTGAATACGATGCATTCGATTGGTTCGTAGCAGGTGAGTTCACGGGCGTGGAAATTAAAGATAGTTTCTACCCAGATGAAACAAACATTTATGTAACAGCAGGTATGCGCTCAGGTAAGTGGACGCCGTTCATTACGTATGAAAAGTCAGACCTGAATGATGGTCCTAAATTTGTTGAGCAAATTGCTGGTTTCCCAGCGCAGCTTCAAGTGCCGCTTACCCAATTGGTGATTGGCATTCAGCAGCCGGCATTTGCAGAAAACGATACAACTTCTGTAGGTGTTCGTTACGATTATGATACTAACGTAGCGGTTAAAGTTGACTTGAGTAAATACTCCGATGATCTAGATGAATCACAGGATGCCACGCTTGTTCGCTTTGCTGTTAACTATGTCTTTTAATCCTGTAAGAGGGTTAGTCGCATGAGTGCAATTAGTATTATTACCGCAGGTGTTCTTCTATCAGGCCTGTCTTTTCAGGCCTTGGCCGAAACAGTTGTTGTTGTGCATCCAAGTAATTCAACTGAAATTGATACTAAGCAAATACAACGGATTTTCTTAGGTAAAGAGAAGAAGTTTTCGGATGGCTCTGAAACCATTCCAGTAAATCAAGTTTCGGATTCAAGCGTACGCAGTAACTTTGACACTAGTGTGTTAGGGAGAAGTTCTTCGCAAGTGTCGGCTTATTGGTCAAAACTTGTATTTACTGGCAAGGGTGTACCACCCAAAGAAGTCGAAAATGACGCTGCAGTAATTGCGCTAGTCGCTAAAAACCCCAGTGCAATTGGGTATGTTAACTCCACTTCAGTTGACGATTCGGTTAAAGTTATTTCGATCAATTAATTTCGCTCACATTTGCCGTAAGCAGTGAGGTTGGAATGAAAGCGAACGTAGCTATTTGAACCGCGCAATAATGCCTCGCTAGAAGTATGAAGTTCTACTAAAAAGCCAGACTCGAAGGGATCCTTACAGCGACGGGATTCCTTAGTTTTTCTTTTCAAGCAGATAGCAATCAAGAATTAGCAGCCGTATCTAAAGCTGCGTGTGTGAAATTCAGATCTTGTGTGCTCAAGGAAATGGGTGACGCCACCGTATTGCCGGACATACAACACATGGTTGAAGCCATGGTTGAGGGAATATTTGAAAACATGATTGATTTCACGTAAGCCGATAAACATGAGTCTTTACACTAGCCTGCCCTTGCCTGTTTAAACTCATTGGCAATATTGGACTACAAGGACGTGCAGGGTGACAACGAAACACCTGCATGTCAGACGCCAAATCGATTAGTAGACGACTATGAATTTTAGCAAGCTAGACAATGGTCCAGCTTTTCCAAAACAGGGAGATTTAGCCTACACCGGTAGAGCCAAAACCACCTTCACCGCGAGCACTATCGCCAAACTCCTCGACGATACTGAATTCGGCTTGAACTACTGGAATGAACATTAATTGAGCGATGCGATCGCCGGTTTCGATGGTAAACTCGGTATCGCCGCGGTTCCAACATGAAATAAATAGCTGGCCTTGATAATCAGAGTCAATTAAACCCACTAAGTTACCCAACACGATCCCATGTTTATGGCCTAAACCCGAGCGCGGTAAAATAGTGGCCGCGAGTTGATTGTCAGCAATGTGAATAGCAATGCCAGTTGGGATCAATTGCGTGTCGCCTGGTTTAAGCGTGATTGCATCATCAAGGCAAGCGCGCAAATCTACCCCGGCAGAACCATTGGTTGCATAGGTTGGTAATGGAATTGAGTCACCAATGCGAGGGTCTAACACTTTAAGTTCGATAGCTTTCATGGAATCCATATATTGATTGAATAAAGTGCTCAAGTGTACTTATTTTTTGATAGTGTGCAAAGCCAGTGCATTCAAATAGTCAGGGTAAGAATCCATTGCACTTTTGTCGAACACTGGTGCACCAGTATTAAGCGTTGGTCACATAAATTTATCAAGGATATATTATACGTGGCTGATATTGTTGAAAAAAATCAGTTGGTATTAATTATGCTGTATATAGGCGTTAAGTGAGTCTTATACAGTGCTGAAGGTCATAAATGCCAGGCAACGTTTATGTGCTGGAGCTGTGTAAAACACCATAACCTTACCCATGTGAATCTCTACGTGTCCAGTTATTCACATGGGCTTTTTTCCTACTGGGTTTTGCCGTCACATTGACGTACTATGCAAGAAAAATTAATTTTCTGCTCGTGCTGCGTTTATATCCATCAAATAAATTAGAACACTTAGCTGAACTGCTGGGCGCAGTGATGTGTAGTCATCAATCAGCGAGTTCAATTCTGCAACCATTGGTACCGACAACAATCCTTGTTGAAAGCTTAGGTATGCAGCATTGGTTAAACATGACGCTAGCTAAACAGCAGGGCGTCGCAATGAACCTGTCATTTCCGATGCCGACGCGATTTATGTGGAATACTGCTCGGGAGGTTCTCGGTGATGATGAAGTACCCCATCAGTCGCCCTATAAACGTGAAGTATTGGTATGGCGCATTTATGAACTGCTTACCAATGCCGAGCTGTTGGGCCATCCTGATCTAGCATCCATTAAGCGTTATCTGAGTCAGCTTGTCGATAAAAATGGCAATGCCAACCAAGCTGAGGTTTTTGAGTTTTGTCGCAGCATCGCTGACGTATTTGAACAATACATGCTGTATCGGCCGGACTGGATATCGAGCTGGGAGCGAGGAGATAATTCGGATGGAAAACTCAACAGTATGGCAGATAGTGTGTGGCAAGCGCAGCTGTGGAGGCTACTACACGCGCGGCAGCCAGAGCATCCGACGAGCCTACACCAAAAAGCGCTAGGCGCGTTGCAAAACTGTGACGCTACACAACTAACCGTGCCAGAGCACGTATATGTTTTTTCGCTAAATACCATGGCACCGCAACTGGTCGAGTTCTTAAATGCTATCGCTCAGCATCGAGAGATCCACATCTTTCACTTAAATCCATGTGTTAATTATTGGGGGGATTTACTGAGTAGTAAACAGCTCGCTAGGGCAGAGCAACTTGCTATTTGGACGAATGAAGAAAGCAGTAACCCTTTACTTGCAAACTTAGGACAACAAGGGCGCGATCTGTTTAATTTATTACAGCAGCAGCAAACGTTTGAAATTAGTGCATTCGATGCACCGATGCCAACAACTGATGTCCAATCAACCACTAACAACCTTTTGCAGCATGTTCAACAAGCTATTTTTACCGGTGAGGTCAACGCCACCGGTTTTAAATGTGAAAGCGCTGATGATTCTATCGTGGTCGTTGAAGCACACAGTGCATTGCGCGAGTTACAAGGCTTACATGATTTTTTATTGGCCCAGTTTGAGCAGGATAAAACACTGAAACCGCAAGATGTTCTGGTGATGTGTCCAGCAATAGAAAATTATTCGCCGTATATCACAAGTGTTTTCAACTCACCGGGTGTTGATAATAATCAATATATCCCGTTTTCAATTGCTGATCGTGCGCCGCTGGACAGTGTGCCGGAAATAGCCGCCTTTTTGAGCTTATTAAGTTTGCCAGATAGTCGTTTTCAGGTATCAAACATTGTTGAATACCTGCGCTTAGACGTTGTTCGTGAACACTTTGAATTGTCGGTTGAGGATTTACAGCTGATTACCCAGTGGCTAAAGGTAGCTAATGTGCGATGGGGCTTTGATGGGCAGCACCAGCAAGGTGTTTTAGCGACAAGTGCTGATAATGATCACACCGGTAACGAGGAACAGTCTGCAGGTCGGTATAGTTGGCAATGGGGGTTAAAACGGTTACTGATCGGATTAGCACATATCGACCAAGTCACATTAGTTGATAGTGTCGCCACCGTACCAGATGTTGAAGGCCAACAAGCTAAAGCATTGGGGCAGCTCTGTATGTTAGTCGAGCGCCTACAGCAGCACCGGGAATTACTGCAACAGTCGCGAACCATTGCTCAATGGCAAGCCTATTTACACGAGTTAAAACTCAGTATATTTGGACCGCTGCAACAACAGTCACAGGTTGCGGTGAAATTTGATAAAGCGATCGCTGACCTAGTGGATAATGCAGAATTGGCAGGCTTTAAGGGGCGTGTGCAATTACCCATAGTTCGAGACGCGTTGACACACAGTTTCTCTATGCCTGATGCGGTAAATCAGTTTATGACAGGGCAAGTAACTTTTTGCTCAATGCTGCCCATGCGTAGCATTCCGTTTAAGGTTGTCGCTATGCTGGGTATGAACGACGGAGAGTTTCCGCGTTTGAGCTCGAGCTTTTCGATTGACTTAATGCAGCATATGCCACGCCGAATTGGCGATCGATCGCGCAGAGGCGATGACCGATATTTATTCCTTGAAGCCATTATTTCAGCGCGTTCTGCTCTTTATATAAGCTATCAAGCAAAGTCTATAACAGACAATAGCGAACGGCAGCCAAGTATCGTGTTGCGCGAATGTTGCGATTATCTCAAAACTTACTTTGGCGCGGCTGGTGGTTCGAACAATGCAACCCCATACGTATACAGAGCCCTGCCATTGCACCCATTCTCTGCAAGCCACTTTTATGCGGGTAATGAAGTTCAGAGCTATAATCAAGGCTGGTTGCGACTCGCTCATCAAATTCACAGCAACCATTCTCAGCAAACTGATGATGTTGAGGATAGCAGTGATACGAAGGTCGAATTTAACTTGCCCAATGAGTATACCAGCGCGCAACTCGCTGCAGCGTTGAACGACCCTTATAAATTTTACGCCAATACTGTTTTAGGGATGTATTTAGAAGAGCAATCACCGCTTTTGGAAGACAGCGAACCATTTAACATCGACCCATTAACACGTTTTCAAATCTTGCAGGAGGTAGTTGAAATCGGCCTCGCGGGTGGCGATGAAGAACAAATCCAACACTTGCTCGCGACCCATGAATGTGCTGGAACATTACCGCAGGATGCTGTCAATCAGAGCATTGTCGACACCTTTGTTGAGCAAGGGAAGCAGTTAATTGAGAGTATTGCTAATGACCCCTTATCAGTTGCCAAGGTACAAGCCGACGTGAATGGTATAGCATGCCATTGTCGGGTAATGGCTAGCGCTATTTGTGCCGAGGACGACCAGGCTCAGACGCTTAAGTTTTATCGCGTCAGTAAATTTAATACTGTTCATCATATTCAAAACCGAATTGAACAAGCACTTTATGCAGTTGCAAACAACAACTACGTCAGCGCCAATGGTGTACAAATCGTTCATAAAGGTGGCGAAGCTAAATTGGAAGAAATGAGCTACCCAGCGATCTCACCGGCAGAAGCCCAAGCACTGCTCAATAAAACGATAGATGCTGTACAAGACATATTGCGTAAGCCGCAACTTAAACACGCCATGATTGGTGAGGTAGTTACTAAGTATTTTGAGCCTGGAGTTGCGGTTTTCGACAATTACAAATTACGCCAAGGCTTGGAGCGTTTAGTACAACCCCAAATGTTTGCTAAGTCGTTACTTGATAGTCCTTACTTAGACTACTTTAGGCAGGATATAGATATATTAAACGATGTGGATATTGAGCGTATCCACCAGTTGTATGAACCATTGTTACCCGTGACCCAAAAAGCCAATAAAGGACGCCGCAATGGTTAAACCTCAGCCACTTGATGTAAATGCGATGACCCTCTCCGGCGTTCACTTGATAGAAGCTAGTGCAGGAACAGGCAAAACATACAACATCACGCGAATTTACCTGCGATTAATCATTGAGCAAGGGCTTTCTGTGACTCAAGCTCTGGTCATGACATTTACCAATGCGGCTACGCAGGAGTTGCGTGGTCGCTTGGCTGACACTCTGCAACAAGCGTTACGCTATTGGCAAGATGAAGCTTACCGACTAGAGAATAGCGACGCAGTGATGGCCTTTTTGTTTAACGAGTGTGACCAACAAACGGCAATACAGCGACTTAAAGTCGCATTGTTAGAAATGGACGAGGCAGCCATTTTTACGCTACATGGGTTTAGTTATCGAGTGCTCACTGAAATGGCATTTACTGCGGGTAAGCCCATGAGTGAATCACTTACAAATGATCATGAACATTTGTACTTACACGCGTTAGAAGACTGGTTTCGCATCAACCGAACAAATGCAATGTTAATGCAGTCTTTAGGAGCTCATGGCTGGTATACCCCTGAAGCGTTCTGGCAACAATTTAAGTCACTTATTTATGCTGACGAACCCATAAAAGTCGTTACTGAATCAGAAATTTGCACCGATTTTGATGACAACTTAAGGGCTCTGCTGAACCAATCCCAACAGCAGATAAGCGAAGTCCAGGCTCTGTTACAAGCCAATCAAGGGCTAATACATGCAGAATTGATAGATGGACATAAACAGCAAGATGTTCGTGAGGCTGAATGGCGTGAAGTATTAGTTTGGTTTACTGCCCCCGATTTACTTGAGTCACCCAAGGCCGTTGCTGATTTTTTGCACGGTAATCGTTATCGAACCAAGGCAAACGTTCAACCGGTATTAAAACAAGCCGCAAACTTACGCAGGTCGCTAACTGAAGCGGCTAAAAAATGTGTGGCAACGCGTGACTCCTTGCTGGAAGAGGCCAAGCAATGGCATGCAGTCGTGTCAGTAATCGAATGGGTAAAGCGTCATATAGTCGCCGAGAAGCGCAGGTTACGCGAAGTTGGCTTTGATGATTTGATCAGAAATCTCGCTACTGCAACTCGCGATTCAAGTAGTTTTGCTGCGCGGATCAGAAATGCATACCCGGCGGCTTTAATTGATGAGTTTCAAGATACCGATAGCTTGCAATATCAAATTCTAAGTAGTGTATATCGACTTAGTGGCAATGCATTGGATGCCAGTGATAAATCATTATTGATGATGATCGGCGATCCAAAACAGGCAATTTATGGATTTCGCGGTGGCGATATATTTACCTACTTGTTGGCGCGTAAGGATGCTGATTATCAATGGGTAATGGACACTAACTGGCGTTCAGTAGAGGGCATGATAAGTGCTTATAATCGATTGTTCTGGGGCGCTGATTTACACGAGCAAGCGCGTGACATGTTTGGTTATTCGATTGCATATGAACAAGTACATTCAACGCCACATGCTAGTGCCGCTATGCGTCAGTTTGTCGACCCACATGCAGAAACACGCCAACCATTGACTTTCTTTGCTGCAAATGTTGCGCAAACCGAGTTAAGTTCAGCAGAAAAAAAGCAACTGGGTCAGCGCCAGCTGACGCGTTGGTGCGTCGCAGAAATTGGTCGATTGTTAGCTGAAGTGACGGTTGACAGTAAGCCCATACGGCCCGCCGATATTGCTATATTAGTGCGAACGGGTAGAGAAGCAGAAAGAATTATCGATGCGTTGCGAGCGGTTAACTTAAATGCCGTTTATCTGAGTGACAAAAACTCTTTATTTGCCAGTGCTGAAGCGCAGGAATTGCTGCGTGTGATGACCGGAATTTGGTTTTATCAGCAGGACAATCATGCGGTAAGAGCTGCGAGTAGCCGTCTGTTAGGTATATCACAAGATACTTTGCTCGCCATGCATCAAGATCCACAACACCACAGTTGGAGTGAATTGCGAGAACAGTTAGCAGGCTACCGAGAACAATGGTTACGTCAAGGTTGTTTAACGGTGATCACTGATTTGTTGTGTAATCAGTTTGAAGCGCCTAGCAATCAGGAGCGCGCGATTACCAACTACATGCATTTGGCGGAATCGTTGCAACAAGCTAGTCAAAATCATGCCCATCCACTGCAATTATTGGAATGGTTCAAAGAACAGATTTTTGATCCTGCTGGCAGTGACGAGTATCAACAGCGCTTAGAATCGGATGCCGACTTAATTCAAATTGTCACGCAGCACAAGTCTAAGGGGTTGGAATATCCAATTGTGTTTATTCCCTATGCTAATGAATATCGAGATCCCGTAAAGCAAGGCAATTCGTTTAGCAAAATTTACCAATATTTTTGCCCCGATCAGCAGCGTAGAATACTACAGTTAGGTCGCACAGAGCACGCTGTGTTTAACGCTAGAGAACAAGGCCAAGCGGAAAATATGCGGTTGCTATATGTTGCTGTAACACGTGCTGCTCAGCGCTGCTATATGGGCATTTCTGAGTCGGAAAATAGCAACTTGTCCGCACTGGAAAATGCGATATCAGATTCATGCGGTTCGGATTCGATGAGTTGGCGAGAGCACTTGCAAAGTCATATAGAGAACTGTCAATACTGGTCCTTATGTTGCGCCGGTGACACCAGTCAGTTCGCAGGGTTTAGCGTCCCAACCGACGAGCAAGCATCGCTGGTGGCTAAAACCTTTACGGGACGTGTCGATAGTAATTGGCGTTTGCATTCATTTTCGGGGCTGACTAAAGACTCACATAACACTGAAATAAGTAGTCGTGAAGTTGAGGTCTTCTATCATCAGCCCAATGTCTTGAGTGCTATAAATAGAAACTCTCAACAGATAACAAGCGATATTGGCGACAATCGTTTTAGCTTTGTGAAAGGTGCGACGGCAGGTAACTTTTTACATGATTTATTCGAGCATATGGACTTTGTTAAACCTCAGTGGGAAGAGCTTATTGAGCGGTTTAATCGACAATATAGCGTATTACAAACTGAACAACAGCACGTATTACTGACCAAATGGTTGCAAAGTATCTTAATGGCTCCGATCCCTTGTGATGGTGGAAGAGGAGCAACCTTGGGCATGTTTTCGCAAGCGCAAACCCTGCGAGAAGCCGAGTTTTATTTCCCGCTGGATAGTGTAGACACCGCAGCTGTGAATGAATGTATTGTGCGTCATCGACAGCAATTATTCAATGAAGGGCTGTTGGACAATGAAAGTCTCAATTTAAACACACAGTTAAATCGCCACACTCTGACCGGAATGATGCACGGTTTTATCGACCTTATCTTTTGCCATCAGGGCAAGTTTTATGTGGCCGATTACAAGTCGAATCACCTTGGCGATTCGTTGCAAGACTATACGCCACAGGTTTTGGCGAGAAACAATGCGCTACACAACTACGACCTGCAATATCTCATTTACTCCGTCGCCTTACATCGTTATCTAGCGGCTCGAGTACAACATTACTCAATTGCGCAACACTTTGGTGGTGTATGCTATTTGTACTTACGTGGAATGCATGGCGACAACAAAAACTCCGAAGGTGTTTTTTATCATCCGCTCGACGAGCGCCTGATCAGCGAACTTGATCGCAGCTTTTCAGTTACAGAGAATGAGGCGCAATAATGTCGATTAAACTGCCCACATTCAACACGCTTTGTCAGCAGTGTAGCGATATCCATGCACTCGATTACTTTTTTGCTAAATCATTGCTAGAGCAAACATCGCATGTTTTACCTGAAGCAATACAAGAATGTGCATTTGAACTGCTACTGGCACTGAGTTGGGCGCAGCGGCAGGGTCACAGTTGCTTGGCTCTAGACCAGATTAGTAATAAAACACTTTGGCATGATGCGCACAACGAAAAACCAGGAAAACGATTTCAAAACACTGAAAATTTGCGAGATTTGGCGCG
>CAXRGW010000007.1:0-19111 GCA_964230255.1 Alteromonas sp.
CAGATCGCAGTTACCTATTCCTGAATTGGCCCGCCGGTTCAAAAGTCTAAACGCAAAAAACGAACTCCTCAATACTCGAAATTTCGGCTTTAGACGCAAACCGTCATGACTCTAGAAAACTCTTAGCGTGATTCGGCAATGCAAAACGTGGTACCACGTTTTCGGACTTGATATTAGTAGTTCCACCATTACTGCTATTAAATGAATATTTCACACCCCTTTGCACCTGAGCGTACTGCGCTCCTCAGCATTGCGAGTCCCTCAGGAGACACGCGGTGCCAAGAAAACGCTTCCGCTGGTTCAGGTGCTAAGAAGGTTTCAATGATGTCAGTTTGTAAAACAACTCGATCCTGATCTGCTATATTCATTTAACAAAAAAGCTCTCCAAATGCAGCAGTGGTCAGTCCCACTGATATCGAGTTTGTCTTCATACCCGTCTCCAACAATACTTAACTGCCATCTGCGTTGCTTGTCATACTGCCGCCTTGCAAACGCAACATACCATCACGACCGGCCTCTTGCTCTGCTGTACGTTGCTCGGCTGTGCGGCAAACGCGCGTCATCATATTTGAACCGACACGCTTTTCCATTTTGCATATAACGCCATCGTCGCTACTCAGTGCTGAATTACTGGTTGCACTAGTCGAAGCAGTTTGACTGCTTTGACACCCGGCGAAAAAAGTAATAGCAACCGAGCCAACCAAACCCATTAATAAACGAGATTTTCTGATTTTTTGTGTTTTCATAACTTTATCCTCTGTGAAAGTCATAATTAATACAGCACAAATTTGCAATCAGTATCATTAAATATTATTAATGTTCAATGAAAAGACCAACTTCAGAAATCCTCGGCGCCACCTATACCTATGTTTTTATTTGATTTTTTAAAATTTTAGCAACCCGTAAATAAGCGATAAAATTGCTTTACCATTCGCAGCTCACTTTCGCAATTACGAACATTTTATGGCAGCCATAGGTATCGACTACGGTACATTAAATTTCGAATTAGTATTTTTTGATGGTGAAAAGTACCAGTACTTCAAGCTAGACCCGCACGTGGAAAATAGCATCAAAATCTGTTCTTCAATTTTCATTTATTACGAAGATTAGTTGCCCACGCCGACGACAGCAATGGTTGACGCTGGGGTAAACCAAATCCAACGCTCTATTACCGAGCAAATCGACAAAGCAAGATGTGATCTCGGTACATTGAGGAAAAGCAAAGTTCAAATACGTCAAAGCGCCAAGTCGCAGTGATATGGAGAACATCGTGAATACCATTGGCTATGGTATTGCAGATCATTTGCAGAAAGCTGGGCTGATCCAACGGGATATGGACAACACGTTTATCGATTTATCCATGGATGATGATGATAGTTTACTGCCCTTGCAAACTGCCTCGGTCAACTAGCCCAAATAGGCGGGTTCAGTTTACACACGGGGGTGTTTGCCGACAGTTATCAAACTGACAAGCTCGAAGACTATGCCGGTACATCGCACAACCGGCTATCAGTGAGCAACGATTGAGTCTGACTGATTAGGGAAAAGTGAAGGACGAACTTAAGACACCCTAAAGCAATGGCACTGCGCACGTGTTTTTCAGTCCATTGGATTTCATAGCCACACTCGCAGGATTGGTGCCACCACCGCGGCTTAACCTTACCCATTTTTACGGCGTGTTCGCACATAACAGTCATGTATAAGCAGAAGTCACCGCATCAAAGCGTGGTAAAAATAGCCCTCGCTTAGCAATTTCTAAGTCAATCTGGGTCAAATACCCAGTAACTAACTGCCGCGGTATCTACTATTATTTATTGCTTACCTAAGATTTTAATCAAATGAATAGTTCATTTGAGCGTAATAGTAGCCACCGTTCATACCGAGTGGAGATGTGGGTGGATATCTGGCCCCCGCCACTTCACTAAACGGATTTTCGGAAGGTCTATTATCAAAGAAGTTTTGCGCGCCTACAGTCATTTGCCAGTTGTCATCAAATCGGTAACTCAGTTCCACATCAAAGACAGTTTCAGCGCTCGCTTCAATATCCAAACCTGCTGATGCGTCTAGATGGTCCTCGTAGAAACCAGAGAAATAACTTAAACGCCAGAGGAATTCAAAATCATTGTAGGACTGGTTCAATGCAAATACCGCTCTAAACTCTGGTAAGTTATCTTCCAGCATTCGGATCCGAGCGGGTGTTAAATTAGAAACTAATTCAATCTCTTCCGATGTGTTTGTGCGCGGATAAAGAGTGACTCTATCGACTTCGGTTTGGGTCCAATTTAAAGACCCTGAGAACGAGTTTTGCACTCTGCCGCTGTTAAATTCATAGTTAATGACTATATCAACACCCTGTGTTGTTGTATCAAAGTCATTGGTAAAAAATTTAACACTTGCAAATATTTCGCTTGGCGGGACACCATGGCTAATCAATGAATCAATATCGTCTTGTGTTAATTGAATCGCCGATGTTGTGCTGATCCTATCTTTTAGCGTTATGTGGAAATAATCGACTGTAGCAAACAGCCCATCATGCCAATAATAAACTAGGCCTAAACTGGTATTCACAGACTCCTCAGGTCGCAAAGGTGTTGCCCCAACCTGAATTGATATTGGGTTGGTGGGAGGCAATGTTGCTTGATCTTCAAGACCCCGTTCTGAAAATGCTGTTGTAACATTTATGACATTACTCTGACCAACGGTTGGTGCTTTGAAACCCGTGCTTACCGAGCCCCTTACTGAAACAAGTTCACTTAATTCATAACGGCCGGTCATTTTGCCTTCGAAGGTGGCACCAAAGTCATTAAAGTGCTCATATCGCAACGCGGCGCCCATTAAATAGGAGTCATTTAGATAGGTCTCGACATCAAAATATACGGCAACATTACTGCGGCTCCAATATCCAGCAGATTGAGGCGTATAACCTGGGAATCCATTCGAACCCACACTAAAGCCCTGACTCAAACCCGATTCTGGTTCTAATGCCAAAAACCCGACTTGATAAGAACTCTCATCACCCGTTTTTTGGTGATAACTCTCTTTACGCCATTCAACACCAGCAGCAATGTGAATCGGTTCGTCCATAATGCCATCAATGAATTTGGTAACATCTAAGCTTATGGTTCTTTCAATTTGCCTAGCGCCGCCCGGTGCAAATTCTGTAGGGGAATTTGGTCCAAGAGATGGGTTTACTGTATTTGAAATCAAATAATCAATGCCCGAATAGCCTAAACTGACACTGAGGTCATATAGCCAATCTGAAGCTAAAAACCCTTTTATCCCCATATTGAAAGCAGCATCTTCGACCCGACCACCAAATCGAGGCGAAAAACCACCGGGTAGGATTTCATTAAACGCGAAGCAATTTTGGCCAATCGCGGTCGTGTTGTCAGCGACCAGAAGATAATTAGGATCATCTAGCACATTGTTGTCGGTGATCAATATCGTCGGGCACTCGATGCCTTGATTCAGGCCATCCAAGTCACCAATCAATAATTGGGACTGCCCATTCACTAAGTTAGGGGTGGCGAAAACGCCGCGTCGCAGATGTGGGTGCCGAAAATAAAAGCCGCCTTCTATTTTACGGCGAGCAATGTTAGAGAAACCGTACCATTGCAAGTCATGATTTATATCTAAACCGGCATTGATTGAAAGCTTAATATCATCATCAACATCAAGGGTTCCCCAAAATTGTGCAGGGTTAGCGACGAATGTATTGTCAGCATCACTTAATACTTGAGCATCTGCACGCTGAACCGCCCGGTTAGTAGTATCGCGTTGACGAAATTCAGCACTTGTATTGATGAAGCCATCTGTGCCTAATGGCAATCCGACATTTGCTTGTAGTTGAAAATCTTCTCCATCCCCTTGATAAAAAGATCCACCACGCACAGAAATACTGCCCCCGGAACTATCGTCCTTGAGAACAAAATTAATCACCCCTGCAATAGCATCTGAGCCGTACTGCGCGGCAGCACCATCACGTAATACTTCAACTTGCTGAATAGCCGATGCGGGCAAGACCGAAACGTCTGGTCCTTGTGCACCGTCGGATAATCCGCCTCCCAAAAATGTAATCGCAGCGCTTCTATGTCTGCGCTTTCCATTAACTAAAATAAGGGTATGGTCGGAAGCCATGCCTCTAAGGTTAGCCGGCCTAACTAAGCTTGCAGCATCATTAATTGACTGATCGTTCACATTTAATGAAGGCACAAGATTACTTAGCATGCCAAGTACATCTGTCTCACCTTGTTGCGATAACTGCTCAGAATTTATTACATCAATCGGAACAGGTGACGATGTTACCGTTCGTGGTGAACTGCGGCTTCCGACTACCGCAATTTGCTCCATGTAGGCCGAATCAACACTGCCATTATCCGCAGTAACTTCGGCCAAAATATCAGGTTCTGATTGTATAATTTGGACACTTAATTGGCCACTTTCATCCTCAACAACTACCAGCGATGACTCTTTGAGTAGCAATTCTAACGCCTCGCGATGAGAAAACTCGCCGATTAATGGTTGGGTAGTAAATCTCTCTGCTTCATCAAATGGAAATAATAATGTTATATCGGCTTGTTTAGCAAAAAGAATTAGTGCTTCATCAGTTCTAAGAGAAGGTATATCAAATACGGTGCTCTGAGCGTGTGCCAGCCCCATCGTACTCAGAAGCAATATTGCCCCTCCTATCCAAAGCCTGTTTACAACAGATTGGAGGTGCGATAACCAATTAGTCATCGTAAATTCTACTCCAAATTAGACGCGAGCTAACCACTCTCTGTAACAGGCAAAGTAAAGAGTTTAGACAAATATTACGATCGCCTATTTTGCATATGACAATCGCTGTAAAAGCACACGAGTTAAAAATTAACCGCATCGTATATTGTTATTGTTTTATTTCGGTTTTTAGTTGAATCCAAATTCAACTTACGTGCAAGTAATGTTCAGCAACAAAACATAGGCATAACGCTACAATATCAATGCCAGAATAACAATAATTTGTCGTGATAAAGCGCTTAATGGAATTAAAAAAGGAGCCCTTAGGCTCCTTGTGAAAGCAGAATTGTATATTCTGATACTCGTTCATTTTTGATAGCGAAACTATTCTCTAGAGCGTTCAGCAAGCCGTCGATATCCCCAACTTTAAAATATCCAGCGACTCTTTTCTTTTTTATCGCTTCATCAGAAATTTGAAAACGCATTGGAGTATAACGCGCAATTTCTTTCAACACTGCATCTAACGTCTCGCCTTTAAACACAAGCATTCCTTGTTGCCAAGCGAGGTCATCAGCAACAAGATCGCTAGAAACGTTGTGACGCTCGGTAATACTGACGTCAACCGTCGCCTTTTCACCAGAAAACACTATCAATCCCTGATCAATAATAGGACTTTGACCACTGAGAATTTTCGCATCCTCTGCTGAACTCTGCTCAGCCTTATCTTGGACTAAGACTCGCCCCTCGGTTACCACTAATTCAAAGGCTGAATTTTCGACTAGTTGGACGTTAAATGCAGTGCCGATTGCCGTAACGGTATTGCGCCCCGCCGAAACTACAAATGGGCGCGATTTTTCATGTGCCACATCAAAATACGCTTCGCCACTGAGCAAGGAAATACGTCTTTCGTCGTCAGTAAAGCGAATACTCACTGTAGAGTTAGTATTGAGATGTAAAGTCGAACCATCGGATAAAGTAATACTTCTTTGCTCGCCCACCGAGGTAGAGGCTCTTTGTGCGGCAATTATCGTCGTGTCAGAAGTCGAATTCCATTGACTGAAGAAAAAGCCACCTATGGTCAAACATACAAAAGCAACACTTGCAGCGATTTGCCATTTAGCGACCTTAGGTCTCACTTCTTCATTAGCAGTCTGTTGCTCATCCAATGGGAACAAACCACTCAATTGATTCAACACCGACATGTCATCCCACAACGCCGCGAGCTCAAAGAGAACCTCTCGATGAGCATTAGAAGTTGCCATCCATTTCGACAATTGCTCTTTTTCTTGTTCGTTCAGCCCTCGATCAATACGGCTAACCCAAACACACGCCTGTTCGTTGATGTCCTCACGTGTGTTAAAACTGTGAACGTTACTCATGGATTATTTCCATCTTTTAAATCGGAGTAGTCATTCGGCAAAGCTGAATCCCCCTCCCTTTGTTGTGATAATTCTTTTAAGTATCGTGAGCAGAGTAGCAAGCCTTTGGCAACATGCTTCTCTACCGTACTCTCACTTAATCCAAGGAGTTCTGCAATTTCTCGCTGGCTTTTCCCATAAACTTTCTTTAATAAAAACACCCTTTTTACATCTGCAGATAGAGTGTCTGTTGCGCGACAAAAGTTTAAAAAGCGCTCTTTACTTTCGACGTTCTTTTCTAATGTATATCCCACCAGATCGTGAGGCAAAGCATCCATGTCATCAATCTGTTGACTCTGCACGTGTTCTGCCCGAGTCACATGATTCAGTGCCAAGTTACGCGCCGTTTTCAACATATACGTTCGCTCGTAGCGAATCTCTTGTTTTAAATTAGCTTCGTAACTTTTGACAAACGTTTCTTGGACAATGTCCTCGATATCCTCCGAGGGAACTATTGCCCCTACCGCTCGCATCAATCTCGAGCGATACTTTAAATAAGTTACAGTTAGTGTCGACTTTCTCGTCATATTTTTTAAGACCTGAACGTCTCTATTACTTTACAGTGTGTTTGTTATGATTTTACTTCAGCGTTAACATTAATCGAGATTTTTCTACCGCGTTTCCTCAAAGTTTTGACTCTAACAAAACAGGGGGCGAAAATCGCCCCCTCAAAGGGTGACAAATCACTTAGAAGGTGTATAGACCTCGCACATAATAGAAGCCACCATTTATCCCAATTGGAGACGTGGTTGGGAATTTTGAACCCGCAATTTCATTGTCGTAAAGAACATTGCGATCAGGTTCTTCGTCTAGAGCGTTTTTCGCGCCAACCACTAATTCGAAGTTATCTGAAACGTGGTAACCAAACTCCAAATCCAGGGTAACCTCAGAACCCACTTTATCGATAGGTAAACCTGAATCCAGGTGGTCTTCGAAAATACTGCCAGCATAATTGACGCGGCCTAACAAACGCCAATCGCCGTTTGTATGGTTTGCAGTCAGACTATAACGGACGGCTGGCAGGTTATCTTCGATCATGCGAATTCTGTCGTCAGAAATAAACTCAGATGCTTGATCAACCGTTGTTGATGTCCAGTTGTAAGCCAAAGCAAACTTGGTATCACCACCAAACATTTCCATTGCGTAGTTTGCAACTACATCAATACCTTCAGTTGTTGTGTCAAAATCATTAGCGAAGTAACTAACTTCTGAAAAACTTGATGCATCGCGAATACCTCGTGCAAGCAGCGCATCGATATCTTCTTGTGTTAATGCAATTCCCGACACCGTACTGATGCGGTCAGTTACTTCAATGTTGTAATAGTCCGCTGTAAAGAACAGGCCGTTATCAAAACTTGCTACAACACCTACACTGATGCTCTCAGACTCTTCTGGTTGCAAAGGTTCACCACCTACTTGAGCCGCAATAGGATCAGTTGGCGGTAATGTAGCACGGTCAATCAGACGACCATCTGTTCCGAAGGCAGTAGTCACGTTTCGAACGTTGCTTTGACCAATTGTTGGTGCTTTAAAACCTGTTGAAAAGGCACCACGCAATGCAATATCTTCCATTATTTCATAACGGAATGAAACTTTACCTTTAGTGGTGTTACCAAAGTCAGAAAAGTCTTCATAGCGAAGAGCCGCAGTTAACAATAAGTTTTCTGTCGCATGCATCTCTGCGTCTACATAAAGTGCGATATTGTTACGAGAAGCTTTACCTTGGCTGCGTGCAGAAAGACCAGGAAAACCATTAGAACCAATGCCAAAGCCTTGGGATGCTAGAGGGCCAATTTCATATGATGCAGGATCCCCTGCGATGCTCTCATAAGACTCATTGCGGTACTGGAAACCACCCGCAAAATACAATGGATCATCTAGGCCAATATCAACAGCTTTGGTTAGATCAAAATCAAATGTCTGTTCAGACTGAATATATTTACCAGGACTAAACTCAAACGGTGTATCTGGGCCTAATGAAGGGTTGATAGTGTTTTTGATCGCAAAATCGATTTCATTGCGACCCAAGTTCAAGCTAATGTCGTAACCCCATTCATTGGCTAGTTCACCTTTAGTACCAAAGACCAATGAAGAATCCTTAACTGTGCCACCGAAACGAGGTGTAAATCCGCCTGGTAAGATTTCGTTAAATGCAAAACAATCAGGGTTGTTGGCAACTAAATCAATATAGCGTTGGTTTAACAATACATTATCGCCAACCACGATGTCGGTAGGACAATTACCAGTGCCATCTGGCGTTAGGTCACCAACAAGCAGTAACTGTTCACCATCAGCGTTTGTACCACCGTCATTAACGCCACCACGGTTATGTGGGTTACGGAAATAAAAGCCACCTTCGACTTCACGTTCCGCATAATTACCAAAAAGATAAGCTTCAGCGTCAGCGTTTAACTCTAACCCAAGGTTTGCAAACAACTTAACATCGTGCTTGATTTCTGGGCTACCCCAAATTTGGGCTGGATCGGCTACTGCCGTATTCCCAGCAGCAATTAACGCTGCTGCATCGTCGCGTTGCACGCTTCGCGATGTATCATCTGCTGTGCGATATTCAGCACTGAAGTTTGCAAAGCCTGCATCTGAAAGCGGAACACCTACATTGGCCGCGATTTGAAACATATCTCCATCGCCTTCAAAGTAAGAGCCGGTGCGAAATTCGACGACACCGCCCTCAGTATCATCTTTGAGTACAAAGTTCACAACGCCAGCGATTGCGTCTGAACCGTATTGCGCCGCAGCTCCGTCTCGGAGTACTTCTACTTGTTTTAAGGCAACCGAAGGAATTACCGAAATATCAGGCCCTTGCGCACCATCTGACAAACCACCGCCTAAGAAAGTGATTACCGCAGAACGATGGCGGCGCTTGCCGTTAACTAGTACTAATGTGTGGTCAGAAGCCATGCCACGCAGGTTGGCTGGACGAACTAACGTCGATGCGTCGTTGATAGGTTGGTCGTTAACATTAAACGAAGGCACCAAGGTCTGTAGCATCGAAACCATATCGGTAGAGCCTTGGTTAGCAAACTCTTCAGTCCCAATGATGTCAATCGGTACTGAAGAATCTGCAATAGAGCGAGGTGCCGCACGCGTACCTACTACTGCAATTTTCTCTACATCTTGCGCTTGTTCTTCTGCTTCTTGTGCCTGCACTGGGGTAATCGCCGCCATACTAAGCGCGGCTGTAACGCCTAATGCACGGCGTAAATTTTGGGTCAATAATGACTCTGAAGTTTTCATAATGAGTTCCATGGATGTTTCGATTTCTTCTAACAAAACGACGAAATTTTGAATTGAGAAACCTGTATATTTTTTGTTCAATACAATCGATGCCGAATTTCTTCGGCAATTTTTTATAGCGCCTAAAGCCATTGAAAACAAACAAAAATCAGCAAAATAATTATTTATTTTTAAAGCGTGGAGGATTTTGTTTTTTAACTTGTCTATATAGAGATTGAGGGGTGTTGAGCTCGCTGAAAAGCCCCCGTTTCCACTATAGTAGCCGCAATGTTAAAGTCTCGAAACTATCTCGAAACGATACTGGTGCCGAGCCGTCATCAAAGTGAGCTTTTCAACTAAAGTAAATTGCTAATGTCACCTATACTGAAGCTCAATGCGTTAAATAGCTCTATTGATGCGGTTAAATTTCGTACAGACCTTTAACTATCAGAAAATAGTATCTACTATTGAATTGGCTGGGGTTTATACCGAATAAAACTCAATACAAGGATCGGGCTGAAGTATTTGCCTTTAAATGTGTAAAACTGAATGCTAAAGGAAGAACGTTATGGCGTTACCACATGGCAGATGTGATATAAACACCGATGGAAATCTCATTGTCGTTAAAGCCTGTGGAAGCTTTAATGTTGAAGGCGTGAAGTTATTTATAAGCGCCATTACTCAAACCATACTTTCTTTGAAAGGCCAGCCTTTCTGCTTGTTAATGGACGATACGCTTGTCGAAGGGGGAACGTCTGAGGCTTACGCTGCATTAAATGAGTACAATGAGTGGCTCAACAATCAACCTCTGTTGGCAAAAGCTTTTATCATCAACAGCAAGGTCAAAAAAGGCATAATACTGAGTAACTCACCTGCAATACACACCCAAAACATCGCTTTTTTTCCAGCCAAATCGGCTGCCTTAGAATGGCTAGCGACAACGCATGGCTGCGGTGTTTAGTCAAAGGTATTGTTAAGCGCATATATCAGTTATTTTGGTTAATACGATTTCAATTTTTGAACGGCGCCGCAAAAAGCCTTCCAAACGCGTAATCATTTCACGTCGTGCCGCGAAATGATGTTCCGTCGGATATATTCCGCGTTTTGATCAATTGCTCAGCCTGACTCGGATCGCGTTGAACCTCATCTAATATTTGAATCGCAATCGTGTAATAGCACCGCCATAGTCGGGTTGTCAGTGGTTCAGAACAGTAAGCTGGTGTCATCGCATCCAAATCAATTAAACGCGCGCGCTAAAAACGCCTGTTTAAACGCGTCACCAGACTCTCCGTACAAAACGTCATTTGGCTTTGACATCGCTATACACAGTGACTGCATGGTTTCGGCCACTTCCTCACCCACATTAATACCATCGGTTAGCTTACCGCCAAAAATACTGACAAATCGCGTAGTGTTGTCTACATCTATTGCATGCTTGAGCGATAACTGAGCCCAATCCGCTTCGCCTCCCTGCCCTTTAAAAGCTAACGGTCTCACGCAACAACGACGTGCGATTACCCATCGGAATTAAAAAAAACAGACGACCATCAGAAGCAAAGAATGCTAATACCTTGTCTACCTTTGTAAGCTTTTGAACCAACACATGCACGCCCTTGGAAAATAAGTGAGAATGCGGTGTGTACATTGGTAATGTGATTAAACGCGTCAGAGTATTCGAGTCCACCTGACGCATTCGCAACGTTTATTGCTGGCTCCATTTGTCTGATTGATTTCGGGTTGAGAAGATTTGGACTCAGGATGAAATAACGTCCCATCAACCAGTAAATATTTGTGGCTCTCTAAGTATTTAATCCCACCCCTAGGACAAATTACTCGAATTGGAACTGGTAAAACCGCCAAAATCACCTCTGTCGATGAGTGCGACTTTGGCGCCTTGTTTGGCCAGTGCGGCGGCTGAAACCGCTCCGTTGATGCCACCACCGACAATGAGAACGTCAAAGGACTCAGATCCCATTTTTGCAAGGTTTGATTCTCGCAATTGCTTCATATTCATGGTTTGTTCCCAACTACGCCGCTCTAACGGCGCAAAACGTTACGTACACAAACGCTTGAAACGCGCTTCACAACAGACTGAATTACACATTTATGATTTATGCGATAAATATGATATTTGAGAGGCAACTTAAGCTATTCAAGTGAAATATTTTATGATTTTATTAGGGCGCGTTGATCTTTGCGGTACAATTTTGCAGCGCAAAGATCAACGCGCCCTAGTACATACTTCATTAACAGGTGAATGACGATGACAAAAAATGCTCTCTTAGCGATCGATCAAGGGACAACCTCAAGTCGTGCAATCGTGTTCTCCGAAGACGCTCAAATTGTTGCGAATTCGCAGCTTGAGTTCGGTCAAATTTACCCAGATGATGGCTGGGTTGAACATGATCCTGAGGAAATTTGGTCAACAACCGTGAAAGTCTGTAGTGAAGCGATAGCTAGCGCTCAAGCAGCAGGTTATGCGGTGCAATCTATCGGCATTACTAATCAACGTGAAACAACCGTGGTATGGGATCGCCAAACCGGTAAGCCTGTTTATAACGCTATAGTATGGCAAGACCGGCGCACAGCAAATACCTGTGCCAAGCTAGAGAGTCGCAACGTAGATTTATCATCGCGCTCAGGTTTGCGCTTAGACCCCTACTTTTCAGCAACTAAGATCGCATGGATTTTAAATAATGTTGAAGGGGCAAGAGAGAGAGCTAATGCTGGCGACTTAGCATTCGGTACTATTGATACATTTTTAATTTGGCGTCTAACTGCTGGTGCAGTGCATGCTACTGACACGACAAATGCCAGCCGTACAAGTTTGATGAACTTGCATACACTTGCGTGGGACGATGAACTATTAGACCTGTTCAATGTTCCTTACTCTGTTTTACCGGAGATCAAACAAAGCGCCGATGACTACGGTTTAACGGCGGAAGGAATACTCGATCAACGTTATTTAATAGGTGGCGTTGCTGGCGACCAACAAGCAGCCCTTATCGGTCAATGCTGTTTTACCCCGGGAACCCTAAAAAGTACCTATGGCACGGGCTGCTTTGCGTTAGTCAATACGGGTGAAAAGCCTTTACCGTCGAGTAATCAATTGCTAACTACCGTTGGCTATTCTATCAATGGCAAAACTTCATATGCTTTAGAAGGTTCGATTTTCATCGCCGGCGCTGCGGTGCAATGGCTGCGCGATGGTATCAAAGTAATCGAGAATGCCAAGCAAACTAAGACACTTGCCGAAACTGTTGAAGATAGCCACGGCGTGGTTTTAGTGCCTGCATTCGCAGGTTTAGGTGCGCCACATTGGGATCCACATGCGCGTGGCAGTGTGTTTGGCTTAACGAGAGGAACAACAGAGGCTCATCTGGCAAGGGCTGCGCTAGAATCAGTGTGCTATCAAACCCATGACTTGCTGACCGCAATGCAACATGATGGCATTGCAGTCGGTGCTATCCGAGTTGACGGTGGTATGGTTGCCAACAATTGGGTTTGTCAGTACTTGTCAGACATTCTCGACATTGACGTGGTTCGCCCACAAGTCATGGAAACTACTGCCCTTGGAGCCGCATATTTAGCAGGCTTGCAATGCGGTTTATACCAAGACTTAGCGCAACTTGCAGCGCAAAACCCCATTGATAGGACGTTCAAAGCTTCGATGGTTAGTAAACAGCGCAGTAGGTCAATTGCGCGCTGGCAAGCAGCAGTTGACGCAACCCGACTTTTTGCCCAAACCGCTTGGCATGAAGAAACTTAATAAGTTCTCAATATTCTGTGCTAACGTACGATAAAAGGAGATAGGTAAGCAGTTGCAAGCGTTATGAATTTAAAATTAGCCAGACAATCTAAAGTGCTGATCATTGATGATCAAGTCTTAGCTAAGGGGTATATGAAGTATTCGTTAGAAGAGCTTGGTTTTCATAACATTGAATACATAGACAAAGTCAATCAGGCGTTACAGGCCATTCGGTGTGAGCAGTTTGACTTAATCATTTGTTCTTATGACTTAACAAATGAACAGGATGGTTATTACCTTTACGACCAACTCAAACAAGATGGTGATATCGCCCCGAGCACTGCATTCGTGTTTATCAGCGCCGACACTACGCCTGATATCGTCCACAGTATTGTTGAATTACAACCCGATGATTTCTTAGCCAAACCCTTCACAGTAAGGGAACTAGACAAGCGGTTATCGCGTGTTTTACAGCGCAAGCAAGCACTCAAGTCGATTTATCAACTGATGGAGAAAAACCTGCCAGAGAAGGCGCTATCGTTACTCGAGCAGTTTCTTAGTGAACCCAACAATTCTGAGTTTTTTCCATTGGCGTTAAAGACTAAAGGCGAGCTACTTGAGGAATGTGGCTACTACAAGCAAGCATTAGAATTTTATCAAGCTATATTGAATGTTCAGGCATTCGCTTGGGCGCAACTAGGTGCTGTGCGCTGTCTAATTCAGACAAACCAAGACGAAGAAGCCGAGAAGCGTATTCTAGAACTAGCGTTTAAGCCCGATTGCAAGTTAGCGGCCTATGATTTGCTCACCGCTTTACAAATCAAGCAGCAAGAATTTGACGACGCCTTAGAAAGTGTCGAAGTTGCTACTGAAATTTCTCCGCGAAACATTCGCCGCCACAAAACCGCGCTGGATTTGTCTCGCATTACTCACGATTATCAAGCGCAATTTGAAGCGGCAAAGCGTATCGTTAAATTTGCAAAGAACTCTATTCACGATAAACCTGAAAACTACCTAGCAGTCGCGCGCGCGGGAGTCGACTTTGCAATGACAGCAGATGAATCTCAAACCTTCAAGTTAGTTAAGCAAACGACTGAATATCTCAAGCAGCTTAAATCTTCATTTCCAAAGGTAGACGTTGATGATCAAATAAAGGTTATTGACGCGCGCTTGCTGTACTTACAAGACGAAACAGACAATGCCAAAGCGCTATTAAGTCAACTAAGCAACGAAAGTTGGGAAGTAGAAGAGATGGAAGGCTTACTCGACAAAGCCAAGGCCTTCCACGAAGTGGGCTTAGTTGAACACGCCTTGAATATTATTGACGTCATTGAGCGACGTTGTTTACAAAATCCAGAGCAAGGTAAGCTGTTTTTACATTATATAGAACAGGAAAAACTCGAGAAAAAAACGATTACCTCCAGTCCTAAGGAACTCAACAACACAGCTGTTTCTCATTATGAACGAGGTGATTTAGAAGAAGCATTAAAAATCTTCCGCCAAGCGTTTACCATTATGCCGAAAAATCCATCTATCGCGCTTAATTTGCTGCAAGCAACCGCTGTAGAAATAAAGGTGCAAGGGTTGAACAATCATGCACCGCAATTGATTAGGAATTGCATAAGAACGATTGAGAACGGCAAGCTTAGTGCTGAACAAGAGCGGCGATACCACAATGTGAAAAGTTACTTAAAGGACGTTGTATAGTTACTAATCGGGATAAATTCCGACAGAACAGCAGAATAAAAAAACCGGCTAACCCAGTGTTTGCCGGTTTTTTTTCAAGCGAAAATCCTAGAACGTGTAGTTAACGCCTAAGTACCAGCTACCGCCCTCGTAGTTTGCCGCTGAACGACGTGGATACTGAAGACCTACGCTTTGGCGATTGGCAAACGGTGCATCAATTTCATCGATGTATTCATCAAACATATTAACTAAACCTAAACGCACCTGAGTACTTTCGGTCCATTGATAGTTCAATTCTGCATCGAAGTAAACCACTGCGCCGATTTCGGCACTGGGACTGGTCGCCGCGCCAATAGTGCCACGTTCGTCATAGTGAGAACCGTAATAGTTAGCGCGTAACATCAAGCTCCAATCTTGGCTAAACTCAGTAAATGCAGACAACACAAAACGACTGTTGGGATAATTGTTCTCAATATCTTCAACAGTAGCGTCTGATACTGGTTGAACGCCGCTGACTGTTCGCTGCCCTACAACTTCAATTTTGTTGTAGCTATAGACAAAGTTAAAGTCAGTGGTTACGCTCGAGGACCAATCCACGGTTGAAGAAACCACTAAATCAATACCCGAATGTTCCACATCCAAAGCGTTGGTGTAAAATGAGATAGAGCTACCGTCGGGTTGCGCAATATCACCGGTACGGTAGATGCGGTCGTCGACTTCAATTTTGTAGAAGTCTAGTGTAACTGAGGTGTTATCAGTGATGTTTGATACAATACCTGCACTCACATTCAGTGACTCTTCTTCTTTAATCGCCTGACCACCCGCAGCTACAGCGCGTGGATCTGTTGCAGGTATTAAGCCCTCTTCAATTTGTAACCCTGTGGTACCGTCAAATGTTGTAATAGTGGTTCTAACGTTTGATTGACCTGGTGTTGGCGCATGGAAACCGGTTGAAATGGCAGCCCGCAATGAGGTGTCATCAGTAACGCTATAGTTAGCCGCTACTTTCCAGTTAATGGTATCGCCAAAATCCGAGAAGTCCTCGTAACGCAACGCGTATTGCATCAACAAATCATCAGTCGCATCGTGCTCAACATCCGCATATACCGCATAGTTGCGACGTGAGAATTTACCGGAATCCTGCGGGGTAATACCTTTAAAACCACTGGAGCCACCACCAATGGAGCCATCAGCATTGGAATATGAAGCAGCTTCACCTGCAATAGCGGTATAGCTTTCTTCGCGCCATTCAAAGCCATAGGCCAAATTAAAGTTATCACCCATTGGCTTCGAAAAGTCAGCATTTAAGTTAATTTCTTCTTGCTCGTAACCACCAACATCAAAATCCATCTGTGGGATATTGCCATTAACATCCAGGCCTAAACCAGCATTGATTGTGTTGTTTAAGAAATAATCGAGCGAGTTTTTACCTTGGCTGATACTAAAATCGTATCGTGTCCCATTGTCGTAATAGCCTTCTACCCCAGTAATAAAGCTAAAGTCTTCTTGCTCACCATCCAAAAACGGCGTGAAACCAACATTGTTAAGGTTGCCCGCATAACCCAAGCCACGCAAAGTGGTTAAAGTAGAGTGATTGGGGTTGCGATAGAAAAAGCGGTAGCGTCCAAAAGTATCAGCAAAATTAAGTCGTGAGTACCATAAGCCCCCGTTGCTTAACTCAATCCCTACATTGGCAAAAAAGCGTAATGCATCGGTTTCTGGGCGTCCCCAAGTTTGCGTGAACGGTGCATCATCAAAAGGTGTGTCTGCGCCAACGCCCTGCACGCCTGCATCTATCAATGCTTGTGCATCGGGTCGAATAATACCGCGCGAATGCGCTTCATTGTCGACATACTCAACACTTAAATTTAAATAGCCATCACCTAGCGATAGCCCAGTATTTGCACCTAAATATACGCTTTGTTCACCTTCATAAAATTGACCATATTTAAGTACAGCAGAGCCTCCCTCATCGGCGTCTTTTGTGACGAAATTGATCACTCCAGCAATTGCATCCGAACCGTATTGCGATGCCGCACCATCACGCAAAACTTCTACGCGTTTTAACGCGATAGAAGGGATCATGCCAATATCAACACCATGTGCACCGTTTCCGGCGGCGGGCGCGAAAAACTGCACTAATGCAGAACGGTGGCGACGCTTCCCATCCACTAAAACTAGGGTTTGATCCGGCGCAGTGCCGCGCAGAGAGGTTGGGCGAACAAAAGCAGAGCCATCACCAGTAGCAGGTGTTGCAGTATAGCTTGGCACTAGTGCTTTGAGGTTATCGGTTAGGTCAGCTGCACTGCCTGTTGCAACTAATGCGTCACCATCAAGCAAATCGACAGGAACAGGAGAGTCAGCGACTGAACGCTCTTTGAGACTACGTGAGCCTACAACCGCAATCTTTTCAACATCTGTGTCGGATGGCGCTTCGGCATCAGAAGACTGAGCAAGGGCTTGGCTGACTGATGTCGCTAGCAACAAAGGCGCGAAGCCTGACATGATTAGATATTTATTCCGCATGGTGTTTCCTTATTATCTTTTTATTATTCAATGCACCTACCGTGCATAAAATTCCATAGTAAGCAGGCCAACAACCGAACGCGTACAACAGTAGGCACATTATTATGGGTTATTTAAACGTAGCGCATAAATCCCTGTTTTGAGAAATAAAAAGACTATTTTTACCTGATAAATTTGGAATTTAATTAGATATTTTCGAGGAGTAGGTACTACCTATAACTACTCAATATGGCGTACCTACCCTAGCTAAACCCGACGTTTGTGCGCTTTTCCAATGATGATTTGAATTAATATCAACTATTCCGGCAATCATTCAATGCCGCTTTGATACTCAAACAGTTGGCGATCAGCGTTGCCTCCTTGCATTGAGGTGCCTGTAGCCAAGAGTAACAGCGCTTCAGGGTCCGCTTTTAAGTATGCATTAAAAAATAGTAGCTCCCAATTATCGCGATCTTGCCATGCCCCCCCTTCAAATACATGCGGCTGATCAACGAGTTCAACGACATAAGTTGGTCCGGATAATTGGCGCATAGCGGGTAAGATTGATTCTTTAGTTGTAACCGTATCCGTTGTACCAAATAACGTGATTGTTGGGACTGTCACAGCTGACAACCTATTGTTATTTGGACCGAACGCATAAAACACTTCTTCACCATTGCTACCACCTGTCCAAGGTGCGGCAGCTACTGCGGCTTTGACTCGAGTGTCTTTAACTGAGTTGGGGTTGGCTTGGATATCACCACCCGCCAGTGCCAATGCGGTGAATCCACCAAAACTATGACCGCTAACACCAATATTATTCGCCTCTACGTGTTGGCCAAACGCTTCGCTATTGACAATAGAATCGACTACGGCCTTGGTGAGTAAAGGTCGTAAGAAACCAATTTGATTGTTATTACTCAAGGGTCGAGCAAAACGGTTATCGCCATAAAAGACTACTGCCACTATATAACCATGACTGGCAATGCGATTGGCGTGGCCAATATCATAAACCCCGTGTGCCGAACCGCCGTGCGCAAGAACCACTAACGGATAACGTTTATTGGGTTCGGCAAACACCGGTGCCTCATTCGGTTGCAACATGTGCGCAAAGCTGCCGTAATCAGAGTCGTGATAGGGAAACTCATAGGGTTTAGCTGCAATTTCATCAGTCGTGGGGTACGTAATAAATGCTGCCACAGGGATAGTTTCCCCCGCATCTGCAGCGTAAATTTCTGAAATATCCGGTACATTAACATTAACTGTCCATACCGCTGCTGGATGCTGCATAACATCGGTAATATAGGTCGCTGAACCATACCACGTTCGATGCCCTGACAGGTAAGTGTCCATCTCCTCGCCTGTGAGCGATTGGTATTCTTGCGCCACTTGGAAATTGGTCGACGCGACCGGATAAGAGCCAGGGCCAATAGGAATAATTTCTTCCGCATTTACCGATGTAAATTGCATAAAGGCAACACTGAGAATAAGTCCTAAACAACCGGTGTTAGCACATTGCATACTATCTCCTTTTGATTAGCGATTACATGTTTAGTGATAACCTATTGTTTTCAGCACTGAGCAGCTGGACATAATGGTTATCAGGCTTGTTTTCTCGCCGTGACTTGAGAATATTTACAATGTAGTACATGGCTCGATACAAAGATATTCTTAATGCGTTACCATTTGTTAACGGGGTTGCACCATAGCCAGACCAAAAAGCGTCAGGTCAGTCATATAAAATGAGTACCCAGTCACTGAATGGGTCTCCACAAAACACCCGCTCGCCATCGATCACGGCCTG
>CAXRGW010000008.1:0-6981 GCA_964230255.1 Alteromonas sp.
AACCTTGTTGGTTTCAACATCGATTAAAACCTGATCTCGCTCCACTTCTTGACCAGCATTGACACGGATTAGGGCTATGACAGCTTCGCTAGCTTCCTCAGGGAGAATGGGAACTTTGATTTCGTTGATAATGATTACTCCTTTAATCGGTGCTGCAGTTAACTCTCAATTCGCAGTGTTCAACGCTACCTGAAACACATTCACTGTCAATTAGTTTGCGCTTTAGTGTTGATCCATTGTTTTACCGGAGTGACCCACTCCTCTAGTGGTATAAAAAATGCGCCGTGCTCTTTACCCGTAGATATGGCAATTTCATCAAAGGAGGCTAATTGCGGGCTTCTATCTGCCAGTTGGCGACAGGTTCGCGCGCCGTCTGATGCTTCAAAAACGGATAAGAAATTGCCACCAAAAACAACGTCAGATTTAGTTTGCACCGAATTTCGCCAGCAAGTTGCCATCAAGATGGTATTAATGCCCAAATTGCGGATTTCACTAGAAGCATAGGCTGTTAGTTCACCACCGCGTGAAAACCCGATCAATGTGATGTTTGCTGGCGGAACACCGCTTGCGATTAGCTGATTTACCCATTGCACCAATTTTTGTGTATAGCTTGGGATATCGGTGTTTTTGGGCCGATGCTCGGCAATTAGGTTGAAGTGGTGCCCATCGGCTAACGCTAGCTTGATTAATTCAAACTCGTACGGACCAAACTTAGGGTGTATGGGACGGCTGTTGTCTCCTTCTGCGATGAGACCATGTGAATAGATAACGTATTTTTCGTCGGCTTTGAGGGTGTCAGGTAAAGTGCTGAATACGTTATTTGCGAAAGCACTTGGCGCGCACAGAAGTAGCAATAATAACAAGTATTTGTTCAATGGTGTCTCCGGCAGTGACGAAGGGAGTTGAGGGCTATTACAGAAGGATTATTTGTTTTTTGTATTGCGCCAATAACAGGCGCCAAACATGACTCCCCAGCTGCAACCAATGGCAATTCCAATAGTAACGCTGAAGGCTAGGGCGTTAAACGCTACACCAAAAGCAACCCCAAGCGCAGTGCCAACACCTGTACCAATGGCGATACATTGACCCATAAACGTCTTCGAAGGTTGTTGGTTGTTAGACATTGAATATTCCTTTTCTCAGAACGGAGTCGCTACAGTGAAACAGTATCACTGTCATTATCGGCATCTGTTCTTTGTACTTTGGGAAGAGCGATAAAAACAATTGCCCAAATAATAACGGCAGCAAAAATAATTGAAAGGGAAAATGTGTCAAGCTTGCAAGAAAGTGTCAGCTGTATGCTTGTTGTTAGCGGCAAAAATTATAGATAGCCGTTATCTCCATACTAGGCGTAACCGGCTTTGGTCAACTCGCGCAATTCAGAGAACATACCATCATCAACCATTTTGAAATTAAAGCACGATTTGCACTGCATACGTTTCTTAGGTTCCGGTGAAATCGCTTACAGCAGTTCAGGAAATATATATACAGGCATCAAGCGAAAACTGACATAGCGTTTGTTGATCTTAACTGAACCAAGTACATGGGCTATTTATTCTTCATAACATGGGGAGTATTGAGATAGAAATTATCGTCTTGATCAGCAACTACAATCATCTCATCGGCATACTCAGCCAATAGTGATTTAAGCTGTTTAGAAACTGCATGTGGATCTTTCGTGAGGTTTCCTAATTCGCTTTACCGTTTTCTGCGGCGTATAAATCATCCCACTCATCTGAATGTCTAGGCAATTTTACATCATAGACAAGTCTGCATTTCACTAGCAAAACGATTAGCCACCATGCTACGTCCCATTGGCCTTTTTCTAAACCTATTTCGGCTGACTCTGGAAATGCATGATGATTGTTGTGCCAACACTCGCCGTAGGTCATTAGAACTAAGCCTTTCAAGTTTGAACGTATTGGAGGTTCCCACTAATCAATATCAGACTTACGCGTAGGTGCAAGAATACCGCCGGGCTCCATATAGGGAAGGTCATCGAGTAACGTGGTTAAGTATTCGCTAAAACCAAGTAAGTCAGGGTCTTCTACATTGAGGATGGTATTTTGTAGCTTGCGTTTTTGCACTTCGCTTTTCGCGCTATCTCCAAGTTGAAGCTCGTAATTTACCGTTAAGTATAAATACTCCAAGTGTTCCGCTTCTTCCAACTCGTTGGAATCTAACGCGGTGTATATTGCTGCTAGTGCATCAGCTCGATACTGATTGGCGATAACAATACTGCCCAACTGTTCGTAAGAATAGGCTAAAACACGTAAAAGTTGATTGTGAAATACCGCACTTTTGTCACGTAGACTGTAAACGCTTTCCAAGTGTTGCAGCACTACTAGACGGCTATCTAATTGCGGTGGACCATTTTTGAGGTGCTCGGAAATACGCTGCTTTTCTGGCTCGCTTAAGCCCTCAAAGTCACCGATAAATGCAATAAAACCAGAGTCTTCACAGTACCAAATACCGTGGTAATCAGTTCGAGGCCAGAACACCATGTCGTACTTAGATGGCCAGTTGTAGATATAACCGCCAGAACTCATGGGTTCATATACAACGCAGGTAGTGTCGGGCTTTATTGGGTCAGTAACCGTAGTCTCAGCCCAAGTGGTAGCTAACGTATGAAATGGTAATAGCCACAGCAACAATAGAATTTTCTTCATAAAATTTATTCTCCTTATCTAGGGGGCAAGCGTGTCCCTGCTATAAACGAAACCAGAGGCATAAAGGGGTTAAGCGTTACTATCTATCTTGCTAAGAGGGCAACTAACCCGAACTTACACAAAACCCAACGCGAATTTAATCAGCATCACCCACAATAAAACGGTTGAAACAAAATAGGTAACAAAACGGACCATCACATTATTGAACACACAATGGATCAAACTGTGGATGCTGCGCAATCCAACATATGCCCAGCCTAAGTACACAAAAGTACTGTCGGTTGAGTTAGTAATGATGATAAGGATAGTCATTACGTAGAAAATCACCGGTGCTTCAAACAGGTTTTTAAAGTTGTTTGATGGTTGATTGACATCTTCTGGCAACAGGGTGTTGCACTTTTCAGGGGTTGATAACTTCTGCGCGTGGATCTTGTGTTTGAGCGAATAACCGATGCGCAGATAATACATGTACATCCACACCAACATGGTTAACAAAATCATCGCGAGAACGGGGTAAATCATTGCGTCAGACATGGCTATCCTTAATGGTTATAGTCCTGAGAATTAAGAGAAATGGCAGGCCAATACTATAACGATAAGCTCAGCCATATTACCAACCTTTTAGAAGTGCTCTGACCATGGGGTTAAGTGTCAGGATCAGAGTAGAAGCCATCTTCGAGCTCTACGAGAATGTAGGTAAAAGAAATGCCGTGCACGTCGTGATACCAACTGCACTCTATCTCAAGGCCGTCAGTGACAAATGTGCGACTTATTTCTAAGTTATCTTCGTGACCATCGACCGTATTGATAAATACTGACTCAATTTCAGCGACACTTGTATGTTCGTTGAAGTAATGAGTTTTGCCATTAAACACAATGCCACCGGTAAAAGCCTTATAAGCATGATAGCCATCGGTAAAGCTGAGAAAGAGGCTGGTAAGCACGCCGTCTTCTTCAGCAAAACAATAACCTTTGGAATAGCAGTGAGTGTGTTTAACACCGGAACAATCGCTGATTTTAGAGCCTAGCAATTTGGCGTCGAAAAGCACTTCGTTTATATCGAATGTCATCGCTAGTGCTTCTTTCCTTTAGTTTGGATAGTTATATGGGTTACTTAGTAACGTGTGGAGTACCTTGCACTTTTTCATATGAGATTAAGTTTGCGGCGGAATAACCGCCAAACACTAGAGGCTGCACTTCAATAGTAGCCACTATTGTGTAGTTTTGCTCTAACATATCAAAAGGACTTTCTTGCCAGAGCTGTGCATGCTCTTCTTCAGATATATAGAATCTGTTATGGCCGACGAGACGAATAGGGCGAAAGTGCGAGAGTGCTGTCTCTTCAAAAAAACTGCGATTACTCAGTTCAAGTTCCAGCATCTTGTATTCAACTTCAGCAGTGATTTTTATAGGAGGCTCATTGGCAGTTAGGCGATAAATTAACCAACTGATTGAAAACCACAACACCAACAATACAACAAAAGCTGTTAGGCAGATGTGAACTAACCTAAGAAGCTTTTTAACTATAGTCACCTAACGTTTCCCTGGTTTTTATATTTTCTTCAACTCGTTGTGAATTTAAGAATAAGTAGCTAAGTAGTCTAGATCAATAAACTTGTACGAGTAACAGGGCAAACCCATTGGTACGAAGCGATTTTACGAATTGCTAGACCGTTTACTGGTTAGTTAATAAGGGTTAGGCCATGGTCGCAACGACTGCAGTCACACCGGCAATAACCATTTGCGTACCAATTACTGCCAGTATCAACCCCATCAATCGAGTAATTATACTAAGGCCACTTTCGCCAATAATAGTCAATATCCGAGAACTAAAAACAAAACAGGCGAAGGTAATTAAACACAATACGCCAAACACTGAAATAGTGGTTAACACGCCGAGGAAACCACCAGATGCAGAGTAATTCATTGCAGTGGCAATGGTGCCTGGACCTGCCAGTAAAGGAATAGCCAGGGGCGAAACGGCGATATCGGAGTCATCATTGGGCTCTGCACTATGCAAATGCGATCCAGAGCCGTTAAGCATGTGATAGCCGACCAGAAAGACTAAGATGCCACCGGTAATTCGCAATGCATCAATTGTGATCCCAAAGAGATGAAAAATTGCTTTTCCCAACAAAGCGAAAGCGGTTATCACAATAAAAGCGATGATTAATGCTTTAGCCGCAATCTTGGCTTGTTCTGTTCGAGAGCGACTTCCCACTAAACCTGCAAAAGCAGCAGTGTTTGCTATGGGGTTCATGATCGCGAAAAAACCTAAAAAAACCGTGATAAGTTGCTCATAAAAGCCATTCATATTATTGCTCTGCTCGATAGTGCGCTAATTCGGTTAATAACCAATCACTACTCTTTATTGTAGGCTCTGACGGGCAATGGACAAGGTAGTGCTTACCCGACATTTTGCTTTTCGTAGCAGCATACGCGATAAAGTCTTCAGTGGTAACTATATCGTCTTGGAAGTATTGATACTTTTTCATGATGTGTTCAACAGCTTCCACCCCAGTATGACTCTTGCCATTGCGTTCATAGGTGCATTGAGTATTTTTCACAAAAGCGAGTAGGTGATTGATTTCATTTTGTGTGTTTGCCGATACTGATAGCGTAACGAGCAATAAAGCGAGTAATACATATTTCATCGAGCTGTCCTTTAAGGTTGCGAAGATTATTTGGTTGCTGCGTGAACGGCTAGATCCAAAGCAGTACCATAAGCGCTGCGATAATGACTGCAGCGAGAGCAAACCGTCTTCCGAGCTTAGCGTTTTTCTCTAATTCTTCAGACTGCTTCATATGTATGTCGCGAATAATTTCGTGATTGTTCTTTCCAATGCAATAAGGGCAAGCAATATCATCTTCATTGAAGTGCATTCCGCAGCGCGTACACTGTTTAGTTCGACGTCGTTTGACCCGACCAAAAAAAAGCATATCTCAATCTCTTACTAGGTCTAGTAACACTGCCATTCCATCACCCACTCGTCGGTATGGCCGGGCGCAGTTCCTCGTCCATAGTAGGCAACTCCGTTGTCGCCCCACATCCAGTTACCTTTATCGGTAGAGTCGACTTGAAACACATACTCAGGGATGGCTTCGTGTTGATTATTGGGAGCCCAGTATATTTCAGCCTGAACCAGTGATGGCCAACCGCCAAACTTAAATCCGTATTCATTCTGAAAACGGTCATAGTACTGTTCATCCAGCGCTTCAGGACATTCAATAGGAAGATCTTCCCAACAAGGAAAATCCTCGTCGACAACTCTAGCTTTCATGGGGAACGGTTTAATCCAACTGTTGGTTTTGACTTGAGCTAAAGGTACTAGTTCATCAGTACTCGTGTAGGCTCTTAGCAACCAATTACTGCCATTTGGTTCACTATCAGGTAATCCTTCCGGCCCAATAAACAGGGTTATGAACTCTATGTCAGCTAATGCGCGCGGCTTAAACGGAAACTGGGTTAGGTTGATTTGAGCTAAAGCGAACATGGGTTTGCCTTTTTGCAGTGGCCATTGCTCGTTAGGTTTGGCAAAACAAACTTTGCCAAACCAAGACTCCAGTGGGTCATCTGAGGGCTTAAATCTGCCGATATCCATTACTATCGCTTTGCGAACGATCTTTTGCTTAAAGGATTCAGCAAGGGTATCTATGTTCAAGCTTGTCACGGAATCAATCCTTAGTCGATTTGCGCATTGTTAGACAACGCACGAGTGTTTTGGATGAGCACTACAGCTAAGGCGATCAGCGGAAGAGTGGTCGTTACCGGGTTGAATGCTTCGACCAAAATATGCGGGCTAAAAATGGCGGCAAAGAGGAGCAAACCAGAGAGCGCAGCAATGTTTAGCCAGTTAATGATTATCGACTTATAAAACACGAAAAAGACCAGGCCAAACAGAATTTCACCGATCCCCGCACCGGTAGTGATCAACGCCGACAATTCTTGAGAAAAACCCATGCTAGCGGTCATCTCAAGCTCTATAGGTGCAACCCAAATAAGCTTTGGGAATAGTCCATGGTAAATCCACGTAAAGCTAATGATGTATCGCGCGATTTGATTGATATCCATATTACCTTCATTGCCCGTTGTTTGTTTAACAGGGTTATTGCAGTTCGTTGCTAAGTCAGTACTTATATCGGTTTCAGGAAAATCTAGAGAACCATATAACCGCAACCAAAAGCGTTAATACGCCCATCCAGATAAATGAAGACGCATACCAAGGAAGCGGACCGCGCTTGTGCAGCTTCAGTACTTTCTTAGATAAAAACGCACCAACTATTATAAGTATAACGGTGGCTGCTAACGCAT
>CAXRGW010000009.1:0-13060 GCA_964230255.1 Alteromonas sp.
ACGCCTGCAGGACAACCAATTAGTATGGTGGATATCAACAATCCAGATTTGGCTAAACATCCGCGTTTCGCTAGGGCAATGACTGCGGCTTTAACGGCGACTCTTAAGCCGGGCGATGCGATATTTATTCCCAGTATGTGGTGGCATAGCGTGGCCAGTAAAAGCGCACTCAACGGCTTAGTTAACTATTGGTGGCGCAGCACACCGGGACATTTAGGTGTGCCTACAAATGCACTACTTCATGCCATTTTAAGTATAAAGTATTTGCCTAAAGAGCAACGAGAAGCTTGGCAGGGTTTATTCAATCACTATGTGTTTGAGCAGCCCGACGATATGTATGATCACTTGCCCGAGCAAGTGAAACAGAAACAGAATCAAATGTCTGAATTAACGGCGCGTAAGCTTAAAGCGCTGTTAAGCAGTAAACTCAAATAGTCACTATTGAGCTTGTGTAGCATGAGTACAAACAAATTAGTCAATAGAGTAGTCATTGCCGGTGGTGGAACCGCTGGTTGGATGGCTGCCGCAACAATATCAGCCACTATTGGACGTCGATTGGAAGTCACGCTAATCGAATCTGATGCCATCCCAACTGTTGGTGTGGGAGAGGCAACAGTGCCTTCGCTTCTGACAATTCACCAGTTACTTAAAATTCACGAAGCTGACTTCTTGAAAGCGACGAATGCGACCTACAAACTGGGGATCATGTTTGAGAATTGGACGCGCTTAAATCAAAAGTATTTTCACTCGTTTGGCAACTCAGGTATGTCCTGCTGGGCGGCGGGATTTCATCATTTTTGGGTGCGTGCTCAGCAACAAAAAATGGCTAAGGATTATGCCGATTACAGCTTAGAGACATTGGCGGCAGAGAAGGGCAAATTTGCCCACATGAAGGATCCGAATCTCAACTATGCCTACCACCTTGACTCAGGCAAGTATGGTCAGTTTTTACGTGGAATTGCTGAAAAGCACGGCGTCACCCGAGTCGAAGGTAAAATCGAGAATGTGAATCTCGACCCGCAGTCTGGTCATATCGCATCAATTCGCTTGGGATCTGGGCAAGTGGTTGAAGGGGATCTGTTTATCGACTGCACCGGTTTCCGCTCTTTGTTATTGGGCGAGGCTTTAGGCGTCGGTTACAACGACTGGAGTGAGATGTTACCGGCTAATGCTGCCTATGCGGTTCAGACTGAATCGCACCGCCCAGCTGTACCTTTTACTCGGTCTATCGCACTGGATGCGGGCTGGCGCTGGCAGATCCCACTGCAACATCGCGTTGGCAATGGCGTAGTGTTCTCAACTAATTTTAAAAGCGAACAAAGCGCTCTTGATGACTTGTTACAAGGCATCGATGGAGAGCCGATTAACGATCCTCGACTTATTCGCTTTACCACCGGGCAACGAAAAGAGTTTTGGCATAAGAACTGTGTGTCTGTAGGCCTTTCAAGTGGCTTTATTGAGCCACTTGAGTCCACCAGTATTCATCTTATCCAGCAAGCGATTGTCTGGTTGATTAGCTTATTCCCAACTGAGGGTATCGATACCAATCAGGTTAATCGTTTTAACCAGCAAATGACGGTGGAAACTGAAACTATCCGGGACTTTATTGTGCTGCACTATCACTTGCAAGAGCGCGATGATCATGAGTTCTGGTGTTATTTACGGGAAATGAAGGTGTCTGATCGTTTGCAGCAAATCCTTAATATGTTTCACAACAATGGCACTATTGTTGAAGAGCAAGATGATTTATTTGCCGAAAACTCATGGGTACAGGTGATGATGGGGCAGGGCTTAACGCCTAAACAATATCACCCCATCGTTGATATGATGGCAGACCGCGACTTAAATATGTTTATGCGCCAACAAGAGAATGTGGTGCAACAAACGGTTTCGCGATTACCAGGTCATACCCAGTTTATTCAGCACTTTTTGAATCAGCCAAGGGCGTAGATACGACTGGTTCAATCTGTTTACGGATACCGTTACTCTTGCATTAGTTGCAAACCACAAGTGTGTAATCGATACTCGTCAAAAATGCCCAACTTAAGACATACTCGAGTCGGCGGATAGTGTTAAGTCAACACTACTGATTGGCAACAAAAAATGTCAACTTATTTCACTATTGATATGTTCATTACTTTTTTTGAGCTACTGCTCATGACAATTTTATCTATTGAGATGTCTGAAATCTATTCAAATTAGCATGTAAATCAATTAGGCGCTTGGCCATGTCTTCATTTGCACTAGACGTTTTTAAGGCTCCTTCTGATGCCTCTTTTGCTATCTGATTAATTTTCAGCAAGGTCTCATTCAAGTCTTTAGATACTATGGCCTGCTCTTCAGATGCAGCTGCAATTTGCGTGTTGAGATCTGAAATGCCGCCGACAGCATTCGATGTATCGTCAAAGGCCTTTGCTGTTGCTACGCCTTTCTCTAGGCATTGTAGTGTGCTGTCTTTACCTCGTCCCATACTCTCTACAGCTTTAGATGCCTGTTCCTGCAGACGCTGTACTAGTGCTTGTATGTCTACTGTGGATTCTCTGGTTCTTTGAGCTAGAGAACGCACTTCATCAGCGACCACAGCAAAACCACGGCCACTTTCCCCCGCTCTTGCGGCTTCAATCGCAGCATTTAACGCCAACAAATTGGTCTGCTCGGCAATACCCTGAATCGTCTCGGTAACTTGTCCAATATTTTTAGTTTCTTCCATTAATCCCGCTATCACCTCAGAGGCATCTTCGACTTCCACGGATAAAAGTTCAATGATTTGTTGTGTGCTCTGTGCGGTACTTTGGCCCTCTGCAACTTTATTCCGGACTACATCAGCCATTTGACTTGCTTCATTAGTGCTCTTTGCGACTTCCAGCGTGGTAGCGCTCATTTCCTTAACTGCTAACGCGACTTGTCCGGTCTGCCGTTGCAATGTCTCAACATTATTGAGGGTAGTCTCCATCACTCGTAGCCCCACTTCTGCAGAGGCGCCTAAATCATCTGCTTGTGAAGAGACATTTCTAATAACCTTGTCGAGCATCGAAATGAATTTATTAAATGCTCTAGCAACATTCCCCGTTTCGTCTTTGGCATGCTCACTGAGTCGCAAGCGTAAATCTCCATCGCCTCCTGACACTTCCTTCAGACGGCCTTCTAACTCGTTGATCGGTTGAACAATCGCACGACTAATAAGGAAGGGCAACATCATCGAAACTATTACCGAAACAGTGAATATCACTGCAATTAACTTGATCGCAAACTGTTCATCTGCCTCGGCAGTTAGGGCTGACTGTTGGGTGAAAGATTGAATTTCATCCAACAAGGCAATAAGTTCTGCGTCTATATTATCTCCCAACTCCTCAATGTTCTTCGACTGCCCAATTACTGCTTCAATGTCTCCAGCGTTAGCGGAGCTAATGACGTTGCTAGTTAACGCCTCTAACTGGGTTAGCTCAGATGAAACAACATTAAGTCCCGCCACTATCTTTCGGTACTCAGCTATTGCAAGGTCACTATGCAGAAGATCGATAGCCGCCTGAGCAAAGTCTCTTGCATCATCAACCTCCGTGTGTACCTTCTTTTGATAATCAGACACCTTTTTAATGTTTTTATCGAGCTCGCTTCTTGCTCCAGGATACCCCTCTTTCACCAGAGCCGCTTTGAAAAACACGCGCTCCAAATAAATGGCTTGTTCTAACTGATGTTCAGTAGCCTTAGTTATTTTTTGCGCTAACGGGATATCCTCCTCCGCGATCTCAAATAATTCAGCACCTAACTTGGCCATTTGTACCAAGGCTACAACACCAATTAATAATATCAGCCCCAGTTGTAAGACGCCGAGTAGATATACTTTTTGAGCAATCTTCAGATTTGACAACATGATTTGGCCTTTCTTTTGAATATTTAAATATTGTGTTTATCTTGATCTTCAGTATTTGCAAAATCTCTAAAGTAGTTCAACATACGTAGTGCAAAACTAGAGACAATACTTTCATCATCGTTCGACATGGTGGAACTAGTGTTGAAGAAATCAGAGAATCCTTCTTTGTTCACTATCTCAGGATGATTAAGTAACCGAAAACCCATGCACCAATTGCCAAAGGCGCGCTCATTGACCTCTCGTAATCCTAAAAGACTGATTCGTTTATGACGATCATCTCTTTTGATCCGATTATACAGCGGTTCAACGATGTCTTTTTCGCCTTCGAGTGCTTGAATAAATGTGCCAACGCCATCATAAAGCAACAAACCTGTCACGCCTAGACGTTCGTTTTTTTCTCTCGCTTGTGTCAACAGTTGCGTCAATTCCTTTGTGTCGAACCTCTGACTAGCGCTACTTACGTAACAAATTTCAATCATGAAAAATCTCTCAACTGAACGACCTTATGCCAAATTTGGTGTTAAAAAGGCATTAAAATAGCCACGCCCGCAACGATAATTTTATCGCCGTCAACGAAATCCACGGCAAGCGTTGGCGCAATGATGATTTCATCCATTGGCATCTCATATGCAATGCTAGCTCTAACTAAATCTTTGTACTTCACTTTTGGCCCGCCTATACGCTCTTCACCTAGCCCTAGGCCGAGACGCCATTCGGGGGTTGGGTGATAAAATATAGAGCCCAAGGCAACATTTACGCCGTCGCCGCCATGTCCGTCAGGTGTCCTTTCCCATACAGCGCCAACACCAAATTGCTTGGTGAATTTATATTCATATTCAATACCCAATGCATAATCTGTCTCACTGTCCGCATGGGTCGCACCAATGAATACGCCAGGGTAGTGCTTTGCATCTCCTGCGGCTTGTAAGAATGGACTGGCAACTAAACACGATATACCAGCTAAGAAGCAAACTGAGCGTTTCATAGGAGTGATTCCTTTAATAATGCTTAAACAAATATAAAAAACATATTATTGAATTTAGCAGCAAAAATCGTAATCGCAAATTTAAATCAAACTATATTCGGCTACGCTGCTTTACATACAGTTAACGCTGGTTTGCCCCGGACCCTAGCACAATTCACGCCGACTCATCACCGACTTCGAAAATTTAATCAATAGCCAAAACCGTTGTCCTGCAAAGCCTTTAAAAGGTAGGATTAGCGCTGTCACAAAGTAATGATTCAACACGCAAGTGTGTAGCTCTGGTAGAAGGCGTTACGATAATAGAAAAATTTTCTCAACGGTATAAGGTTATCGCTCATCACAACTGTCTGAAAGCTTGCAAAAGAATGGTTTCATGAGTTCGCCACGAGGTACCTACATTACTACTTTGGTAGGTTCAGGTTTACAAATACAACGGTATATACATTTGCTACATGCTACAACCATATTAATTCTATGGAGATAAAACACAATGAGGAAAACTTTTTTAATCGCCGGTGTGGGCTTAGCGCTTACAACGGGGGCAGTTGCCAGTGAGGTAATGACTCCAGAGAAACTCTGGCAGTTACAGCGCGTTAGTCCGCTGGGATTAAACCAAGCGCAAACGCACGTGATCTATCGCGTCACTATACCAAGCATTGAAAACAACGATTTCAGTAGCAAGGTATACCACGTGCCACTAGCAGGCGGCGAAGCGCAGCTGCTAGAAGCTTATCAGGGCATTTTAATTAATGACAAGATCTCGGCCGATGGTCGCAAAAAGCTTTACCACGAGCCGGTTAACGTAGAATCTATTCTCGCTACCGATATACATGCAGACCTAAGCGACGCCAATGCCTATGTATTCGATGATTTAAATTACCGCCACTGGGATACCTGGAACGACGGCACAGTTAAGCATGTGTTTTATCAAGATCTAGTGACTGAAGAAAAAGTCGATATCATGGCTGGTCAGCCCTATGACAGTCCAACATCACCTTTCGGTGGCGCCGATGACTACGTATGGGGACCAAAAGGCGAAAACATTTACTACGTAAGCAAAAAGCTAACAGGTAGCGACTACGTATCTAGCACCAACACCGACATTTATCGCTACAACCTAGCCAGTAAAGAGACCACTAATCTCACGGCCAGCAATTTGGGTTACGACAACCATCCAGAGTTTTCAGCCGATGGCACCATGGCGTGGTTGCGCATGGATAAGCCAGGCTATGAGGCTGATAAAAACGATATCATAGTAATGCTTGATGGCACCGAAGTTAACCTAACCGCTCATTGGGATGGCACAGTTTACGGTTTCGAGTGGAGCGTCGACGGCAAGCATATTTATTTCTATGCGCCGGTAGATGGCACCATTCAGTTGCACCGCGTAGCTGTTACTAAACGCGGTAAGCCAAGCATTAAACAACTGACTGAAGGTATGTTTGATGTCAACGGTATCGTTGCAGCATTGGAAGACCACTTGGTAGTAACACGCAATAGTATGAATAGTGCACGTGAAATCTATCGCTTCGATATTGATGATAATGCTCTAGTTGCGCTTACCAATGCAAACGAAGCGACCTATGCAGCGCTTGATTTACCTGCGGTTAAAAAGCGTATGGTTAAAACCCAAGACGGCAAAGATATGTTGGTGTGGGTCATTTATCCGCCTAATTTTGACGAGAGTAAGAAGTATCCAACCTTGCTATACCTTCAAGGTGGTCCGCAATCCTCGCTATCGCAGTTCTATTCGTTCCGCTGGAACTTCCAAGTAATGTCATCACAAGGCTACATTGTGGTTGCACCGAATCGTCGTGGTATGCCGGGGCATGGTGTTGAGTGGAATGAAGCGATCAGCACCGATTGGGGTGGTAAAGCGATGCAAGACTACCTTGATGCTATTGATGACGTTGCGAAAGAATCCTACGTAGATAAAGACCGCATTGGTGCCCTAGGTGCGAGCTTCGGTGGCTATTCGGCATTTTATTTAGCTGGTAATCACGATGGCAGATTTAAGACTTTTATCTCGCATTGTGGTGTGTTTGATACCCGCAGCATGTACGGTACAACGGAAGAAATGTTCTTCGTGAATCATGACTTCGGTGGCGCGTATTGGGAAGCAGATAACGCCGCGGCGAGTAAAGCTTATGCGGAATTCAACCCAATCACTTATGTCGACCAGTGGGATGCGCCAATGTTTGTGATCCACGGCGGCAAAGACTATCGCGTGCCGTTAGGTCAAGGTATTCAAGCCTTCCAAGCCGCAAAATTACGCGGCCTAAAGAGCCGATTCCTGTACTTTCCAGAAGAGAATCATTGGGTGCTAACGCCGCAAAACGGCCTCGTTTGGCAACGTGAATTCTTTAAGTGGTTAGAAGAAACGTTGTAATCGATGCAAATCTGGCGCTGCCGGCATGTGTAGCGCCACTTAAACCTCTAATAAAACAAAAGCGCCTAAGCCGATTGTGAAGATAAAACTGCCCCATAGCGTGTGTTCTATTACCACAATGGCAGTCGAGCGACTTTGGATATAGCAATAACCAAATAACAATCCACACACCCACGAGCCGACCACAGCTATCCAGTTACCGTAAATAGAGTGAGCTAAGCCAAACAGAAAACTACTGACCCATAAACGTGTGTACTTGGAGGGGAACAAGGGTTTGTAACGATGAAAAAAATACGTACGAAAAATTAGCTCCTGCGGGATCACTGATATTAACGGATAAATAAGTAAGGTGACTAACCAAAACTCAGTTTGATGTGCGGGTAAAGATAAGAAGAGTTCTGGTAATAAAAAATATACCCAAGCGGCAATTACACTCGCTAGAGGGATAAACAGACGAAGAGACTTAAGTAGATGCTCACGCGCATCTTTCAGCTGCCACAGACGTTTACGTGTAAATGATTGGTCCTTCCATAGAACACAGACACAACCGCATCCGACCACTGCCAGTAGGAGAAATACCAAACTGGGTTCAGAGTTTGCGATGATAAAACCTAGGATTGGTAAGCCTACAAACAAGCCTATCAATTCATACAAACGTGTCGCGTGGATGACCGCGCCCCCCCCAAGAACAGAAGAATATTTCACTTTTATGATGGTTTAGTTACGTTGGAAAAGAAAGTTTTGGTTAGATTGATTTTGCTGTAAACCAAGGGGGGCGACTTTGCCGGGATGACGCAACAAAATTCCGTCATTCCTGCATCCCAACCGTGATTCCAGTATCCCGTTCGTCATTCACCCTTAGGCGGGAATCTCCATTTACGAAGAGCGCGGTTTGAGTTAGCAATGATGCAGACCACGGCGATCCCGGCTTTCGCCGGGATAACAATTTAACTTCAGCTTAAAAAGGGTTTAATCCCCACGACGCCAGATACCAGAACAACAAGGCGCAGCATAGTCCCAACAGTGGTAGACCTATCAAGGTACGACGACGCAGAGTGACTTGACGACTAGTACGGATTGCAATAAATACGGTGCATAAGCCAACTGCAGCAGATAGCAATAGCAGCATGGTGCCGAAATGTGCAGGTGGCGCTAAACCAGCCAAGAAACTAATCGATGAGATGTCGGCCGCTGCTTTTGCACCTGCACCGATAAATCCTAGTCCGATAAGCGCTAACGTAACCGCAGCAAAGGCGAGCAAGCGCGGTGCTTGCGGTCCAACGCCAAAATTAGCTTGCGGGTTATTTGATACCCGACGAGCGATTGCACCGCAAATAATTACAAAGAAGCCACTGACAATTATTAGTACCAACGTACCTAAGTACATCGCAGGCCCTGCCAGTTTTTTCTCATCTTCAGCTGCAATACCGGCAATGCGTAATGTTGCATCGGTTTTTAAATAGGTTAAAAACTCAGGAGCATCGGCACCGGCCTCCAGACAACTGGCATCTAAGTCAGCAAGATCCTGTGTTGGCTCGTCGAAGAAGTCATTCATCACTTGTGTGGCACATTCAGACATAGACCGCGTGGGACCATGGCCAGCGTAAGGCACAATTATCAATCGACCATTGCTAAAACCAGGGGCAATGCGCTCAGCCAATGGCGTTGGCGTGATTGGATCCCAATCGCCATTAACGATTAGGGTGGGAATATTGCTTTGTACTAATTGGTAGTGTTTGCGATCGACCAGTGGCAGGCCGGATTCCACACAGGCGTCGGCTACCATTTGCGCACCATCGACGGTAAATACACCTTGTTTAAAGCCGAAGTTCTCATTTAAGTCTTCAGCGGCGACTTGGGCCTGTGCGGCATAGTAACCATCGTTACAGCGGATAGCATCACTCATACCTTGTGACACGCCACCAAATGGGCTTGCCGCAGCCGCTAAGCCCTTAAAAATATCCTTATCACCAGATTCGACAAAGGAGCTAAGGGCATCCATTACAGCTGGGATTGCCGGATGTTCATCTTGCTCGTATTGCATGGCGAATGGCGCAAAACCGACAATCAGTGATGGCACAGTCATGCTGCCAGACGGGAACAGTTCATCGTCAAAGGTTTCTACTGTGATTGGGTTATCAATTAATGAGTTATACGCGGCATAAAAGCGCTCGCGTAACCCTTTACAGATGCTGGCATCTTGGCGCTCACATTCATCAAAGATCAGCTCATGGTTGCGACCAAGCCAACGGTGTATACGCATTAAGTCGCCCAAATCGTTGGGCACAATCGCGTCGAGCACGAGTGCTTTAATACCATCCGGGTCAACTTGGGTCAGCATTTGACCAAGATGACTACCGTAGCTAATACCCCAAACATTCCATCGCTCAAAACCCAAGGCTTCGCGCAGGGATTTTACGTCGCGGGCATTTTCATAGGTGTTGTATGCGGTTAAATCCACACCACTGGCAGACGCGGCTTTAAAGCATGCCTGCATGCGCTCTGCCTGTTCTACTTCACCTTCTTCTAGCGTGGTACTCACCATGTTTTCTCGGCTGGTGGCTGAATAGAAGCGGCAGTACTCATCGGAATAACCAATACCGCGTTGGTTAAGAATGTACATGTCGCGTGTTTTGGTTAATTCGTGCTCTAGGAAGCGCTCGACATAATATTCAATCCCAACACCCGGTCCACCGGTTAGGTAGGCCACAGGATCTTCGCGTACCTCAAGCGGCTCTTCATCGTCGCTCTCTTCAGCATCTTCATCTGGATTGCGTGCAGAGGCGATAATATGTGCGTAGGCTACGCGGATCATTCGGCTATTCGGATCATCGCGATTCTCAGGCACTGACAGCATGCCGCAGCGCAAGCGTTCAGGCTCGTAATCGATGTCGTCTTTAAACGGGCAGACAACAGTGACTAGGTTGGAGTTGTTAACCAACTCGCCTACAGCTTCATTCTGTTGAGCAGTTGCCGAAGTTGTAAATAAGAGTTGTATAAACAGCGTGGCTGCCAGCAACGCAAAGCGTGTTCGCGAACGTTTAGCATATTGTGCGTGTAGGATGGTAAGCATCTGACGTTTCTCGTTATTTTTGCCAGATTCTACGCTAGCAAACATTCAAGCATTGAGCAATTTTACCTTTGCTCAGTAAGCTCTACCAACTCGCGACGATCATCAATAAATTGCGAGCCTAACATTTGTACATCTTTCAGACTGTTAACATCCATTGCGTCTTTGTTTGTGGTGGTCAGGTATTCAAACGCGTCGTTTGGTAAATCGTAATGCCATAATTTGTGTTGTCCATCCAAACCATATAGCTAGTCATCGGTAAATAAAACACGCTCGCCGTAGAGTTTATTATCCAAGGTGGTAAGGGCAATTGTCATATCGGTGCTTTTGAGGAAGAAGTCCTTTTGGTTATCGCTGTATATAATGTCTTCACCTTGAGTATATGCAGCCCATACAACATCGATTATGCCGGAATCTGTGGTTTCACCGCCGGCTAAATCAATACTAAATAGTTGGTCATTCTTCGAATGGCTGGCAATAGCCAATAGTTTGGTTGAGCGAGTGATAGCACTGATTGCAGCATCGTTTTCATTCACGTTAAGCACGCCAATATCAAAGTCTTTTGTGCCTTGTGTAGCGATTATCTTAGTTTGGCTGGTGTGATAAACAGGGTTTGATAAACCATCGATATTGTCGTTGTGCAGTAGGGTTAATTCACCCTCTAGACTAAGCGCATGAATTTGCTCGCCAGGGCTGATTAAAAATGACTCACCATCGGGCGCAAAGCGAATGGATAAACTGCCATACACGGAATGATGGGGCAAACGCTGAATGATCGCCTGAGATAATACTTCACCTTCGATACTGAAGGTACGCAGAACATGCTGATTGTTGTCGTCTTTTGTAACGCTGGCCAGCGTGTAGAACTTACCTGAGTGGTTAAGCGGTACTTCGGATACAGAGCCTGTGCGCGCATAATGGAGCAACGCCTTTGGCCCAGCATCACCTGAGTTAGGGTACTGCAACAATGCTATATGCCCATCATTTAACCAATTTGGATCAGAGGTTTTAAGACGAATACGACTGCGAACTCGATTTCGTTATTCATGCGTAGGCGGAAACCAGATGTACACGCAAACCTTTTCGTCATCTGGGAGAAGGCTAAGTCTGTTTTTACGCAACCTTTACACTTACACGATATTGGTTGACGATTCATTCGGTATACTTGAGACACGTTTAGAGGTAATGAAGATGGCAGCAGAGCTGTTATAACTGTGTATTTTGAGGGCTATTAGATGTCGCTAACTAAGTACTATTTTTTATCTGTATTTTCGTTGTTATTCCTCATTTCAGGTTGTGGAGGAGGCGGAGAATCTGCTGACCAGCCAGTTACATCAGCACCCAGTCCAGCGCCCAGTCCAGCACCCATACCCGAGCCTGATAACGGCATTCCAGTCGTTAAAGAGACTGGGACATACAGTGTTTTATTGGATGCAGATATCACCTATGCAGATGGGCTGGCTGTAGATAACTCAAGCTCTGATCCATTTGCAATTCCATTGAAATTAGACGTTTATTATCCACAGAATGACGCTTCAATAAGGCCTGTTTTTATGTTTATTCACGGTGGAGGGTTTACAGGTGGGACAAAAACTAAACCTGAAATCGTGGAAATGGGTAATTTCTATGCCTCAAGAGGATGGGTGTTTGTTTCAATAGACTACAGAACAACAGAAGAGTTAGGTTCATTGCAAGGCCTATCGCAACAAGATGTATTGGCCCGATACAGAGGTCTCGCCCCGCTAGAATGGATTGAGTTTGGCATTCAAGGAGCAGAAACAACAAAAGAACTTCAACAGAGTGTCGCTATGTATATGGCGCAAAGAGATGCTAAGGCTGCACTTCGTTGGATAGTGGCGAATTCAAATAGTTATGATATCGATATAGATTTTATTACTGTTGGCGGCGCCTCAGCGGGAGCCATTACAACTGTTGCTTTAGGCATATCAAATCCTGAGGACTTTAAAGACGAGATATCTTCAACGGATGACCCTACATTGGCTACTACCAATTTAAATGAGGCGTATGAAGTCAAAAGCATGGTGTATTTTTGGGGGGCGAATGTAAAACTAGAGATATTCGAAGCGGTGTATGGTTTGGACCAGTATGATGTCCATGATCCTGAACTATTCATGGCTCATGGTACTAATGATCAAAATCCTAGTACCCCTTTTTCTGAGGCAACTGAATTACAGGAGATTTATGAATCTCTAAGTATCTACAATGAACTCGTGCCACTATTAGGTGCAGGCCATGGTGCTTGGGATGCAAAGGTCGACGGGGAAGGGTTATTTGATATGTCTTTCGATTTTATCGTTGATAGACAAAATCTAACGGTTGAGTAGATATTTGTACTCGCCGACAAAATATTGGGAAGGATGATTTGAATTAAGCTCTTACAGTCACCGATACCGCGTAAGTCATATGTTTATTCGTCCTAAAATTCAGAGAGAAGCAAACAAACCCAAAGTAAGTTCAAGTACCTAGATCTTTCGTTTGTTTGCGCTAACATCTTATTTTGACAGTTGATTAAAACGGCCAAACATTGTCACTTAAATGCGCGAACTGCGATACGGAACTGCCAGAGCACGCAAAATTTTGCTGACATTGTGGGCCTATCTAGTAATCAGCGTCATTTTTTCTTGCTGTTTGCTAATTTTCAGCAATTCGGGGGGGGAGCGGGCCCGACCAACCAGAAACCGCAACAGAATTTTACTCCAAAGCCATGTTTATCCTGTTTCCCAT
>CAXRGW010000010.1:0-61539 GCA_964230255.1 Alteromonas sp.
TACTAAGCCAATCCAATAAGAGCGCAAGAGGAAATGGATCACAAACATTGCTGCAAGTATGCTAATCGCCAAAACACCAAAGAAAGCAATCATATATCCGAACGAATATTGACTGGGATGCAGAAAATCAAAAAATAGTGCAGTGGTCCAATCTATCAGTGCAAACAACTGCAGGGTACCAAAGATTGCAATGGCAGAAACCAACAATTCGGCTTCCCAACTTTCATTCTTTAAGCGCTGCAGCCAATCTTTGTCTGATCCTGTATTTGCCATTGTGCGATCCTCAATCTGCCAGCCTTATTGATTTAGTCTACCCTAGTTACATAGTTTAGCCATGCTGTTTAGCCTGCTTGCAACTAACTTTCTAACGCACCTAAGCTGACAGTAACCGTGTGCAAAACGCGATCAAAGAGTTTATTCGTGCTGCAAGGCTGAATTCGAACTTTTCAATGGCATTGCGAAAACTCGGCAAGTCAGAATTGTCTTCAGGTCGCTGAGCATAAGAAGTATTAACGCTATGTACTACCCATTGTGTCATCTGAATTTAAGGCTAGTTACACGTGTCTTAAATACTTTTTAAAAAATCAGTGAAGTAATTGCCATCAAGAAAAGCGATTGAACTAATCTTTGGTACTGAAATCCCACTGAGATATGTGAAAGCCCTAGTCTCAACATTTTGCATGTTCAAGTGATGGTATATTTTTGTGCTTCATGCGTCGGTGACCGACCCAGCAAAACCAAAGTCACGTTGAATTTCTCGCCTGCCTCGCACTGAGTGATGTCGATACTGAATACGCGTTTAAGTCTTTGGGCCCAAGACATGCTTTGTGCATGATATGGCTTATCTGAACCTTTGAGATGTTCTGCTAAGCGAGAACTATTTTTTCCTCGGTGAGAAGAGGTGACCTCTGCTCGTACATTACTGTTTGGAGCAAACACGCCATTGGGCAGATTGGGGGGCTTTATTTGAAATTGAAAAACCACACAAAAAAGATGCCTGGGGGTTCAACACTGGCGTATTGACAGAAAAAGAACTCCAATGGCATAGCTTCACTATTAACTTCTTGATGTCACAAGAATAGGGGCGTGATAGTGAGGAAAAACTGGAACTGGAGTTTCGCTTTAAATACCGTTTTCGTTGGTAACCCTATTTACAGCCCGGACTAGAAATTTATTGGTTGGAGGATTACTTGGGATTACGGCCTATATTCAGGCATTAAACGTTGAATCTCACGATAAGACCCTGCGCTTTTTATTAGAGAATGGGTTTTAACGTACCCTCAGAGATAACTTTTCAAAGTTCATAAAAGGCTTTGCCAGCCCCTTCGCAGGAATTCAGCGCCCGGCTAAAAATCCATTGAGCATCAGAAACACTCAAAAGTGTCCAATCCTCTGGTAGCACATCAGGCTTGTTCTTTGGAAAAAGATAAAAACCCATTTGCCAGTCTGGAAACTGTCGTGACTCTGTAATCGACTCAGATATTTTGGTCACATTTTGATGACGACTATCTTGTTCGATAATCGAATAGGTATCTGAAAGTATCTGTTTGGGCCCTTCCAATATCTGCAAAAAATAATGCAGATTGCAAAGCAACATCCCTGTGAGCTGTTTAGTTTTGTTTTTTTCACGCGCTACCGCCAGAATTTTGTTTATCTCAACAGAATTCAGATAACCCGGCGTCACCTTACTGGCATAAATTAAAGAGGTTAGCTTCGTCATAATAGCGGCCAACAGTCAAATTAAATTACCAAATTAATAATAATATAGCGCAAGCGTCCGGGGAATTACACCTGCTATTTGGGTTTCTCGAACACTAACCTGTTGCCAACAATGCAGGTGTAGGAGTTAAGATGGCAACTCGAAAAACTAAAACCCAATGGCTGGCATTGTTTGCAGAGCGGGAAAGCAGTGGCTTAAGTACCGCTGAATTTTGTCGAAAACACAATCTCAGTGAAACGAACTTTTACCTTAAACAAAAAAGGCTCAGAGTAACATCGGATAAACTTTTGATGTTTGTTGGAGTATGACCCGAGCGGCAGGTATTGTCAGTTAATGCCGCACTGCATCTTGGGAGCGGTCAGTTAGATGCATCGGCGGGCGTTGATCCACATTGGCTGGCGCAATTGATGAAATCCTTGTCGTGATCCAGTGGCAATGTGCTCGGGTGCTATTACATCGTAAACTGGTAGATTTTCGTAAACCCATTTACGGGCTGAGTGCCATTATGGAACAGGCTCTGGAGCAGGATGTATTTGGTGGTCAGGTTTTCCTCTTCTGCAATAAACACTGTAATAAGACAAAGGTGCTGTACGGGGATAAAACTGGTTTTGCCTTGTGGTACAAGCGCCTCGAAAAAGAGCGATTTATAGCTGGATCAAGTTAAAACGCAATAGTCTTAATGCTCAGAAAACAGTTCATTAACAGAGCAACCTAACTGTCGTATTTATTTGAGTATAAGAAGTATTAACGCTATGTGCTACCCATTGTGTCATCTGAATTTAATGCTAGTTGCACGTGTTTCAAATGGGTACTTTTTAGAAATCAGTAAAGTAATTGCCATCAAGAAAAGCGATTGAACTAGTCTTTGGTACTGAAATCCCCACTTAGATATGTGAAAGCCCTAACCTCAACATTTTGCATATTCAAGTGATGGTATATTTTTGTGCTTAATGCGTCGGTGACCGCCTCAGCAAAACCAAAGTCACGTTGAATGGTATAATCGCTCAATACTTCAATACGTGGTGGCGCAGGAAGCGGCTGCGTATGGGGCTCTTTACGCGCTATCGACACACTTTGCTTGTCCAAATATGACAAGATTTTATTGATAACCGTTGGGTCAGTTAGCTCAATGTCGAGAAATCCGCTAGTCAATTACAGCGATTCTTTTTGTCTTCCACCGAATTGATTAAAGTCATGGCTCGTGCTTGTGGGCATCATTTTTTGAATGGTTTTAACACACGCGATCTCACTACATGGAATACTGATATGGCAAAACTGACAGGCGTGCGTTACTCGGGATTCGAGCTTTAAGTAAGCACTTTTTAGTGCATAAAAAATGGAAAGAGTGTTAGTCTACAACCAGATATTTTTAGTCTTGGATATAGAAAGTAAATTTTGCGATCACTGAAACACGGCTTCACTTTAATTGAGCTTATTGTTGTAATTGTGTTACTTGGCGTGCTCGGGGCGGTAGCTGCGCCACGGTTCATCGACTTGAGTTCAGACGCTAGGGTTTCTTCCTTAGAAGCGCTCGAAGGTAGTATGCGTTCCGCTTCTCGGCTGGTTAATTTAAAAGCAACAATTGAAGACAAACTAGATTGCGCAACTGACCCAACAGTGGAAATGCATGGTGCGACTATTTCACTACGTTGCGGTTTTCCTTGCCCTCACCCGAGTGGCATCACAAATACTGTGATTACAGAAGCACCATTTAATTGGGTGGGCGGTAATTGCGGCGGACAGTTAGGTTTCATTGAAGTACAAATTAGTGATGCCCCGGACCCTAATAACTGCAAAATACGCTATACATCAGCTAGAGAGACACAAGAGCCAGGTTATACAATTACGTCTAGCGGTTGCTAGTTTTAGGCTCGAGCACTCAAAGACTGGCTAGTATGATCTAGGTGCTTAGCGAGTAACTCAATTGAACAACTACTCTTACCTTATAACCAATCGGCAACAATCGTCAAATGGGCTTCTGCGATTTGATGTGCCAATAGATTTATTGGAATAGCCGCAATATTCGTATTACTTTTTGTCCTAAGCGCCAATTGCTTCGTAACCAAATTTACATATGTTTCTAGGACGTGTTTTCGCGCTGTACCCGAGAAAATGCGTTGCGCAAAACGACGGTTTTCCCAAAAGTGCTCAAGTAAAGATATCAATTCACTGGATTTACGTTTGTTGTCTACAAGCCGAGCCGTTGTGCTTAGCGGGAAATGCATACTGGTGGCAAGAATATAGTCTTCACTTTTGTAGTGTTGGTAGAAGGTAGAGCGGCCTACATTGGCTTTGGTGATTATGTCTGAAACCGAAATTTCGTCATAGCTTCGACTAAGCACCAAATCAAAAAACGCATCGCGCAACGCATTTAACGTTTTTTGAATTCGCTTATCTGCTTGTACCTCATCAGTCACTGCCAATACTCATTTACAAACACGTTAGTGGACATTCGTTGAAATTTGTTCATTAACAAACAGATTTGAAGTTATGTCCGGCATCTTTTTCGATGTAGATGCTAGTGTTCACAGAAATCAATCAAGAGTCGTTAATTAATGGGCTCGTTCACGGAAGTTTAGTTGCCGTCATCGTTTTGATCAGTTTTTGTTTAACCTGCTATGCGCAGTTAAAAGGACTTATGCGTCCGAGTGTGCTAACCGGGCTGTTGGTTTACTGGATTGGAACTGTGGTAATGAGCAACGCTGGGTTAATAAGCGGATTTATTGTGCCACACTTAGCCACGATGGTTGACCTTACAAGCACTACTAAACTGGATATTTTTACGGATCTCAAGCGCCTGAGTTGGGCAATGAATCAAGCTTTCGCCAACTTTGGCTCGGTGTGTTGGTGCCTCACTATGTTCTTTTGGGCAAAGGCAATCTACGATGGCGAAACGAATAACAAGATCTTTGCAATTTTAAGTTTTAGTGCAGGTGCATTTTTGACAACAGCATTGCTAACAGGTTGTATTTCTCTGATCGTACTTGGAATGACAATGGTGATGTTGAGTATAAGAAGTATTAACGCTATGTACTACCCATTGTGTCATCTGAATTTAAGGCTAGTTGTTCGTGTCTCAAATGGGTACTTTCAGAAATCAGTGGAGTAATTGCCATCAAGAAAAGCGATTGAACTAGTCTTTGGTACTGAAATCCCACTGAGATATGTGAACGCCCTAGTCTCAACATTTTGCATGTTCAAATGATGGTATATTTTTGTGCTTCATGCGTCGGTGACCGACCGAGCAAAACCAAAGTCACGTTGAATTTCTCGCATGCCTCGCACTGAGTGATATCGATACTGAATACGCCCACAATCGCGTTGTCCAGAGCGCAGCTCACGGTGCCGTCACTCACTCGCTTTACCTAGTATGAATATTCGAATCAATCACGGTAGTCCTCCGCGGTACTCACTCTTCAACGCTTGACTCGGACAGTCGTTGACAAAAAACACAAGCAATCAATGATTTGGCGAAACAGAAATTATTGAACGGACGAACTAGTCGGCCTTCTCTTTTAGGATGCGCCGCTTAATCCGGCGCACCCCAAAGTAGACTAATAAAGCGACGGGAACGACGCAAAAACTCACGATAAGCTCAGGCTTAATACCGGCATTCAACATTTGGGATGATTTGGCCAAATAACCAATAAGCCCAACAATGTAGTAGGTAATGGCCGCGATAGACAATCCTTCTACCGTCTCTTGAAGGCGAATTTGTATCCGTGCTCGCTGATCCATAGCCTCAAGTAATGCATGGTTTTGATGCTCAAGATTGAGATTCAAGCGTGTTCTTAATAGATCAACCGCGCGAGCGGTCCTTTTAGCAAGGTCCTCGAGCCGTTGATTGACATTTTCGCAGGTGCGCATCGCCGGTGAGAGCCTTCTTTGCAAAAATTCACCAATGGTTTGATAGCCTGTGACACGCTCTTCGTTCAATTCTTTGATGCGGCTGTTAACTAATGCATAGTATGCCTCGGCCGCACTAAGACGGTATCTTACTCGAGCGGACAGTGTTTGAATTTCCATTGATAGCTGCGTTAATAACTGCAACATGTCGGTGTCACTTTTCACTGACTCTGACACCGAAACGGCGAATTGATCGTCACTCGGGTTTTCACTGGTACTCACGTTTAATTGGTTTAATAGCTGTGTTAGGTTTTGATCGAGCTGAGCAATTTCCCTCGAGGCTTTTTGTGCTTCGGGTAATGCCAACAGCGCCATATTACGGTAGGTGCTGATGTCCAACAGGCGATGCATCACCCGACCCATTTTCGGCGGCGTTAAACGTCGATTGAGGAGCAAAATATGATTATAACCATCGTCATGAATTTTCAAGTCGGTCCATACTTGCGCCTCTTGACTAGCGATGTTAGCGCTCACCATCGACTCTTTCGCAAATAGCGTGGGGATCCACTTGTCGATGTTCTGATACTTTGAGATTTCTCTCACCGCCAACTTGCTGGCGACTAGTAATGTTCCCTCCGTTTTCGATAACCACTCGGTAAAAAAGGACGGTAATTCATTTTCAAACAGTGATGGGCCCACTGATCGAAGGTAAATCGTAAAGGTTGTAAATTCACCATGACGCTCCCACCGAAGCCGATGCTCATCGACCTCACAACGAAAGTGACGACTATTGGGCTCGGGCGAGCTTAACTGATGTTTTTGACAGAACCATGCTAGATGCTCCAACTCTTTCTCGGTGGCACCTTCGCCAGTGTGTTTGGCGAACAAATACACATCGGTTGGTGCCATCGATGCTTCGAAAGGGCGAGCATGTAACTCTACGGTGAGTCGAAATCGTTGCGCATGTTGCGGCTGCGACAGTGCCCAACTCACATCAGTATTATCTGTTGTCGTCATGGCTGTCCACTTGTCATATTAGCCTTGCTCTTTAACACGACTGCTGACTCATACTACTAGCAGCAAGTCGTCACCTTTCCGGGGGCCCAATGCAAACGTATTACGCCGAAAGTAATGAGGCGGACTGCGTGCTCGCGTTTAACTTAGCAGTTTCACAAACGTTCTTCAATTGTTCGCCACTTACCACCGCGGACTTGCCGAGTAATAACCTTGGCTCACCCTACACCACCCTCGCTACCTTAACTGCACATTGAGAACCCCAACCGACCATAAGCCCCCATAGACGCAAGACGCCCCCAGGCCTTCGGTTCATTGCGACAAGCGCTTGATCGCGATGTGCTTTTTCCTCACTGTTACACTGAACGAAGAAATTGATGATCGGCGTATTGCGCGCATCACTTGAAGCCGACAGCAAATCAATCTGCTGAGTGTAATGCCGATGAACGAACGACTCGACCGAATAGATTGTGAAATACATCGCATCGCGTCCGAACAACGTGGGCAAGGCGCCCGTTAAAAAACCTGCAAGCATCCAAGGTAAAAGGAGATAACTGCCTCTGAACGTGGCGATATGCCGTTCAAACCCCGCCAAATGTTGTGTCTCGGTGGCAAGGTGCTCGCGTGCCAATTGGTCGATTTGAGGATCGCATTTGAAAAAATTCACCGCGAGCATACCCCGGTAAATCCAGACCGCACCGGTCTCGCCTGCATGGCTCGCTCTTAATTCAGCTCGCGCTTGTGCACTTAAACGCTCCGTATGGGACCAGGTCGTTATTGCCACAAAAACACCCTCTCATTTACAAAAGTCTCCACATTAGGAAAAAGTATACGGTGAGTTGTGCCGTATTGATCAGTACCGTAGCGCGATGCAGCCATGAGAAGCGTCTTGTCTCACCCTTGTCCGAAGCGCGATTCGCCGCAGGCATGAGAATTTGTCGCGAGACTATAAATCCAGCCAAACACAGGACTAGCATCAGTGCCTGTTTATTCCAACCAATAAGTAGCCCAAAAACACATGACAGAAGCGCCAATAAACCGAAGTAGAGATAATAGTAGGGAAAAAACTGTCGAATGAATGGACGAGCAATCTTCGCTTTTAGCTGAGTGAAAACCAAAGGCGCAAACAACACTTGAAAGGTGATCATTCCGCCAACAATGATGGCGAGCGTTACACCCAGAGCCACAGAAATCATGTTTCATTAACCTCAAATTAAATCGATGACACCGCTTCGACAGTCTAGCGCATCAAGTTGACCGATTTAAAGTCCAACTTAATGATATCCATGATACACAGACATCGGTAGTCAACGATTTCTTAAACATGCCTTGACTCGGTGCAACATGAGCTGCCCACCTTGGCACTAATGATGGTAGCAAATGGCCGCATCCGAAATCAGTCGAAGAGTGCGGTTCTCAGGGACGTTGATATCAAACGGAAAAACGCATCGTTTTAACTAAAAAGTCAGTGCCCTTGTAAACCATTCATTGTTGTGACTTTCAGGGAGTCTTATTTTGTAGATACGTGTGAGCTGCTTAATTGCCTCGGCATTACTGCCTTTCATTGCCTAACTGCCCATTGCCAAAGTGCCCATTGCCATCGCAATGCATAACGCCGGTGGTTACGATAATAAGTATCCTCAAGAACAACAGGCACGTTTAACTGGTTTTGGCACCGGTACACTCGCGGCGCATCAAAATGCCTTTGAATCATTACTCATATTTTCTATTGCAACACTACTGGCCTTGCGATGCACCTGCACAGACGTTCCAATTTTTCAGGGTTGATGACTGTCAGCAAATATTCCCCCGACACGAAGTGGCAGCACCTACTCGCTTATGACTGTGCTTAAAACCTATAACGCTAACCATCGTTCGATGCTAACGCGATAACAATTTTGTATTATTCACTACCGATGTATCTAAACCGTGGCACTTGCTCATCGTCTATTTCAACGGTTTCAGTAAACATCTCAAGCGGTCGTACCCAAAGGTCAAAATCTCCGTAAAGGGTGCGGTAAACGACCAACTTAGATTCGTCTTCCGAGTGTGTGGCAACGCCAAGCACTTCGTAGTCGTTGCCCTTATAGTGACGATATTTACCCACTGGGATTGTCATACTGAATTCCTACGTAAGCGAAAATATTGAGAACTGAGTATTAGTAAGTGCAAACCAATAAGCGCAGCACTAATAATCATTAGCATCGGCCAACCGGTCAAGGCTAAAATTGCTCCGGCTCCTAAGGCTGCAAAGGCTTGGGCACTGAATACCATAAAATCGTGCATGCCTTGGGCTGCAAACTTCTCGGTATGAGAGTGGCTTTTACCTAGTAAAACCGTGCCAGCAAGAAACAACAAGTTCCAACCCAGCCCTAGAAGAATTAATGCAGTCCAATAGCTCGCCCACTCAACACTGAAGAAGCCAATCAGTATAGTCGCGATATAGATGCTTAACCCACATAAAATAACGCCTTTGAGCCCGAGTCGATTGATCAGCCAAGCGCTGAAAAAAGAGGGTAAATACATGGCGATTATGTGACTCTGTATGACCCACTTGGTCTCTTCAAGACTAAAGCTTTGATGCACATGCATGTGCACAGGCGTTGCAGTCATAATGAAACTCATCAACGCAAATCCGATGACCGATGTAGAGACGGCGACGACAAAGTAAGATTGCCGTCCGATTTGCCATCGAGATCTAGCTGGATCAGTATGAGCACTTTGCACAATCGGTTGTTCTGAGATCCATAGAAACAACAACGCACATAAAAGGCTGGCTGCAGCTACCAGAAAGAAGCTACCAACATAGGCTTTAGAAAACATTGGTTGACCAAGCGTTACCAATTCAGGGCCTAAAATAGCCGCGACTAGCCCCCCGAGTAAAACTGTCGACATTGCATCAGGCGCTAACTCTACTGGCACTGATTCAATAGCCGCAAAGCGAATTTGCTGGAAGCCAGCAATGCATAATCCCAATGCAAAGATAGCGGTCAAAAATAACCAAAAATTACTCAGATAAGTTGCTAAACCTGCCACCGCGGCAGACGCTGCAGCAAAAACTGCGCAGCCGAAGAAGCCTTTTTTACGCCCGAAGCGTCGCATTAATTGAGTAATTGGCAAGACTCCACACGCGGTGCCAACAATCATCATAGCGACAGGTAGCGTAGCCAGCGACTGATAGGGTGCTAGTTGCGCACCTGCTATCCCGCCAGCTAATACGACAGTAGCGCCAGCACTCATTGCCAACGCTTGAATGAAGGCGAGTAACCAGACTTGTGCTGGTACTTGCCGGATCACTGAGGTTTATCTACATAAGTCGCAACCATAGCTGCGACAGGAGCTGCTGTAGGTTTGCCATGCTGCCAATCTGAATTTTCAACACCGCTTCCGGCGATATCAACATGGGTATAAGCAATTGGGAAATCGCTGTTCTCATCATGCTGATCAATCCCCGAGGCAATGTTTAAAAATGCCATTGGGAATTGATGACCGCGCATAGTCGATACCGAAGGTGCATTGTTTGAAGACAGTACATCATCGGCCTTGGTGCGCGCTTTGATAAAATCGTAGTCTTCGCGACGACTAGCAGATAACTCACCACAATCGCCCCATAGTGCGCCTTTCTTTATAAACCCATTCGCCAACATACGTTGCTGAGCCACGCCGTTTTGCACATAACCCGTGTACGGCCCTAGGGCAATAGCCGCGTGACCCGTTAAGGTTGCTACCGAATAAACTTCCGGTTTAGTTTCTTGCGGCTGTTGTAGGGCTAATTCGCGCAAATGTGACATCACATCAGCAAGCACCATGCGCCCCTCGGCATCAGTATTACCAACGCGTACTCGCACGCCCGCGTGGCTGGTAATGATTTCATCTGGAACGAACGCTTCCTCGCCAATGCTATTGCGCACCACCCCAAGTTCCGCTACTACTTTAATGTTCTTTGGTTGTAACTTGGCCAAACTCAACATAAAACCGGCGACTGCGGCAGCGCCACCTTTATCGCGGCTCATACCTGCCATATGTCCACCGACTTTCAAATCAGCACCACCGGTATCGAAGGTAATCCCCTTACCGGCTAAAAACAGGCTCTTTTGCACCAAGCCTTCACCTTCGTAGCACAAACGCACAACACGCGGTTGATGACGCTTTACATTTACTGATGCGCGAGCAACACCATATAACAGTGGGTAGTCTTGGCGTAATTGCTGGTCATCCTCAATAACGCTGACATCTACACAAGTGTCAGAAAACGCTTCAACACAGTAATCCGCAAACTTCGGTGGTGCCATACGTTCTGGTTCAGTCCCGCATAAGTCTCGCGCGAGGCGCTTACCCAATTCAATCGCATAAATATAATCACATTCAGCCTCAGTTAGGCCAACCATACCTACAGAGTTGATAGTCTCGAGCGCTTCTTCGCCTAACGATTCTCTGGCTTCCAAAGGTTGCCAGAGCCCTTGTGCGAAGCCTAAATACGCCACTTCTATTGCATTTTGGTACTGCTCACCTTGATGTTCGAGCGAGACCATCAATAGCGGTTTTGACACCCCGGCGGCGAGCGCCAGTTTGGCAGCCTCACGACCGGCGTCATAACAGCGACGGACGTCGTCGTAATAGCGGTTTAATGGACCTGTTGGTGCGTGTAACAAACGTTGCCCTGGTACTTGTGCAGCTGCTAACAGAATCGGCTCTTTACCAACTCTAGCATCGATTACTTGATGGTCTGTTAACACACTCGACAACCCGCCTAAACTTTGGGGTGTTAAAGTATCTGAGATAACGATGGCGGCATCGTATTGATTGAGAGCATCACCATCTTGGATCGATGAAACTGGGATCGGTGTAGGGGCTGACATACTGTGTCCTTGTGATTTTACTTAGGCTGATATTGTGCACGTGGTTCAGCCGCAAACTCAAGTTGCTCAAAGGGTAAATTCATTTGCAGCATGGAATCATTTGTTGGCAAGCCTACATGTAAACCAACTAAACGGATCCCGCGATCTTTGCTTCGCGAATAAGCCTCGGCCATCAGTTCATTAAAGTAGTCACGTTGCAACGTTCCGGTTTTATGTTCAACTGTTGTTTGTTGAAAGTCACTAAATTTGAGTTTAACGCCTTGGGATGCAATTCGTGCTTGGCTTCCGGCGTGTTTGGTTAGGCGCTGATACAGACTCTCATAGAGCTTCTCGACAATCGCTAAGCATTCATCAAGACTGTCAATATCCTCCGCAAGGGTGCGCTCAACACCTATGGACTTGCGTTGCCGTTCAGTAGTCAATTCTCGGTCGTCAATGGCGTGACTACGCTTCCACAATACCGGACCAAACTTTCCGAACTGCTTAACCAATCGATCGAGTGGATAGTTGCGCACGTCAGCACAGGTGTACAAGCCCAAGCGCTGAAGTTTCTCCACTGTCACTTTGCCTACTCCAGGTATTTTTTTGAGCGGTAGTACCTTAACAAACTCATCTAACTGATCCGGCGTTATCACGCATATACCATCAGGCTTGTTTTCGTCACTCGCTATTTTGGCAACAAACTTTAGTGGTGCTACACCAGCTGAGGCTGTTAAGCCCAATTCAGCTTTGATAGTGCGCCGTATCTCCTCAGCAATGAGGGTGGCACTACCGCCGTGAAGCTTGCAATCAGAGACATCCAAATAGGCTTCATCAAGCGACAAGGGTTCAATAATGTCAGTGTAGCGTTGGAAAATTGCGCGGATTTGCTTAGAAACTTCAACGTAAACATCCATGCGGCCTTTTATGATTTTAAGCTCGGGACATAGGCGCATGGCATGTGCGGTGGCCATAGCAGAGCGCACGCCAAATTGGCGTGCTGGATAATTGCACGTACTGATCACGCCGCGTCGATCTGAACTGCCCCCAATAGCAATAGGAACAGTGGCCCACACAGGGTTATCGCGCATTTCTACTGCGGCATAGAAACAATCCATGTCGATGTGAATGAATTTTCGCACATGACACCCCCTAGACTGTATAAAAAACCAGTATTTTGGATGCTAGTAGACGTATTTGCAAGCTCTGTAACTTAAACCTCAATCAAAAACAGATACCAAGTTTATATTCGTCATAAGGACTTCAAAGTCTTCAACGGGTAGGGGTTTACTAAAGTAATAGCCTTGAAAGTATTCACAGCCAAATTCATCGAGCACTTCAACTTGTTCCAGTGTTTCAGTCCCTTCAGCAATATTGGTTAACCCCATTACATGGCTTATTGCGATAATAGACCGCACTAATTCGCGGTTGCGATTATCGCCTAACCCATCGATGAATGACTTATCAATTTTGAGAGCATCTAAAGGTAATTGACTCAAGTAAGACAAGGACGAATAGCCGGTACCAAAATCATCAAGCGAAATGGTAAAACCTTCCCGCCGCAGAGCTGAAAGTGTACTTACGACCTTCACAAGGTCAGTGAGTAACGCCGACTCAGTTAACTCTAAGTCGATTAAACGCGCATCAACATCCAATTCCTTAACAAGGTTAATGACGGTATCAGCGAAATTTTCGTCATCAAACTGTGAAGCCGCGATATTAATCGATACTGGAATTAAGTTGTAACCAACGCTTTGCCAGTGACGCACTTGCCCAATAACTTCTCTTAATACCCATTTCCCTAGTTTGTGGATTAAGCCTGTTTTTTCCGCGATTGGAATAAATTCTGCTGGCGAGACAAAACCAATTTCGTCGTCTACCCAACGCAACAGTGCCTCGGCACCAACCAAGCGACCTGACTTTTCAACTTTTGGTTGGTAATTCACGAACAAGCCCTGATTTTTATCAATTGCTTTTGATAGTGCAGACTCAAGGTCGCGCACATGGTTCAATCGTGACAATAACTCAGGATCAAAAAATTTAAGGCAATCGCGCCCCTCACTTTTAGCTTGCATGATTGCATGTTCAGCACAGCCTATCACATCTGTGTTTGAATCAATCTGAGAAGGAAATGCGACCGCTCCCATGGTAAATGTGAGATTAATCTTACGGCTTCCAATAATAATAGTTTGATTAAGTAGGGCACGAATAGCCGTCCAATGAACAGTTGCCAGAGGTTGTGTGACGGACTGAACATCATAAATTACGACAGCAAACTCATTTCCACCCACCCGGGCAACAAAAACACCTTCGTCAGCATAATTCTGTAGACGTTCGCCTACGCATTGTATTATTTGATCACCAATCTCATACCCAAACTTTGCATTAATTTCACCAAAATGATCGAGGTCTATCATCAATAACAAGGCTCGTTGCTCGGTTGTCACTGATTCCAAACTAATTTGATTGATAATATTAAGTAGCTCATTGCGATTCGGTAAGCGAGTTAGGTAGTCCCGATAGGCTGCCGCGCGAAGTTCGCCCTGTAACTTTTCTCGGCGTAGCTCAGCGCCAATGCGCGTCGCAAATACATCACCTACGGTGCGTAGGGTGCGCTCGGCGGTTATTCGTTTATCGAAAAGAAGCACCAACAAGCCAATCGGAGTGCCGTGTTCATCGCTCACTGGGTATCCGATATAACCTTCAATTCCCTCCTCTGCCAACATAATGTCTTCAGGAAAGTCTCGTGCAACTCGAGAGGGATAAACACAGACATCTCGGGAAAGTACATTTTCACAAGGCGTGCCTTGTCGGGCATAGGTAAAATTCGGGACTTGCTGACCATTTTTGAGCATAACGACAGTCGTTATTTGATTCGGGTCGCGAGGTTCGACCAAACCAAACATGACATATTTAGCACGAGTAAAGCGCGACAATATGTCGAGTGACTGTTGATAAAAATCACTGTCTTCGTCTTCAAATGATATTCTAGCGAGATTGGCAAACACCGAATAAATGCCATTCTTCTCAGCGATTTCATGCTCTAATTCAACCGTCTTTTCTCGCAGTCCGCGGCTAATCGAAAGTAGCACAAACAAGGACAGTAGTGTCATGGGCACACCACCCATGTAGACCCAAAAGCTCTGATATGTATCGAGATAAGACCCAATAAATGCAGCAACTAAGTGTAAGCCAATACTAATAACCAGTACTATCGAAAGACGGTTGCGACGTTTATGGAAAAACAATAGCGTGGTATACACTAAAAACAACGTCACCAAGCCATATCCAACAACAATGAGTGGCGAGAATCTATTAGACTCTCCGACTAATAAATAGGCCGTATCACCAAACAGTGTAATGTATTCCACTATATTGACGTCACTACCGTAACGAATTGAATTCTCAGAGATTACATTGATAAACAGTAGCGGAATTGAAATGACTGCGACAGTGACAACCGCTTGCTGTGTGTAGCGAAATTCGGTCCATGCACCAAATATGTAAACGAGAAAGGGGTAACCAAGAAATATACACGCCAAATGATAGCGGCTAATCTCAATGGCTTGCCTCGCATTTTGCTCTGAAAGAAGCTCAAGAGAACACCAATTGAACAAAAACAAAAAGGCATTGAACAAAGCCAAAGTTAGTAAAAACGGTTTGCCACGATCCAGCCCTGATAGCAAGATCGTGAGCATGCAAACTAGGTTGAGAACCATTAACACGCTGTAAAATGCCGTCATTTCTATTCCCTAAAACAAAATGCATTACAAGCAAGTAACGCATTCAGTGTATTAGTCTTCCGTGATTTCTTCCAGTAACGTGTACGTTCTGCAACACGCCCTAGATGATTTTGTCTTTTTGCCACTCGGCAATTTTGCGTTGTCGCGCTTCTTCACGTTCCATACGTGCTTTTTTGCGGTCGCAGGGTTCAGGACAATCACATGCTTTAGATATACCTAAAGCACCTAAGCCGCCGCAGCTACCCGCTATAGACTTTCGCTGAACCATATAACCCACAGACATAGCTGCAACCATGGCGAGAAAGAAAATAAATGCGAGAATAAAAGTACTCATAGTAATCTCTGTTAGTTCCCCAATTGTTGAGGATTTACAACGTTAATTCGTTGGTCAAACGCAGTTGATGTCCATTCCACAAACTCGTCACCAACCTTACTGATTAACACAACGGCAATATTATTTAATTCAGCTAAAGCTTGGGCCTCTGTAGTACCTAACACAATGAGTGCGGTTGCCAAGCCATCAGCAGTCATTGCTGATGGGTGAATCACTGAAACTGAAACCAAATTGTGCTGAATTGGTTTTCCTGTCACCGGATTAATCAAATGAGAATATCGCACGCCGCCCTGTTCGTAATAATTGCGATAATCGCCTGATGTGGCAATCGCATTATCTCCAAGTTCAATCACACTTTGCACAGCACGTTCGGTTGATACTGGCATTTCTATTGCTATTCGCCAAGGAACACCTGTCACTTTATTGCCGGCAACACGCATTTCACCACCAATTTCCACCAAATACTCCGTGATACCTGCCGCAATAAGTAATTCTGCAACCACATCAACGCCATAACCTTTTGCTATTGTACTAAGGTCTATATAAAGATTCGGCTCGTTTTTTATGATGCTGTCATCAGCTAGAACAATTTTACTAATCCCTGTTATCGCGAGCGTTTCAGTAATCAGCTCGTCACTTGGGATAACTTCTGGGCGCTGAGTCGGGCCGAAACCCCATAAATTAACTACCGGCCCGATAGTTACATCGAGTGCGCCATTACTGATTTGGCTTAAACGAACGGCTTCTCTCAATACCAATAAAGTTTCACCAGACAACGCAAACGGCTTATTACTGCGGTGTTGATTGAGCCTAGACAGTTCTGAGTTTGGATCGTACGTTGACATTAATTCGTTCACACGAATCAAAGCAGCATCAATCCGTTGGTGGATAACCTGTGGATCAATGCTCGTATCGGACGCAAACTTGATGTTGTACGACGTCCCCATTGTCGCACCTTGCAAGTGAATTTCTTGAGGAGGTCGCTCAGTACAGCCAGCCATAACCAAGGCTAGTAGCGACAAACTTATAAAACGTAAAGCTTGGTTCATTGTTGTCCTAAAAAAGGGGGCATAAAGCCCCCTTGTCAGTAAAGGTTTATGGGTTAGCCACCGAAATCATCAAGCATGATGTTTTCGTCTTCAACCCCTAAGTCTTTGAGCATGTTAATAACCGCTGCGTTCATCATCGGTGGTCCACACATGTAGAACTCACAATCTTCAGGTGCTGGGTGGTCTTTTAGGTAATTCTCTAACAATACTTGGTGAATAAACCCTGTATAGCCTTCCCAATTATCTTCCGGTTGTGGATCAGATAGCGCTACATGCCAATTAAAGTTGTTATTCTCGTCCTGCAGCATATCGAAATCATCAACATAGAACATTTCGCGCAGCGAACGCGCTCCGTACCAGAACGAAATCTTGCGATCAGTTTTGATGCGGCGCAATTGGTCAAAAATGTGTGAACGCATTGGTGCCATGCCTGCACCACCGCCAACAAATACCATTTCTGCATCAGTTTCTTTGGCGAAGAATTCACCGAATGGACCAGAAATAGTCACCTTATCACCTTCTTTTAAGTCCCAAATAAATGAGCTCATTTTACCTGCTGGCAGGCTAAGGTTATTAGGCGGCGGCGTAGCAATACGAACGTTAAGCATAATAATGCCTTCCTCTTCAGGATAGTTCGCCATTGAGTATGCACGAATCGTTTCTTCATCAACTTTAGACTCGATGTTAAAGAAGCCAAAACGCTCCCAATCACTGCGATACTCTTCAGGAATATCGAAGTCTTTGTACTTCACATGGTGAGGTGGAGCCTCAATTTGAATATAACCACCGGCGCGGAAAGGTACGCTTTCACCGTCTGGAATACCCAATTTAAGCTCTTTGATAAAGGTCGCTTCGTTGTTGTTAGAAATAACAGAGCAATCCCACTTCTTGATACCAAACACTTCTTCAGGCAATTCGATTTTCATATCTTGCTTGATAGCAACCTGACATGACAAACGGCAACCTTCACGTGCTTCACCTTTGGTGATGTGGTCAAGCTCAGTAGGCAAAATTTCACCACCACCGTCTTTCACATCAACGCGACACTGGCCACAAGAGCCACCACCACCACACGCAGATGATACGAAAATACCTGCGTCAGCTAATGCACCGAGTAACTTGCCACCTGGCTCTGCTGTAATGATCTTATCTGGATCATCATTCACCATAATTTTTACGTCGCCGCTTGGTACAAGCTTTGATTTGGCGAACATGATAATAAACACCAAGGCGAGAACGATGACAATAAACATGCCTACGCCAAGGTAAATTTCAACTTGATTCATACCCGTGACCTGCCTCTATTAAAGTTGAATACCGGTAAATGATTGGAAACCTAATGCCATTAGACCTGCAATCATAAATACTGAACCTAAACCTCTTACACCGTCAGGCATGTCGGCATACTTGAGTTTCTCACGTACCGCAGCAAGCAATGTAATAGCAATTGCCCAACCGATACCGCTGCCCAAGCCGTAAACCACGCTCTCAGACAAGGTATATTCACGCTGAACCGCAAACGCCACACCGCCAAAGATGGCGCAGTTTACCGTAATCAGCGGCAAGAAGATTCCCAGTGCGTTGTACAGTGCAGGGAAGAACTTATCCAAGCTCATTTCCAAAATCTGTACTAATGCAGCAATTACGCCGATAAAGGTCAAAAAGTTCAAGAAGCTCAAATCAGCCTCAGGGAAACCAGCCCAGGCTAACGCGCCTGGCGCTAGGATATTAACATAGATGATTTGGTTAACGGGTACTGAGATGCCCAATACCACGATAACAGCTACACCTAGACCCATTGAGGTTTTAACTTTCTTTGATACTGCCAAGAAAGTACACATCCCCAAGAAGAGGGCCAACGCCATGTTCTCAATGAAAATTGAGCGAATTAAAAGCGATAAATAATGTTCCATGATTAGTCCTTGGCCTCTACTTGCTCAGGTCTGATAGTCCGGATAAACCAGATCATACCGCCGATTAGGAAGAACGAGCTAAATGGTAAAATTAGCAAACCATTACCTTGGTACCAGCCACCGTTTTGAACCAGTGGTAAGATTTCGAAGCCTAAAATAGTACCGAAACCGAATAGCTCTTTGATTGTGCCAATAACGATAAGGATAAATGAATAACCTAAGCCGTTACCGATACCATCTAAGAAGCTCATGGTAGGCGGACTTTTCATTGCATAGGCTTCTGCACGCCCCATTACGATGCAGTTGGTGATAATCAAACCAACGAATACCGACAACTGTTTGGATATTTCGTAGCTGTATGCCTTTAACACTTGGTCTACCACAATTACCAATGAAGCGATGATGGTCATTTGGATAATGATCCGCACGCTAGATGGAATATGATTACGAATGATTGAGATGAACAAGTTTGAAAACGCACAGACCGATGTCAGCGCTAACGACATTACTAGTGCCGTTTCAAGCTTGGTTGTAATTGCCAATGCTGAACAAATGCCCAACACGTGCAATGCGATAGGGTTACTATCTAAGATTGGCCCGAACAGGGCTTTTTTCATTTCTTTAGTATCTGCCATTGTCCTAGCCCCTTATGAACGCCACGATTGCTGTTTCAAGTAAGGTCCGAAGCCGTTTTCCCCTGCCCAGTACTGCAATGTGTTTTGCACGCCGTTACTGGTTAGAGTTGCACCGGATAACGCATCAACCGCATACGGGTTGTCGCGACCTGCTTGCTTTTTCACTTGGATAGCAACATCACCGCCGTCAAATAACTTCTTACCGCCCCAAAGCTCTTGCCATGCAGGGTTTTGGATCTCGCCACCCAATCCTGGAGTTTCTTTGTGTTGATAGTAGATAAGTTCAGCAATCGTGTTGCCATCTGCGTCAACCGCAAGGAAGCCATACATAAGATCCCAAAGGCCGCTACCGTGCACTGGTAATACAACGCGAGACACGTCACCAGCGTCGTTCTTTACCACGTAAACACTGGCTACATTTGCGCGACGAGTGAAACCGACATTACTGCCTTCAACACGAGAGCTCAACACTGGATCTTTGGCCGCTTTGTACATATCGTAACCAGCTTCCATCTCAACGTATCCACCAGTTGCTAGATCTACGTAGCGCTCTTGCACAAACTGCTCATAAACCTCGGCGATGGCCGCTTTAGTCATACCAGCTTCGTATAAACCAGCTGCAGTAAGAATGTTGGTTTTCTTGTCCAATGCAGCGTTAGTTTGTTGCATCGTGCGCAAGCCTACTGCTGCACCAGAGACAACAATTGAACACGCTAAACAAACCGCCACCACGATACCGACGGTTTTTCCGAAAGTTTCTTTTTTAGCCGACACGAGCAAGCCTCCGTTTTATATTGCTCTGAGCAACAAAGTAATCAAATAGTGGCGCCCATAAATTGGCGAATAGAATCGCGAGCATGATGCCCTCTGGGAATGCTGGGTTAATAACGCGAATCAGAACCGTCATGAATCCGATAAAGATACCGTAGGCCCATTTGCCTTGATTAGTGAATGAAGCCGATACTGGGTCGGTTGCCATAAAGAACATACCGAACGCCATACCACCAATAACGTAATGCCAGTAAAATGGCATCGCGAACATTGGGTTAGTATCGCTTTGAACGAAATTCAACAGCGAGCCGAAGAAGGCTACGCCTAACGCTACACCAGCGACGATTCGCCAGCTTGCTATGCGCATGTAAATAATGAACAAACCACCGATAAGAATCGCTAGGGTCGATACTTCACCGACCGATCCCGGAATATTACCCAAGAAGGCGTCCCACCAAAGATCCATGTTAGTGAAGTTATTTGATGTTTCAGCTAGTTTACCTGAAGCCGCTTGGCTCAACCAAGTTGCGCCAGAGTAACCGTCAGCCGCAACCCACACTTGATCACCAGAGATTTGTGCAGGATATGCAAAGTACAAGAACGCGCGGCCTGAAAGTGCCGGATTCAAGAAGTTACGACCTGTACCACCGAAGATTTCTTTAGCGATTACAACACCAAAAGTAATGCCAAGGGCGACTTGCCATAGCGGAATAGTGGCCGGTAACGTGAGTGCGAATAGTACTGAAGTTACGAAGAAACCTTCATTAACTTCGTGTTTGCGGATCGAGGCAAACAGTACTTCCCAAAAACCACCGACGATGAATGTCACAGCATAGATTGGCACGAAGAAACACGCACCGTAAAACATCATGCTGCCCCACCCTGAGCCCTCAACGCCGAGCTGACCACCTAGCGCAGTAAATAAATTTGCCTGCCACAAGTCAGGTAATACACCGGCGCCAATTAGCATTGCGTCATGCGCTTGTGCACCAACGTTGTACATGCCGTAGAACATAGCTGGGAAGGTAGCCATCCAAACCATGATCATGATGCGTTTTAAGTCGATACTGTCACGTACGTGCGTACCTACCTTATTGACTTTACCTGGCGTGTAGAAAATAGTTGCTGCAGCCTCATAAAGAGCGTAGAACTTTTCATACTTGCCGCCTGGTTCAAATTGCGGTTCGATATCTTCTAAAAATGTTTTTAAACCCATGACTTAGCCCTCTTTCTCGATGGTCGTTAAACAATCGCGCAGAATTGGCCCGTAGTTATATTTGCCTGGGCAAACATAAGTACAGAGCGCCAAATCTTCTTCATCGAGCTCTAAGCAGCCCAACGTTTGTGCGCTATCGGTGTCACCGGAAATAATGTCGCGTAATAGCAGAGTTGGAATAATATCAAGCGGCATAATGCGCTCGTAGTTTCCAATTGGCACCATGGAACGATCTGAACCATTGGTTGTTGTTGTCATACTAAATTTCTTGCTGCTACTTAAGTGACCGAGATACGCCCGTGTCACTGAGTGTTTGTCACTACCAGGAGTAAGCCAGCCGAAGAGTTTCTTCTCGTGACCTTCCATCAATAGTGAAATTTGAACGTGATAACGACCTAAATAGCCGTGCACGCCTATTGCGGTAGTACCCATCAGTACTGAACCTGATACTGCTCGCACTTCACCGTCTTTGCGTTCATTGGCGGTGAGTTCGTCAACTGATGCCCCCATTACCGTGCGCACCAAGCGTGGGTTGGTTGCTGCAGGTCCACCAAGTGCGACTACTCGACGCGTGTCTATTTCACCGGTTGTGAACAATGCACCGATGGCTAGCACATCTTGATAGCCAATATGCCAAACGTGTTTGTTCATACCCACAGGATCGAGATAGTGAATATGAGTACCAACAAGACCTGCAGGGTGTGGGCCAGCAAACTCGTGAACCTCAGCCTGTGTTGCAGAAACTGAAACATCAGCACCAGCGGCTTTACAAACGTAAACCTTACCTTCGGTCAAGCGACTTAATACCGTTAAACCGTTGGCAAAGTCATCTTTGCGCTCATTGATGATCAACAATGGGTCAGCGGCAAGTGGATTGGTATCCATCACTGACACAAAAATTGAATTTGGCGTCGCATCTAAAGCTGGGATACGGCTAAACGGACGCGTGCGGATCGCAACCCACATACCCGCATCGTTTAACTGTTCAACCACCTTGGCGCGATCTAATCCAGCTAAGTCGCTAGCCGCTACTGGATCGAACTTAGTTTGTTCGTCGCCACTGACTTCAATAACTACGGATTGCAGAACACGTTTGGCACCGCGATTCACTTCCACGACTTTACCAGCAGCGGGCGCAGTAAACTTAACGCCAGGGTTCTTTTTGTCTTCAAACAAAACCTGACCTTTAGTTACTGTGTCTTCTACTTGGACATGCATGGTAGGACGCATACCAACGTATTCTTCACCTAGAACAGCGACTTTGGTGATGGCGGGACCATCACTTATTTGTTGCTGCGGCGCTCCCTCGATAGGAAGATCCAAACCTTTCTTGATTTTTATCATACGCTATAGCACTACTCTAATTACAAAACCTGATTTTATTAACCCACTGCACTGACTGTCTGTCACAGCTAGTTAAATCACTTAATAAAATGAGGCTTGATTAACCTATAACGGAGCTTTATTCATTACCGTTAAGGTTATACAACTCAGCCTTTGCATCCAAACACTGATGGGCACTCTAATCCTCACTGGAAATCCCGTCCTGGGCAGTGCCGATTGTTTTGTGTCTAATGATTAATGTGTTGTCACACGTTCTGCTATTCAGTGTAGTCACCTTCTGCAGAAAACCACTGAATTTAATTATCAGATTTTAACACTAACCAGCCCGCTAGTGCTAATCAAAATCACATAAACTTAGGAATTTTAAACCAATAATTTACAAGTGAAGATGGCGTTCTCGTTATTCACTGGGGTTATTCTGCTGCCTGTAACCGCATGATTGATGAATAAAGGGCAAAAAAAAGCCCCAAAACGGGGCTTTGTGTTCGAATAAATCGATCATTTCCATTCTCGAATAGGGTCCACGTCGGCCTCGTAGTCAATGCCTGACATTGCAAAACCAAATAGCTGTAAGAAATCTTGGTGATAGCCTTTATAATCAGCCAAATCATGGAAATTTTCCTGGGTTACTTGATCCCACAAAGCTTTGATTTTTGCTTGCGTAGCATCGTTGGTTTCTTTGCCATCCATGCGGTAACGGCGAGCCTCATCAGTTTCAGCGTTTTCGGCATACAGCCGCTCCGCAAATAGGCCTGCAATTTGTTCGATACAGCCTTCATGCGTCGCCTCCTCCTTCATCACTTTGTAAATAAGTGAAATATACAAAGGCATTACCGGAATAGCAGAACTCGCTTGCGTAACCAAAGCCTTGAGCGAAGAAACATGCGCATCTACATTTAGCTGTGCGTGCTTGGCGCGAATAGCCGTAGCTGCACGATCCAAGTCTTCTTTTGCTTTACCAATAGTGGCCTGGCCATAGATTGGCCACGTGAGCTCTTTGCCGATATAAGTGTAAGCCGTTGTTTCGCAACCTTCAGCGAGACAGTCAGCGGCAGCGAGTGCTTCGAGCCACAACTCCCAGTCTTCACCGCCCATTACTTTTACAGTATCGTGAATTTCTTGTTCATTCGCAGGCTCTAAGTCAACCGTATGAATCAGGTCTTTGTCAGTATCATAGGTTTTCGTCGTATATGCCTGACCAACTGGTTTAAGCGTTGATTTAAACACTGTTCCAGATACAGGGTCCGCACGGCGAGGCGACGCCAGGCTATATACTACTAGGTCAACTTTGCCCAAATCCGCCTTGATTGCAGCAATCGCCTCAGCTTTTAACTCGTTAGAGAACGCATCACCATTGAGGGTTTGGGCGTACAACCCATCAGCGCTAGCGCGATCGTGAAAGGCTGCAGTGTTGTACCACCCTGCGGTGCCTGTTTTGCGTTCAGTGGGGGCTTTTTCAAAACAGATACCCAGTGTTTTCGCGTTATAGCCATAGGCGGCCGTAATTCGCGAAGCAAGGCCATAACCTGTAGAACAGCCAATCACTAGCACATTTTTAGGCTGGCTAGCAGTAGCGGCGAAGCGTTCACGTTGCGACTTAATAAAGGCAACTTGACTATCAACGGATGCGGCGCATCCTTCTGGGTGCGCGTTTGTACAAATAAATCCGCGAACTTTAGGCTGTATTACCATGCTTAATCCTATTTTCTATTGTGGCGCGTATTGTAATCGCCAATGCAACTTAAACAACTCGGAGCAGCAGTTTAATTAGCGATTTTCGTAATAAGCCTGCTCAGATAGCGTGTGATAGTCGCGCACGCCTTGGTAAAACTCTTTATAGGAAGCATAGATACGAGCAAAATCTGGATCTTCTGCAGATTTCTCAGCTAGAACTTCAGCGGTTGCTTGCTTGAGTGCGGCAAGCACATCGTCTGGCAATGGGCGCACATCTACATCATGCTCATTGATAAGCTGCTGCATCGCATTGTTGTTGCGGGCAGTATATTCGTCCAGCATATCTTGGTTTACAGCTCTGGTGGCTATGCGCACAATAGCTTGAAGGTCTTCAGGGAGGGCTTCATAGGCTTTTTGGTTAACAATAAACTCCAAAACCGTACCTGGCTCGTGCCAACCAGAGTGATAGTAATAATTTGCCGTATTGTGCAAACCGAATGCTAAATCGTTGTATGGCCCAACCCACTCAGTTGCATCAATTGCACCCGTTTGTAACGACGTAAAGATTTCGCCTCCGGTCAACGTAACTGGCACACCTCCAACACGTTCGAATACTTCTCCGCCGAGCCCAGGAATACGCATATTGAGCCCTGAAAAATCCTCCAGAGAATTAATTTCTTGCTTGAACCAACCAGCCATTTGTACGCCCGAGTTTCCGCCCGCGAATGGAATAACCCCAAAAGGTGCATAAATTTCCTGCCATAGCTCTAATCCACCGCCGTAGTGCAACCACGCGTTCATTTCTGTTGCGTTCATTCCAAAGGGTATTGCCGAAAATATCGGTGCTGCAGGGATCTTACCCTTCCAATAGTAAGCGCCCGCATGTCCCATTTCTGCAGTTCCGGCAGCAACGGCATCGAACACTTCAAACCCAGGTACAATTTCACCCGCGCCGTAAACTCTCAAGGTTAAGCGACCACCAGACATTTCCTCAACCATCCGCGAGAAAGTCTCTGGCCCACGACCAAGGCCTGGAAAGTTCTTTGGCCAAGCCGTCACCATTTTCCATCTGTATTCCTCGAGCACAGGCGCTGCGCCATTGTCTGCCGACGATGTTTGGGGGGCTTGTCCACATGCATTCAGTATGAACAGACTAACAATCGTTATAACGAAAAACGGAATTCGAACTTTCATATTTTACCTTATGCTTAATAGATTTTATCGGGTAAGAACGTCGCCAGTTCAGGCCAAACGAATAAAATTACCAGCAATATCAACTGAATAATAATAAAGGGTACTACACCGCGATAGATTTGCGCAGTATGAATTACGTTAGGTGCTACTCCACGCAAGTAAAATAGAGCAAAACCGAAAGGGGGCGTTAGGAAAGACGTTTGTAAATTTACTGCCAACATAATACCTAGCCATACTGGATCGAGCCCCATCATCAGTAAAACCGGCGCCACAATGGGGACAACAACAAAGGTGATTTCGATAAAGTCGAGAATAAAACCCAATAGAAATACAACCAGCATGACAACAAGCATCGCCCCGATTGCACCACCGGGCAGAGTTGCAAAGAACGACTGGATGAGTTCCTCGCCACCAAAGCCACGGAAAACCAGAGAGAAAATCGAAGCGCCAATGAGAATTAAAAAGACCATAGAGGTGATCTTGGTCGTCTCAATCAACACTTGCTGAAATTGCTGCCACGAAAGTGTGCGCTTTAAAATAGCCAGTACAAGTGCGCCAAAGGCGCCGACACCAGAGGCCTCTGTTGGTGTTGCTGAGCCACTTATGATGGCGCCCAATACAATAATAATTAGTAGCAAAGGCGGTACTAAAGCGGACAGTAAGGAACCAAGGGCAATGGGTTGTTTCTGTTCGCTGTCGCTTTGTTCTGATTGCTTGTTTAACCATGCACTGGCAACTACATAAATCAAATACATGGCTACAAGTAATAAGCCTGGGATCAAGGCCCCCACAAACAAGTCACCTACTGACACCGATTCGGGCGAAAAGATACCCATATTCAATTGCGCTTGCTGATACGCGTTCGACAATACATCGCCAAGCAAAACCAGTGCTATCGAAGGCGGAATTATCTGACCAAGCGTACCAGTGGCACAAATTAAGCCACTACTCAACTCTGGCGAATAGCCTTTTTTCATTAGGCTTGGTAAAGAAAGTAGCCCCATAGTGACCACTGTCGCCCCGACAATACCCGTACTTGCCGCTAGCAGCATGCCCACTAAAATCACTGATACCGCCATTCCTGCAGGGACTCGGCCACTGAGTAACTGAGCCATAGATAGCAGCAACTGCTCGGCTATTTTGGATTTCTCTAGCAGCACGCCCATAAACACAAATAGTGGTACAGCTATCAAAGTAGTATTGGTCAATATTCCGTACAAGCGGCTTGGCATAGCCGATAAATAGCTAGCATCAAACCCGCCGAATAAAATACCAACACCGGCAAACAGTAACGAGGTCCCAGCTAAACTTAACGCAACGGGATAGCCAAGCAAAAGCACGCCACAAACGCAAACAAAGAGAACAAGAGCAATATATTCCATTACTCCAAAGCCTCTTCTTGAATAAATACAATATTGCGAATCACATCCGCCAAGCCTTGCAGAAACAGCAGTAGGCTAAACGCTGGGATAAGGCTTTTGAGGAGAAAAACCAAAGGCAAGCCACCGGCCTCCTTAGATGCCTCGAGCAGTTGCCACGAATTGCTTACATAACCCCAACTTACAGTGAAAACGAATACGCAGACAGGCATCAATAACAATAGAGTACCGAGAATATTGACCAGCGCTTTGCTGCGATCACTGAATTTGCGATAAAAAATGTCCACTCGTACATGGCCATCTTCCCGCAAAGTGTATGCTGCACCCAACATAAATACGAATCCATGCAAGTACATTACGGACTCTTGCAATGCAATCCAGCCAGTATCAAAACCATACCTAAATACGACAATAGCGAAGGTAATAAGCGTCATCAGCAATAATCCAAAACTGGCGACTTTGGCAATAGTGCTGTTTAGCGTGTCGATAGCGTCACTGATATTTGCAGACATGTACGATTGTTTTAGTTATAAGTGTTGCTTGTGCGCATAGCTTATGCGTTTCCTACTGCGCAACGCAACCGAAAAAAAACCCCGCACAACTAAAGTGGTGCGGGGCCAGATGCTTTGAGCGGCATTTACAGGATGTCGAGTAACTCTACATCAAAAACCAAGGTCGCATATGGACCAATAGCACCACCAGCGCCTTGCTCACCGTAAGCTAGGTTATGAGATACATACAAACGCCATTTAGCGCCGACTTTCATTAGCTGCAATGCTTCTGTCCAACCTTTTATAACACCACCTACTGGGAATTCAGCCGGTTGACCGCGATCGTAACTACTGTCAAAAACAGAACCATCAAGAAGCGTACCGTGATAGTGTGTGCGAACTGTGGAGCTAGCGTCTGGTGATGCACCCTCGCCTTCAGTCAAAACTTCGTATTGTAGACCTGATGCGGTAACAGTCACTTCATCGCGCTTCGCGTTGTCAGCCAAGAATGCTACGCCTTCTTCGATAACGGCTTTGTGCTTATCAGCTTTGGCTTCTTGCATACGTTGATGGATTGTTTCAAATGCTGCGCGCAATTCGTCATCAGCCACTTGTGGTGCAGCTTGGTTGAAGGCGTCGCGTACGCCGTCGACTACAGCATCAACTTGCATGCCTTCAAAAGGGTTTTGTGCTAGTTGTTGGCCCATGTTATAGCCAATGCCATAGCTGGCCTGTAGCTCGATAGTTGAATACTTTTCGCTCACGATTTTTCCCGTTGGTTCAAAAGTGCGCGATGATAACACAACCCAGCCTATTCGCACATTCTCTAAGATATAGCCAAAGCTATTAGACAGTACTCAAGTGAATAGAGTATCGTTTACGCTCGATTAACTTTGGAGAAGGACATGACTGAGTTTGACGCACAACTACGTGATACGGTCCGCCAGTTAGGGGCGACCTTAGGTGCTACCATCAAGCACCAGTTGGGTGAAGAGTGGTTGGAACGCATCGAACACATTCGCAAATCCGGCCGTGCCGCCAATAAAGGTAACACGGAAAGTAGTGCAGCATTACAACAGCTGTTTAGTGAACTGAGTGACAAAGACTTATTGGTCATTGGTCGCGCGTTCGCGCAATTTTTGAATTTGGGTAATATCGCTGAACAAGAATATAATAGTGCGACCCATATCGACGTTTCTCTCGATACGTTATTTGAACATATCGAGCGAGCCAATCTTAATCAGCAAAGCGTGCAAACCGCAGTTAATGATCTGAATATTGATCTGGTCCTAACCGCACACCCTACCGAAGTTACTCGCCGTACGCTGATTCACAAACACAGTGAGCTAGCCAAATGCTTAACGCAGTTGCATCAAGCGTCTTTAGATGAGCATCAACGCAGAACATTGCAAGCGCGGATCGCCGATTTAATAGCACAGGCTTGGCACACTGAAGAGATTCGAACCATCCGTCCAACGCCTGTCGACGAGGCCCGTTGGGGGTTTTCAGTCATTGAGAATTCACTGTGGGATGCAGTTCCCGAGTTTCTCCGAGATTTCGCTACGCGCCTCAATGCCGATTATGACTTACCACTGCCATTAGATGCCAAGCCAGTGCAATTTAGTAGTTGGATGGGTGGTGATCGCGATGGCAACCCGTTCGTTACTTCAAAGGTTACAGAACAAGTGTTGTTATTGGCGCGTAAACGCGCTGCCAAACTATTTGCTATCGATATTGATAAATTGCAGGTCGAGTTATCAATGAGCGAATGCAACACAGCCCTGCGCGAAGCAGTAGGAGACGCACTGGAGCCATACCGTGGACTGTTGCGTCCACTGGTGAATAAACTCCGCTTGACGCGCGACGACATTGATCGTTATCTAAATACGGGGGCTGCGGCTAATCGTAACGCCTGGATCGCAACTCAGGAAGAGTTAATTGAACCACTGATGCTTTGCTACAACAGCTTAGTTGATAGTGGCCTGCAGATTGTTGCAGACGGCTTGCTCACAGATACGATACGCCGCGCCCACTGCTTTGGCGTGCATTTATTGAAACTCGATGTGCGTCAAGACTCACAGCGGCACGCTGATGTGTTTAGCGAACTCACTCGCCACTTAGGACTAGGTGATTACAACCAATGGAGTGAAGCTGACAAACAAGCGTTCTTGTTGCGTGAGTTAGGCTCCAAGCGACCGCTAATCCCGCGCAAGTGGTCTCCTAATGACGATGTCCAAGAGGTTCTAGATACAGCAACAACTATTGCCAATCACTCGCGCCATGGTTTTGGGATTTACATTATCTCGATGGCAAGCGAACCGTCCGATGTTTTAGCGGTGCAACTATTGCTACAGGAAATGGGCGTCGATTGGCCAATGCCGGTTGCGCCACTGTTCGAAACGTTGGACGATTTGAATCAGTCTCCGCATGTAATGCGCAATCTGTTATCGATTGACTGGTATCGCGGTTACATCCAAGGTCGCCAATACGTCATGATTGGTTACTCAGATTCTGCCAAGGACGCGGGTGCTTTAGCCGCTGGCTGGGCTCAGTATCAAGCGCAAGAGTCCTTGGTAAAGTTGGCTGACGAATATCAAACGCTACTGACATTGTTCCACGGCCGTGGCGGCACAATCGGACGTGGTGGCTTACCTGCACATGCTGCTATTTATTCGCAACCACCGGGTTCACTGAGTGGCGGTTTCCGGGTTACAGAGCAAGGTGAAACCATTCGCTATAAATTTGGCATGCCGAAACTGGCTAAACGCAGTTTAGGTATTTATGCCAGTGCAATTATTGAAGCAATATTGTTTCCACCACCACAACCGAAACAAGCGTGGCGCGAAACCATTCAAACTATGGCGGATAATGCCCGTGACAATTACCGCAGTATTGTGCGGGAACATCCGGACTTCGTACCGTATTTCCGCGTCGCCACGCCGGAGCAAGAATTGGGTAAGTTGCCCTTGGGCTCTCGTCCTGCCAAGCGCAAACCAACTGGCGGTATTGAAAGTCTGCGCGCTATCCCATGGATCTTTGCATGGGCGCAAACGCGCTTGGTATTACCTTCATGGCTAGGTGTTATGCGTGCTATTGAAGCGCACTATAACAATGGTGGGCGGGCAACCATTGATGACATGATTGAAAACTGGCCGTTTTTTGAATCGCGGTTATCGATGCTCGACATGGTATTTAACAAAGCCGATCCGAAAATCAGTGAAGCCTATGACAAACGATTAGTGCCAGAAGAGCTAAAGCACTTCGGCGAAACCTTGCGCACTGAACTGTCTGACAGTATCGCGATGTTGCTGAAACTGACCAAGCAAAGCGGTGTTATGGAAGCTGATCAGCAAGGTAAAGAGTCAATGAATATTCGCGCAGGTTACTTGCAACCGCTGCACTATTTGCAAATTGAATTGTTGGCGCGAATTAGAACACAAAACGCATTGACTGAAGATGCCCAAGACAGCGCCAAGGTAGCCGTATTAGAACGTGCAATGATGGTTGCCATTGCCGGCATTGCAATAGGTATGCGCAATACTGGTTAAGCAGAGACGCTAATAAAAAAGCCGGTCAAATGACCGGCTTTCTGTATCAATAGTAAGCTTATGCTTTAGTAACAAACTCAACGCCTAATTGAATGTCGCCGCGCAAGCCATCAAGCATTTCAGCTTTAGCTTGCTGCTCAAATGCACTTAACTCGCCGTATGGCAAAATTTCTTCAACGCCGTTCGCGCCTAAGCGGACCGGGTGAGCAAAGAATGTTGCATCGTCAGACTCAACCTGAACGTAGGTGTACTCAACCACATTATCGCCTTTCATTGCCGCAACCAGAGACAAACAGAAGCGTGCTGCTGCTTGCCCCATGGAAAGCGTCGCAGATCCACCGCCAGCTTTCGCTTCAACAACTTCAGTACCCGCATTTTGAATTCGCTTAGTCAATGCTGCAACTTCTTCATCACTGAAAGTTGCACCTTCAACTCGTGAAAGTAGAGGCAAAATAGTTGTACCAGAGTGGCCACCAATAACAGGAACGTGAACACCAGCAACATCCAAACCTTTAAGGTCAGCTACAAAAGTTTCAGCACGGATAACGTCAAGTGTAGTCACACCAAACAATTTATTTTTGTCGTAAACGCCTTTAGCTTTTAGCGCTTCTGCAGCAATTGCAACAGTGGTGTTAACTGGGTTGGTGATAATACCGATACATGCAGATGGGCAAGTATCAGCAATTGCATCAACCAAGTTACGCACGATACCGGCGTTGATATTAAACAAATCAGAACGGTCCATACCTGGCTTACGAGGAACACCGGCTGGAATAAGCACGATATCACAACCTGTTAGTGCATCTGCCAAGTCGTCTTTACCATGGCCTGTTACTTTAACATCTGTAGGAATGTGGCTTAGGTCAACTGCAACACCTGGAACAACTGGCGCCACGTCATATAAAGACAATTCTGAGCCAGCTGGAAGTTGAGTTTTCAATAATAGCGATAGTGCCTGGCCGATCCCGCCGGCGGCTCCTAGTACTGCTACTTTCATGTTTTTCTCCTACGTAATTCGATCGATAGTGTGATCTAAAACGCCTATCCGCATAGTCTCTGCGATAGGCTATTAATTGAAACGCCCGACACACTAATGCAAACACGGTCAAAACTCAATCACCCGATGGTCTAATACTCACTATTTTATCTATGAACATGGAATAACCTTGAACAAAATTGCCTAACAGGCGTTGATCCGGCAAAATGGAGTAAATTTCCAAACATTAAAATCCATGGCAACGGTAAAACAAGAATTTCTGATCAAAGCCTTCAAAGATTTACTAAAAGCGGAAAGCTACGGATCTCAAGGAGAGATTGTTGACGCGCTGAAGAAATCAGGCTTTGATAGTATTAGCCAGTCGAAAATTTCTCGCATGCTCAGTAAGTTCGGTGCGGTAAGAACCCGTAATGCCCGTGGCGATATGGTGTACTGCTTGCCCCCAGAATTAGGCATGCCAACCGCCAAAAGTCCGCTGAAACAGTTGGTATTAGATATTGTGCATAATAATGTTATGGTTATTATTCGAACTAGTCCCGGTGCCGCGCAGCTGATTGCACGCTTGTTGGATTCTCTCTCGAAGAAGGATGGCGTGCTCGGCACCATTGCCGGTGATGATACCATCTTTATTGCTCCTGCAGATGTTACCCAGATTGAGAAATTGCGTCAGCGCGTTGAAGCATTATTTGAGAACGTTTAATCGACTTGCGTCTGTCTGTAAATCAACCATAAAAAAGCCAGTTGCAAGCAACTGGCTTTTTTGTGTCTGCGATAAAGCGGTCAACAGTGACCGCTTTTCAAACCGCTTAGAAACGGTATTTGATACCCACACGCATTGACCAAGTTGACGCGTCAGCATTAACTGTCTGACCGCGGTCACCGTCAAAGTTAGTGAATAGTAATGTACCATCGTCTTGTAATCTCGCGTCAACGACTGGGTTGTTGTACTCGAAGTTAACCTGACGATATACACCCCATTGATCGTTGATCAAGTTACCGATGTTGCGGATTGCAAAGTAGATTTCACCGCTGTGGTCTTCCATGAATCCAGGAATTTCCTGAGAAACACGAACGTCAACACGTGACCACCAGTCACTGTTTTGCGCGTTACGGTCAACGATTGTGCCGCGTGAACCTTCAAGCCCAGCCGTACGGATGAACGCGTTAAACGCAGCTAGGTCGAAATCATCGCCATAAGCAACGATTGGATCGTCTTCTAGTGGAACATACAACAATGAACGATCTTCCCAAGGACGCTCGTCACCGAAACCTGGATCCCAGTCGAATGTGAAGCTATAAGGCTTACCTTTAACGCGCTGAGCGAATAGGTTGAAGCGAGTATCTAGACCTTCGAAGATTTGCGTTGTGTAACCTAGGTTAAGCGTAAAGCGGTGCTTAACTTCGTAGTTACTAGTAGCAACTTCTGGGTTGTTGTAGTCAGCGGTAGACAAGTTACCGTAGTTTGAACTTGCAGTAGAGCTGTTCATTGGGCTGCCTTCTTTCGCATCCATGTATGCATATGCAGCGCCCCAACGGAAGCCGTTGTCATAAGACTGACGTGCCCACGCTGACAATACCAATGAATCGCCATCGTCGTCTGCGTTAGTCAAGAAGTAGTCCGTAGTTGAACGCTCAGAACAATCTGCACTAGTTGGATCTGCAACACAGTCAGCGTCTAACAAATCAACGTTCTGATAGATAGGACGACCGTCAGCTGCACGACCTACGCGAACAGAGTTCAACGCGATAGTCTTAGCTGAGTCTTGCTGTTGTGAGAAGATTGCATCAACACCAGTTAAGATGCCGTTCTCTAGCTCGTGTTGTATACCTAAGTTAAACTTCCAGATTGAAGGTACGTCGAAGTCTGCGTCAAGCGCATTAACCGCTCCGTCACCACCAGTCAAACCGTCGATAGACGCTTGTGGAAGGTTAAAAAGGAAGCCTGGAGTGTTCGCAGCAATCAACGCATCGCCAGAACGAACGTCAGAAGCAAGGATAGTTACACCGTTGTTAGAGTAGTTGTTAGACAACCAAACATTCGGGTTACCACCAGCGAATAAACCTAAACCACCGTATAGGAATGTAGACTCATCAACATTGTAGTTGAAGCCCAAACGCGGTTGTAGCAATGACATGTCAGGTGCTACTGCGTTTGTGAAGCCGTAACGTGTTTGGAAGCTAGGGTTAGCTGTTGGAACGTCGTCACTTGACCACTCGTCGTAACGAAGACCGAAAGTAACAGTCAAGTCGTCAGTCGCTAACCAGCGATCTTGTAAGAACAAGGTAGTGTTTTCGAACGTAAACGTCGCGGCACCGTCATTCGCGTCAAGTGAACCAGGGATTGCGTAGCGGATACGGTTAGCAATACCGTTGCGGAAATCTTCCAATGATGCGAATTCGAAACGACCTTGGCTACCAGGTACGAACAAGTTGAACACGTCAACTGAACCGTACTCGATACCACCAGTGATTTCGTGATCGCCAGCGAAGTATGTACCAGCAAAGCGGAATGTATTTGTGTCGTACTCTAACTTGTTAGCCTGACGGAATTGGTCAGCACCTAGGAATACGTCAACACCGTCAACTACGTCACGGATTGTTACGTCACCGAAATCAGGGTCAGAAGTAAAGGGTGTTTGACCATTTTTAACTTCTTGAAGACCTACACGGATTTCAGTTGAGAAGTTGTCACTCCAATCAGAGAACAACTGTAATGAGTATGAAGTTAGTTCGTTAGCACGACGGTAATAGCGGTCGTTGAACGCATAGCTTGAAGATGAAGCGCCAGTAGAACTGATGGTGTTACCGTCAGTGTTCTGGTAAGTCAATGAAGCGCGTTGGCCGTCCATGATTTCCCAATCTAGTTTGATCAGTACTTTCTCTTCTTCTTCATCAGCAGCAGTGATGATGTCACCCGCTTGATAGCCGTAAGTGTTTAATGCAATGCTGCGGATATCGTCTAGGATACCAACTGTTAAGCCTTCGATTGGCTCAGCGAAACCAGCGCCTTCTGGACCATCTTCGAACAACTCAGTTGGCTCATGAGTCTCGTAAGCAGCAAAAATAAATAGTTTGTCTTTGATGATTGGTGCGCCGATCGTGAAACCGTAGCGTTTTTCGTCGAAATCAGGAACATCGAATTTATTACCTTCGATTGAATCGCCTTGCATCGCGTCGTTAGTGTAATCAATCCATACGCTACCAGAGATTTCGTTAGTACCAGAACGAACAACAGCGTTTACGTTACAACCTGTAAAGCCACCGTAAGTTACGTCGAAAGGAGCAAGCTGCACGTCTACTTGGTCAATCGCGTCAAATGGGAACGGGAGACGCTCAGTTGGATAACCGTTGTTGTTAAGACCGAAGTTATCGTTCTGTGAGATACCGTCAACAGTAATGCTGTTAGAACGGTTGTTTACGCCACCACACTGAATTGCGTCAGAATTAGACGGGTCTATAGTGATACGTGGGTCGTTTTGAATAACATCTTTTATGTCACGCGTGATTGAAGGTTGGTACTGCAAGTCTTCAAAGTTGAAGTTTGAAGATGGACCAAGCGCTTCTGTTACAACGCCGCCAGCTGTGCCGGTTACAACGATACGCTCTACATTTGAAGAAGGCTCTAGAGAAACAGCAACACTTGCTGGCTCACCTAGATTTACGTAGATGTCTTCAATTGTACGTGAGCCTGCCGAATCAACTACGGTTAATGTATATGGGCCGCCAACACGCAAACCACGTACGCTGAAGTTACCTTCTGCGTTGGTTACGAAAGTACGCACTGAACCAGTACGAGTGTCAGTCAACGTTACCGTCGCGCCAGCAACAGTTTGACCCGCCTGTGTTGCTACAGAACCGCGAATGGTTGACGATGTATCTTGCGCCATTGCCGCAGTCGACAAACCGACTGAAAGCGCAACTGCAACCGCAACGCGATTGAGTTTAGATTTGAGTAACATAGTGTGTGTTTCCTATTTTAGTATCGTAACGATTAATTTCGCTTGCCTTAGTATCGAGTAACTTTGCCTCTAGCGAACTGTCACAAGCGCTTTAAAAAATTCGCTAAATTCTTCGTTAAATATGTGTCAGATTTATGACAAAACCAGCCGCCAGGCCTTATTTAACTGGAACTTAATTTTCGTTAAAGCATCTTATGCCGCTGCAAATTTCGAAAAACATCATTACGGTGTTTTTTTACTTTTACGCCGTGCTTATTACTTCTTATCAGCAGATTGAATCATCCCACCCAGCACAAAAATAAACAGCGCTCAACAACATTCAGAATTACTTATTAGATCTATATATTTTTCAACAAGTTACGAGCCCTGAGTAATTTTACCCATTGCAATAACGCCGATTTACTGGTCAAATCCGGAGATTAAATAATAATAGTTTTAGTTTTCACGTTGCGTCTGATAGTCCAATTAAATCGAAATCTTTTAATGATATTCACAGCATTGAGTGTTCTGGCGAGTATCTTGTTGGGTTTGTGGATTGGCCAGAAAAAAATTGAACCATTAGCATTAATCGGTGAAAAAACCACCTATTGCGAAGCCTCTTTCTCACTAAACCCCAGAAATTTGACTGTCTATGTCACCGATTTGTGGCTTTCCAAAACAGCCTTGGAGCGACTTTGCCAAGACCCGGTTGTACGACGCCAATTCGGGAACGTTACAATGATACTTGGCAGTAATGATTTCGATACCTACCGTTATATAAGCTATGGCATTGCAGATTTGGCTTTGATTAAAGATAACTTAGTCTCTGCATTTGGTAGCGATCAGGCTTATGGTTATCGAGCAGTCGCACAATACCCGGATTACCAAGCCTTCTTTATTGGTAAAACTGAGAAGCCGATTATTACCAAAGAGTATTTCCTCGGCAAACGCATCGGCTTGCTAGATTACCCTAGTAGCCGTTCCGGCCATGTGGTTCCCAAAAGTCAATTACAGAAAATTGGTATTAATGACAGTAACTCGATCATTCTTTACTATAACTCTCACCAAGAGCTTCGCGATAAACTACTAGTGGGTGAAGTTGATATTATTGCAAGCTATTGGGACGACAACGACGACCAATCACTATCACTTTCATATCGCACCGAAATCAACTCAGATATCACTGGCTCAAAATGGTACATCCGCGGACAACAGCGCAATACTGATCTTGTATGCGCGTTGCAGAATACGGTAACCGATATGTCTAACGGCCACCCGTCCAGCTATTATCATGATGTACAACCTCTATTGGAGGGTTGTAATGACTAAACGCAGTATGATGCTCCGAGCAGCTAGCTTGTTTGTAGCTCTTTTTATCGCCACTCAGCTGGCGTTTAGTGCCGCGCAATTACTTGCGTTCAAACACGGCCTTAACCACGCCATTCTAGAAATCCGCACTCGCGTAGCACTCGACGCGGCCCATTTGGATTTAGGTGATCCCAATACACAACAATCGTTAAATGAAGCAACGGTAGAGACCTATTTAACAACCTTGAATCAAAAGGTTGTTGACGAGTACAACATCGACTTTCTCGAGGTGTTAGAAATAAAGTATGAGCCATTGAGTCAAGATTCGCTCAGTGGTGAATTGGATTTACCGCTAATGGGCAGCGGTCCAACACCAATGGAATTGCGCTTGCACAGCGGCCATGCTGACTTGGTAATGACAATCAACGTACCGTCTATTTTTAGTGAATGGCAGTTTAACTATTTTGGCTTTTTATTCGCGCTAAGCATTAGCGCTTATTATGTAAAACGCAACGAAGCTAAAGAAGTGCGTCGTCAAAAGCGTCAATCCATTCTTCCTCCCGCGCTGTTGCACATTGACTTAAATACCAAGCAATTAGTTAATATCGGTTCGCAACGGCGTTTTGATATGCAAAATAAGCCACTGTGCTTTTTTGCTGCTTTAGTGCAATTCTGTATAGATAATCCTGACGTTGAGTTGTTGCATCACAAAGATGTGCCTGAGTCCTTAATCAAAAGCTCGAATAAAGTATTTGGTCGCTTGATTGAACTCGGCCACACCAAACGCAAACGTCCTGACTTTAACGCAAACCTCGAAAAAACGCTCAGTGAAATACGCGCTGTATTGGACTTGGTTTTTGCGCAAAACGAAAAAGATAAGGCAATTTTTTATCCTCCTCGCGCCCAAGGCGAAGGCTCGCGATCTAAACAGCACAGTTATGCATTGCATAATGTAGAGGCCGACAAAGTCGAAATTATTGGTCTATAGATTTGCCAAAAACGGCGTAAACACGTATCTTTGCCGAAACTTGTTCGAACATCTATACACATGCAAAAACCCCTTATTATCGCAATTTCCGGTGCTTCAGGTTCCGGGAAATCTTTGTTCACTGAAAATTTATTAAAGGCCTTTTCAGAGCAGGGTCGTCCAGTGCAAATATTGCGTGAAGACCACTATTACAAAGCGCAAGACCACTTGCCGATGGCTGAGCGGGAAAAGAACAACTACGACCATCCTAATGCGTTTGAGCATGAGCTATTAAAAGAGCACCTTGAGCATTTACGCAAAGGCGAAGAAATAGACTATCCGCATTACTGTTACAAGACACATACTCGCTTACCCGATACCGAGCGCCTCAAGCCAGCTCCAGTTATAATCTTAGAAGGTATAATGTTGTTGGCGCGTCCAGATTTACTCCCGCTGTACGATGTGAAAGTATTTATTGATACGCCACTAGACATCTGTTTGATGCGCCGCATGATGCGCGACGTGAAAGAGCGAGGAAGAACCTTAGAATCAGTTGCCAATCAATACGAATCAACTGTTAAACCTATGTACCATCAGTTTATCGAGCCAAGTCGTTTCACTGCCGACGTGGTAGTCACCCAAGGCGGTAAAAACTTTATTGCGTTAGACGTCATTTCTTCGCATATTAAACAAGCGCTTCAATAACTCTAAAAACAAGGAAGACTGCTTAATGACCAGTATCATCGGCATCATCATTCTATTGGCTATCGCCTTTCTTTTATCTACTAATCGTAGCGCTATTAACTGGCGAACAGTTGGCGGTGCATTTGCTATTCAAGCCGGTATTGGTGCGTTTATTTTGTATTTCGAGCCTGGTGTGCAGATGCTGCTTACGTTAAGTGAATACGTTAAAAAAGTTATCGATTATTCAAGTGCTGGGATTGAATTTTTATTCGGTGCTGTTGGCGATATGTCTTTAGGGTTTATCTTCGCCTTTAACGTATTACCCGTAATAATCTTTTTCTCTTCGCTTATCGCGGTATTGTATCACTTAGGCATTATGTCGTTGATTATTCGCATTATCGGCGGTGGTTTGCAAAAGCTACTTAAAACTAGTCGTCCAGAGTCAATGTCAGCAGCGGCTAATATTTTTGTCGGTCAGACTGAAGCGCCACTGGTTGTGCGCCCTTTCATTCCAACTATGACCCGTTCAGAGCTATTTGCCATTATGGTCGGTGGTTTAGCATCAATAGCCGGTTCGGTCATGGCTGGTTATGCGGGGCTAGGTGTTGAGATTAAATACTTACTTGCGGCCAGCTTTATGGCAGCGCCCGGCGGGCTGTTAATGGCTAAAATGATGCAGCCAGAAATAGATAAGCCACATAATAATCTCACCGATGTCAAAGAAGAAAAGGCCAGTTACGCCAATATTTTTGATGCCGCGGCTAGTGGCGCGTCCTCGGGTTTACAACTGGCGTTGAACGTTGGTGCTATGTTGCTCGCTTTTGTCGCCCTGATCGCCATGTTAAACGGCCTTATTGGTTGGATTGGCGCTTTATTTGGGCAAGAAGAAGTCACTTTCCAGCTTATTCTGGGCTATATCCTCCAACCTTTGGCATGGGCCATTGGTGTGCCATGGGAAGAAGCGCGCTTAGCGGGTAGTTTTATTGGTCAAAAAATGGTGGTTAATGAGTTCGTCGCATACTTAGATTTTATCAAGTATAAAGATGAGCTATCGGCTAACACTCAAGCCATTGTGACTTTCGCCTTATGTGGTTTTGCCAACCTGTCGTCAATTGCAATCTTAATGGGTGGCATAGGCGCAATGGCGCCATCACGTCGTAAAGAGATTGCTCAATTAGGCCTAAAAGCCGTGATAGCAGCGACTTTGGCAAACTTAATGAGTGCCGCACTGGCTGGGTTCTTCCTGGCATTGGCATAGATTGCTGACAACGCGCATCACGCAATATTGGTGCGCGTCAATGAATTCCCGAAGAATCGCGCTATAATGCGCAACGCTACTTTCAGTAAGATCAGAGAGTTATATGACACAGACACTTATCGCCGTGGACTATCAAGCGGCCGACGCAAAGGAACAATTTGTTCGCTCATTACGCGAAACCGGCTTTGGCGTACTAAAAAACCACCCTATCCAGCAACAGAGCGTCGCTGATATATATGCCACTTGGCAAACGTTTTTCGACAGTGACGAAAAAAACAACTTCATCTTTAACAAAGATACCCAAGATGGTTTCTTTCCTAGCACGGTTTCTGAAGTTGCCAAGGGTTTCAAAAAGAAAGATATCAAAGAATACTTCCATTACTACCCTTGGGGACAATGTCCTACTGATCTTAAGCAGCAACTCCAAGACTATTATGATCAGGCCAATGCATTAGCTGCTGAGCTACTAACTTGGGTAGAAGAGTTGTCACCGGCTGAAGTAAGCCAACTTTACCGCGAGCCACTGTCGAATATGATCAATACCAGCGGTCAAACATTACTTCGCGTGTTGCATTATCCGCCATTAGACGGTTCAGAAGAGCCAGATGCTATCCGCGCTGCAGCTCACGAAGATATTAACTTGCTGACTATTCTACCCGCCGCCAATGAGCCTGGCTTACAAGTCAAAGGCAGTGATGGCGAATGGATTGATGTGCCCTGTGACTTTGGCAATTTAATTGTCAATATTGGTGATATGTTGCAAGAGGCTTCTGGTGGTTACTTCCCGTCAACCACACACCGCGTAATCAATCCTGAAGGCAGCGACCAAACGCGCTCACGTATCTCTTTACCGCTGTTCTTGCATCCGCGGCCCGACGTAGTGCTATCTGATCGCCACTCAGCAGATAGCTACTTGAAAGAACGTCTAAGAGAGCTCGGCGTCGCGTAACGCTAGTCGTTTTGTAAGCGCTGGTCGGTGGCCACCAGCAGTGCCCACGCTAGCGCTTCTACTTCGATAAACTTATCTAAATCTACCCGTTCAAACGTGTCTCTTGGCGTGTGATAGTCATTGTGTTCACCCACTCCAAAAAATAAATAAGGTATGCCATGATCGGCAAATACAGCATGGTCACTGGCGCTTTTATAGTTGATTTGCTGAGACACTGAACGTCGACCGCGTGGTTGGCGATGCTCTTTAATCAAGCGCAACGCGCTATCTTGCAACAACTGCTGATTGAGTTGCGCCACTATCCCATCGAAGGCTTGGTGCGTGTTAACTCCGGTTAGATATAATCGTGCAGGACGACCAACACGGGCTAGCATATCGAGGTTTAGGTTTGTTACAACCGCATCAAGACCACCAGGAAAGTCGGCTAGCAGTGCCTTGGCGCCATGTAATCCTTTCTCTTCAGAGTCGGTAGCGACAAACAAAATTTGATGTTGAAGCGAAGCATTCATTGTACGTCGAGCAAGAGATAACATAACTGCAACTCCCGAGGCATTATCATCGGCTCCAGGGTGGATCTTGCCACCGACCTTTCCAACGTGATCATAGTGGGCAGTCACAACAATGATACCGCTTAAGTCACCGCTTCTTCGCCCAACCAGATTGACCCCATATTGACGACCAATGGTGCGTTCATTGTCGAAAGCATGACGGTAATCATTTCTCCCTTCGGTAACCAACAATTCGGCTTCACTATAACGTTTAACAATATAGTCTTGCGCGGCAACACTCCCCGGCGTTCCGGGTTTGCGTCCAGCAAGTGATGAATCCGCGAGAAAAGCGAAATCTGCGACTAGTTGTTCTGCGATTGGAGACCCTATAACCGAAGGCGTTACAGTGCTAAGCACAACAACCAATATTGTTCTGGTAAAAAAACACGTCAACGGTTTTGTAACACCGCTAACTTGCCCTGATAACGCTCTTCATCTTGCGCGTTTGGCGCACGGCGTTTCGCCATAGATAGAAAGCGCTCGGCGCGATCAATGTCGCCTAGGGCGTAATAGGCTTTACTAAGGCCAAATAGAATCTCATGCTTTTGGCTATCCAAACGATAGGCGGCGCGATAAAAACCTAATGCCCGCTGTAGCTCGCCCTGTTCGAGTGCCTGCTCCCCTAAGATGAAATGGTAGAAAGGATTGTCTTGTCGTTGCCGCTCGACCCGTGCAAAGATTGAATTGGCTGCTTCATCATCGCCCATCAGGTGATGTACATAAGCTAAATTCTCCCATGCAGTTAAATTGTCATGATCAGCCTCAATCGCCCGTTGGTAAGTCGCTTTGGCAAGATCGATATGGCCAGTTCGCCGATATAAGATCCCCAAGTTAACCCAGGTTCCATCAAAATCTGGTGCAACTAACGCCGCCGCCTTAAAGTATGCGTAGGCTTGTGTATAGGAATCAGCAATTAACGCATCTGCGCCTTTGTTGTTATAGAACATCGCCAACGCTTTATCTTCTGACATCTCAACTACTTCAAAGTGTCTGCGACTTTCTTGTGGATCGAAGTCTATTACAACTTCATGCGTAACGAAGTGCAATACGCCGCCCTTCTCGCCAGGCTTTACTTTCAAATTGATGTGCCCGTTGAGCAGACTGTAGCCATCTCTTCGCGTCCAGTACTCGGGGATTTGAATATCTTGGAAGGTCGCGTCAAAACCCGCGTAGTTGGCCAGCGCATAAGTCATTATCGACATCGATAGACAATTTGCCGCGCGTGACTCGAAGGTTTGACTAGCCGTACTATTGGCATCGTTGCTGTAAAGTAAATTCAAACTCGAACGATCAAAAATTTTATCTACTAAAGCTTTTATCTTTTCATCTGGATCATCGTGCACCCAAGTTATGCGATCGACGAAGGCTTTCGCTTCAGGGCTAAGTGCGAAGACCGTTTGACGAGTCTCGACGGGGAAAAGGTCATAACCGGGGAATGCTTTGTCATTTAATAACGGTGCAGGCTCATCAAGCACCGCTTCCGAAGTACTACTACACCCAGTTACACCCAACGCTAGTAGTGTTGTAAGTAGCGCGCCAATGACATTTTTGTGCAATCGCATACAGCCACCCCAATTTGTAAACAACTTGTTAAGTTTAGCTTGGAATCTGGACATCAACAATGTCACCCATCCTTGGTAGTTTGTCGCAAAACGTGTCGAGATGCCGCTTAACCAAGAAGAACTACAACTAAACCCACATTACAGCATTGTAATCATCTTTATCGCCACAGCCCCTGTAGCAAAAAACATGCATAGCAATTTCGTGTGCTTCCATGCAGCTTAAACGACGCCCATTTGGGCATTATTGTGAATATATGAAGGTTTATATTATGAAAAAATTAATCTCTACTGTTTTACTTTCTGCCGCCCTAGTTACCGCATCATCAGCAGTCTTAGCTGGTGGTAATTACACCAAGAAATCACATAAGCAACCGTCAATCGTTGCGATTGCCGCGGATAACCCAGACTTTTCGACTCTGGTTGCAGCGTTGCAAGCGGCAGACTTAGTCGATGCACTGCAAGGCGATGGTCCTTTTACAGTATTTGCGCCAACTAATGCCGCCTTTGCCAAGTTGCCTTCCGGCACTGTTGAAGCGCTTCTAAAACCAGAAAATAAGCATCAATTAATTGATATTTTGACCTACCACGTTGTGCCGGGTGAAGTGCTTGCTAAGGATGTAGTCAGTATTGACACAGCAAACTCACTGCAAGGTGATTCAATTGACGTGAATGTCACTATGGGCAGAGTTACCGTTGATAACGCCAATGTAGTTGCTACTGATATCAAAGGTAGTAACGGTGTTATTCATATAATTGATAGTGTAATTCTACCGAATTCATAATCCTCCGTGGCCAGCACCTCGCTTGACGTGCTGGCTGTCACTACACTTTTTTTTAGCATCTAACCAACAACAGCTACAACCAGATATTTCCAAACTGGCAGTATTGTCTTATTCTTGACTCTCTCAATCATCAAAGTGAACGGCAGCCGATGAAAAAACGCGTAGTGTTTAATCAAAAAGGTGGGGTTGGTAAATCAACCATAAGCACGAATCTCGCTGCAGCGAGCGCCAAAAGGGGCCTTAAGACGCTATTAGTCGACCTAGATGCGCAGTGTAACACTACGCATTATGTCGGCGTTGATAACAGCGACGACATTCATACTGTGGCTGATCTGTTTAAACAAACGGTTGGCTGGTTTAGCAAGACGCTCACTGCTGAAGACTTCATTCTTCCCACAGCGTTCGAAAACTTGATGATCATGCCTGCAGATCCTGCACTAGGGGAAATTGAGCGCGAACTCGAGTCGCGCTACAAAATGTTCAAATTACGTGACACACTAGCCAAACTCGATGGTGAATTTGATCGCATATACATCGATACACCACCGAACTTTAATTTCTATTCTAAAGCCGCACTAATCGCTGCTGATTCCTTTATTGTGCCGTTTGATTGCGACGACTTTTCCGCACAAGCTATCCATCGCTTGCTCGATAACGTGATGGAACTGAAAAGCGACCACAACCCTGAATTGGCTTGTGAAGGGATTGTTATCAATCAGTTTAATTCACAGGCAAACCTGCCGAAGCAGTTGGTGGCATCACTGATTGATCAAGATTTACCTGTGCTCGATACGCATTTGAGCAGCTCTGTGAAAGTGCGTGAATCTCATTCGCAGCGGCGCCCGCTACCGTTTCTAGCCCCAAAACACAAACTGAGTCAGCAGTTTGAAGCGCTGTTGTCAGAATTAGAGGATTAACTAACGGTGCCAATCTGCGCCGCAATAGCAACATTGCATCACAAAGAGCGGTATATTACCGCGTCATTGCATGCCAAGTTGCAATGGCAAGTAGTACCGTATTCTGAATTTGATACAGACGCACTGGGGACCTTTAGCGGCGAGATAGAGCGCACATTAACACCGTTGGATTGCGCCACTGAAAAGGCTCGTCAGGCATTGGCAGTTGATGGTGCTTCTATAGGCCTGGGCAATGAAGGTAGCTTTAGCGCCGACCCATACTTGCTGTGCACCATTAACCAAGAATTGTTAGTCGCGGTGGATGAGCAAGGCCAATTATTGGCAACAGGTCAATACACTGCCCCCATAAACGTTGATATTGTCGAGTGTAGCCCTTCAGACTGGCAAACTAACCCAACAATTGTTGAAACCTTTATACAAGCCATTCCCACTGATCAAGCGGTTATTCTGGTGGCAAAAGACGAGCAGCAGCAGATTATCGAAGTGTATAAACCTTTATACGAACAATCGGCCATTCGAGCCGCACTTGATCACAGCAGTTCAAATCCGACAGTTAGATTGTTAGAATTAACCTACGACCTACGTGCTTTGCACTGTCCTCAACGTCAAATCCATATTGCCCGCGCAGCAGAAGATCTTGCTCGCCGGCTAAGGCACCATTGTCCAAAATGTGGTGCTGTAGATTTTGTTGCGGATCACAAAGTTGCAGGCTTACCTTGCGAGCTATGTGGAGCGCCAACAACATTACCTAAAGCAGTTGTGGCAAGGTGCAAACAATGCGGTCACGAGGAAACAACAGCAGTAATGCAAACAGTCGCATCAGCGGTCCATTGTAGCTTGTGTAATCCATAACCCGCTGTGCAAAGCGCAGCACACTCATTTGATGTAATAGGCCCTAGGAAATTCTATTTTGGATACGCAATTACTAACCGCTAATGACCGAGATATTCAGTGCGCTGCTGACTTGCTCAACGGTGGTGGGACCGTCGCAGTACCAACCGAGACAGTTTATGGCTTGGCGGCTGACGCGCGAAACCCAGCGGCGGTAAACAAAATCTTCACTGCCAAACAGCGTCCCAATAATCACCCTTTGATCGTACACATTCACGACCTAGCGCAGTTATCGCTTGTTTGCTCAGAAGTACCTGAAGTCGCTCTGCAGCTAGCTGCAAAATTTTGGCCTGGTCCTCTCACGCTCATTTTGCCCAAGCACCCCCAAATGCCAGACGAAGTAACTGGAGGCCTGTCAACTATTGGTGTGCGAATGCCTGCACACCCTGTATTGCGCAGTATTTTGGCTAATGGTGACCTAATAGTCGCGGCGCCATCCGCTAATCCTCATAAACAACTTAGCCCCACATCTGCCCAGCAAGTGTTGAAGTCATTATCTGGCAGAATTAATGCGGTGTTAGACGGCGGTATTTGCCATGTAGGATTGGAGTCGACTATTGTTGATTTGGGTAGCGAGCAAGCCCAGTTGTATCCGCGCGTGCTGCGAGCTGGCCCTATCACCCCGTCGCAATTAAGTCGCGCTATTGGCCGCTCGGTGCAAGGATATGAAGCTCACCAGCAGGCAGTCCCAGGCAATATAGAACAGCATTATCAGCCTAAGGGTCGATTGACAACAGTCACGACTGACGATGTTATTGCGCACTTATCACAATGGCCCCAAAATACTGCATGCTTATGGCACAGTGATGCGGTGGCCGAACAATTATCTACGGTAACAGCACCCAATCTATTTAGTATTAGCGCCGACAAACCCGCATATGCACAAGCCTTGTATCGGATGCTGTATGAGATTGATCAAGTTGGTTTCACCCACATCTGGGTCGAACAGCCACCGCAATCTGAGCAGTGGGCTGATGTCAATGATAGGTTGCGCAGGGCTAGTGCTTAAACTAGCCCACCATCCCGCGTCATATTCTCAACGCTAGTATTATGGACAATGATATTGTCTTCAATGCGAACACCACCAAACGGCTTAAACTCAGCAATACGATCCCAATTGATGTATTGGCTGTTTTCTGTCGTGCGCAGGTCATCCAATAGGCTATCAATAAAATATAATCCCGGTTCAATAGTAAACACTTGTCTAGCTTCAACTGTGCGAGTGCAACGCAGGAAGGGGTGATCATCTGGGGCAGGTTTTGGGGTGCCACGCTCGTCGGAAATATGACCACCAACATCATGTACCTGCAGACCCAAGAAATGCCCAATACCATGTGGAAAGAAGGTTTTCGAAATACCGCGTTGTACAATTTCTTCGGCAGATAAATTAACGATTTCCGCATCGGCCAATATAGCTGCGATGCCCACGTGAGCTTGGCGGTGAATATCTGCGTATTCAGTCCCCGGTTGCAAATGCGTAGCTAGCAATTTAGTCAGATTGTCTACACTTGCAATCAAGTCACTAAACTCGTGTGTTTGGTTGCAATATGTTCTTGTGATGTCTGAAGCATAACCATTAAAACCAGCACCGGCATCGATCAAAAAACTACGATGCTGTTGCGGCGGTTGTGACTCTAACACCATGTAATGCAAAATTGCGGCATTTTCATTTAACGCAACAATGTTGCAATACGGTACTTGGTTATCACCCTGACGGGCGGCGTTTAAGTACGCTAAGTTGATATCAAACTCGCTCTTACCTCGCAAAAATGCGTGTTCTGCAGCACGGTGAGCCGTAATTGCAGTAGCGTTTGCAGCGCGCATGCAGGCTAATTCATAGTCCGTTTTATAAGCGCGATGATAATGTAAATAATGCAATACTCGGTCGGGGTTGACCAAACTGAATCCCAATGCCCGAGCCACTTCAATAAACTCACCGATATAGGCATAACGATCTTTGTCATAAGGCAGGAATTTTTCGACTTGGTTTGCCTGTTGCAGCATTACAATTTCAAAGTGTTCTGTCCAGAATGCAGTCGGCTCTGGTGGTACTTTGTGCCAAAAATCAACCGGCCGATAAAAAATTAATTTTGGTTTGTTCACGCCATCAACTACCAACCAACTGTTGGGATTATCAATTACTGGCAACCACGCCTTAAACTGCGGGTTTACGTGAAACGGGTAGTGATTGTCATCCAAAAACATGACTTTACTTTGGCCGGAATGGATCACCAATCCATCAATGGACTCACGCTCTAATGCTTCTTTGGTGCGTTGTTGCAGAGTCTCTATATGTTTGGCGTAGTCTGTCGCGAGTGACTGCATAAAACCTCATTCAATTCTATTTCATTATTGTGTTTCCGCTGCCAAGGTAGCTCGGGGTTGTAATTGCATGACCTGAAGCTTTTCAAACAGGTCGCTTTGCTGCCCGAGCTGCAGCTGATATATATATTTATAGGCTAACACGGCCTTAACGTAATTGCGTGTTTCCCGGTAAGGAATAGATTCAATCCAAATATCAGCTGCCATCGCTTCATCTTCTGGTAGCCATTCCAATACTCGCCGCCAACCGGCATTGTAAGAAGCAGTCGCCAACAGCATATTGTCATTAACCTTCCCCAGTAAGTAACGTAAGTATTGGATGCCGAGTGAAACATTCGCCCGAGGCTCTAACAAAGTACTGTAGCGCACGGGTTTCTGCTCGATAAACCTTGCCGTCGCTGGCATAACTTGCATCAGACCGCGTGCTCCGGCACTCGAAACCGCATCACTCATAAACGAACTTTCCCTGCGCGTGATAGCAAAGGCCCAAGCAGGATCAATCTGATACTCCATCGCTAATGGTTGTATATAAGTATCAGTTGCGAGCGGGAAACGACGTAACACATCATCAGAGTAACCAAGCTGGGTAAATAAGGCGATTGATTGATCATACCACTGCCAATCATGGGCTAGCAGCGCCGCCTGCATGCGCACATCTTCGTTAGCTTCACGCAAGGCAAAGCGCCATTCGCGGCGCGCTTCGGCAAAGCGCTCATGCACGAATAATTCGTATGCTCTGCGGATCCCAGGTTGATTAACTAGGACGCTTTGTAATGCCGGATCAATCGCTGGTTCCTGGTGATTCAACTGCGGCATCTGCTGTAACTGCGCACTGGCTAAAAACCCGTAATAGTGTCTTTGGTTCGCCACTGCCGTAAACTCGCTTTGCGCCTTGGCGGGCGCCTGTAATTGCTGCCAACTTCTGCCTTGCCAGTATTGATAAGACAGATCAGCGGCGTGGCTCGGCTCGGCCGCATCAATCAAAGCAATTGTTTGTTGCCACTGCTGTTGGCGAATTGCGGTAGCCACTTGCCAGCGCAAGATTTCTGGGTCGGCCTGTCGTTGATAGGCTTTTTGCAACCACGTCTCAGCATCAGGGTGCTGAGCAACGGCAAGTGATAAAGCAATAGTGCGCACTAAACTATCGAGTTGCCGCTCCTCTAATGATAGCTTTCCGGCTGCACTATCTAAAGCAGTGATAACACGGTGCGGTTGTGACCAAGTCAAGCGCGACATTGCGTAAGCAAACACTTCAGCTTCTTCAGCAGAATGTTTGCCTGGGTACTTTTTTCCAGACGTTAAGCGCAACGGTCGCAGACGCGCATCCTGCCAAAGTTTTTGAAGATATTTTTGATCTGCAGAAATACTACGGCCTAAAAACTGTGCTAACTGCATGTTGCCGGCCTTAGTTGCCAACTTAAATCGCGCCAATACGCGTTCATCACTTTGCAATCCGGCTTCTTTCCAGCGTTTAAAAATCGGATCACAGGCTTTGGGCTGTGAATACTCTACCAGCCACAAGGGCGCAACCAGTTGATCAAACTCAGCGATGCCTTGTTCTGCGTTATAAATTAACTGCAAATAATGACAATCGAGTTCAGCGCTGAGGCGAGGTTGATAATAGCTGGTGAATAATTCGTCTCGTCGCTCGTCTTGCAGCAGTTGCAACCAACGCTTACGCACATTGCGTGCCACTGGTAAATTATCATGGTCGGCAAAAAATGCTGCGACTTGCGCGTCAGAACCTTTGGAAAGGCTTAGTAGCAGCCAATATTTCTCCGCATAGCTCGCCAAGGGATATCCTTCGAGAGCCGCTAGTCTTTGCCCCATCTCCTCGCCATCTAAACCGCGCTGAGTTTCTATCAATTGTACAAATTCGGCAAATAATTTGCGCTGTTGTAGTTCCTTCTCCGACAACTGCAATGCAGCTATTTCAGGCATGCTCTCTAGCGATGTAGTCTGAGAAGAAATGATGGCTAGATCATTGGTAGTTCTTGCTGACGCAAAAAAAGTCCACGCAAATAGTGCTATTCCAGTAATGAATAGCGAATATAGATGGATGTTGTTTTTGGTTTTTTGCATGCAGTTAGCTCGTTCAAAATCAACTGTCTGAACATTTCTTACCACTTAAGAGTACCAATAAACCCAATAGGTTGCAGTGTGGTTCAAGAGATTTTATCGATGTTTCAACTTGAAAAAATGAACTCTATGCATACTTAGACAGGTTTAAACGCGCGTTTTATTTTCGTTGTGTTTCAAGCGTTTTTTGACGAGAATCTCGACACCCTACGTATATAGCGGCTGCAGTCATCTATAATCAACTGCACTGCCATAGGAGAATAAATATATGATTTACTCAGGTAACTGTTTATCAGTTGCAACTCTAGACCAAGCCAGTGACATTGCCGAACTGGTTTTTAATGCTCCCGGCTCCGTAAACAAATTTGATCGCCAAACAGTCGAAGAACTGGATGCTGCAACACAAGCGCTTAAAGCCGCTGAAGGTATCAAAGCGGTTGTCGTTCGCAGCGCTAAATCGACTTTTATAGTTGGTGCCGACATTACCGAATTTACTGGCTTATTCAGTCAACCAGAAGAAGACGTACTCGGGTGGGTCGCCAAGACGTCGCAAGTGTTTGATCGTTTCGAAGACCTCCCAATGCCAACCGTTTGTGCAATTAATGGTTTTGCTCTAGGTGGTGGTTGTGAGATGACATTAGCCTGTGATTTACGTGTAGCAGATACTTCAGCGCAGATTGGTTTACCTGAAGTTAAGCTTGGTCTAATGCCTGGCTTTGGTGGCACCGTCAGATTACCGCGTGTTATTGGTTCAGATAACGCACTAGAGTGGATGACCACTGGCCGTGACCGCAAAGCACCAAAAGCACTTGCCGAAGGTGCTGTAGACGCTGTAGTTGCACCTGACGTTTTAATTGAAGCAGCCATTTCAATGGCACAAGACGCGGCAGCCAATACCATCGACTGGCAGCAACGACGCGCTCACAAAAAAGCGCCATTACAGCTTGGTAAAAATGAAGCGATGATGAGCTTCTCTACAGCTGCGGCCATGGTTGCAGCGCAAGCGGGCAAGCATTACCCAGCACCTCATATGATGGTTGAGACGGTGAAAAACGCTGCCATGCTCGATCGCGATGGTGCTCTAGCTCTAGAAAACAAAGGCTTTGTAACCTTAGCCAAAACTGATGCAGCTAAAGCACAAATCGGCATCTTTATGGCCGACCAGTTAGTCAAAGGCAAAGGTAAAAAGCAAGCAAAGCAAGCGACTAAAAAAGTGCAGCAAAATGCAGTGCTTGGCGCAGGCATAATGGGTGGTGGCATTGCCTATCAAGGCGCTGTAAAAGGTATACCTTCGGTAATGAAAGACATCAACCAAGCAGCTCTAGATCTGGGTTTGCAAGAAGCGTCTGGCATTCTATTAAAAGGCATGAAGCGCGGTAAGGTTGATGGTAAGAAGATGGCAGCTACCTTAGCTAACATCACGCCTACTTTAGACTACAGTGCGATTGCTAATTCTGATTTGGTAATAGAAGCCGTTGTTGAGAATCCGAAAGTTAAAGGTATTGTTTTAGCCGAGACCGAAGAAGCGGTAGCTGATGATGCGATTATCTGCTCAAACACATCCACAATCAGTATTAACCAGTTAGCTAAGAGCCTGAAAGATCCGTCGCGTTTCTGTGGCATGCACTTCTTTAACCCAGTACACAAAATGCCTTTGGTGGAGATCATCCGCGGTGAAGACACCAGTGAAGAAACCATCAACGCAGTAGTTGCAACGACCTTACGCATGAGTAAAACCCCTATCGTTGTGAACGATTGTCCTGGGTTCCTAGTGAATCGTGTATTGTTCCCATATTTCGCAGGCTTTAGTCGCCTAGTACTTGATGGGGCAGATTTCACCGCCGTTGATAAAGTGATGGAGAAAAAGTTTGGTTGGCCAATGGGCCCTGCATACTTGCTGGACGTAGTGGGGATGGATACTGCTGACCATGCGGCTGGCGTTATGTCTGATGGTATTCCTGAGCGTATGCAAAAAATCGACAATGACCCAGTAACGGTAATGTTTGGTAACGATCGCTTAGGTCAGAAGAATGGCAAAGGCTTCTATGATTACAGTACTGACAAGCGTGGACGTCCAACTAAGGTTCCAGCAGCAACCGCATTTGAACTGTTAGCGCCGCACGTAGCAGAGAAACGCGATTTCAGCGCTGAAGAAATTATTGCGAGAACCATGATCCCAATGGCCAACGAAGCGATTCGCTGTCTTGAAGAAAACATCGTTGCCAGTGCTGCAGAGGCTGACATGGCCTTACTTTATGGTCTAGGCTTCCCGCCGTTTAGAGGTGGGATCTTCCGTTACATCGAAACTATGGGCTTACAAAACTTCGTTGATTTAGCCGATAAATACGCTGAGCTTGGGCCAATTTACCAAGTATCTGAAGGTGTGCGTGAAATGGCACGTACTGGTAAATCGTACTTCGCATAAGCTGGCCTAAGGAGAATTTTATGAAAGACGTAGTTGTTATTGATTGTATTCGTACCCCGATGGGTCGCTCTAAAGGTGGTGTATTCCGCAATGTTCGCGCTGAAACACTTTCAGCCCACTTGATGACTAAGTTGCTTGAACGCAACCCGAACGTTCCACCCGCAGAGATCGAAGATATTATTTGGGGCTGTGTTCAACAGACCAAAGAACAAGGTTTTAACGTTGCGCGTAATGCACAACTGTTAACCAGTATTCCTCGCTCTACTGGCGCGGTAACGGTCAACCGTTTATGCGGCTCTTCAATGCAGGCACTGCATGATGCTGCTAAAGGCATTATGACCGGCAACGGTGACATATTCATGATTGGTGGTGTTGAGCACATGGGTCACGTTCCTATGACGTTTAACCTAGACTTCCACCCTGGATTAGCGAAGTACACAGCTAAAGCATCGGGCAACATGGGTATGACGGCTGAATTATTAGGGCGTCAAAATGGCATCAGCCGTGAAATGCAAGATGCCTTTGGGGCGCGCTCTCATCAACGCGCGCACAAAGCCCATGTTGAAGGTCGTTGGAATAATGAAATCGTCGGTATTGAAGGCCATGACGCCAATGGCGTATTAAAGCTAATCGATGCTGATGAAGTTATTCGTCCAGACAGCACAATTGATACTATGGCTGCGCTGCGCCCGGTTTTTGATCCAGTCAACGGTACAGTTACTGCTGGCACTTCATCGGCAATTTCTGATGGTGCGGCTGCAATGTTACTCATGTCTGCTGACAAAGCAAAAGCGCTGGGGTTAACGCCACGCGCCAAAATCCGTGCCATGGCTGTTGCCGGGTGTGATGCAGCAATCATGGGGTTTGGTCCTGTACCTGCGACGCAGAAAGCACTAAAACGCGCTGGCCTAACAATGGATGACATTGAACTGGCTGAGTTTAACGAAGCGTTTGCCGCACAAGCGTTGTCGTGTATCAAACAGCTTGGCTGGATTAACCATTACGACGACAAAGTGAACCTCAATGGTGGCGCAATTGCGCTTGGTCACCCACTAGGCTGCTCTGGCGCACGTATTTCAACAACTCTGTTGAATCTGATGGAAGCGGAAGATAAAACCCTTGGTCTAGCAACCATGTGTATTGGTTTGGGGCAGGGTATCGCGACAATTTTTGAGCGTGTGTAACGCCCGCAAGCCTTGTGCTAATTTTTATTAGCGCCTGAAAAAAGCCTCGAACTCGTGCTTGGGGCTTTTTTGTTCGTGACAAACAGTGAACAATAAATATACAATTTGGGTTGATTTAGTAGCCGTAACTAAACTTGCGTAAGGAGACATTTGTTTATTGGTTATGCAAAGTTCACCGAGAACCACCGAAGAGTCAATAATACTGATCATTAGCGGCGCTATATCTGCCTGCCTTTTACCATTTGCTGTATTTCGTACGTTAAATGGTGATACTGCTGTAGCTATCCTGAATACCACAGCAGTATTAGTCTCCTTAGCAATATTCTTTAAAGTTTACTTAACCCATAAAACCCGTTTTGCCCGGTGGGGGTTATCATTCCTCAGTGTTATGGTAATGACCGCCACCGTTGGTCTTAAAGGTCACGACCAGATCGTTTGGGTCTTCCCAGCATTGACGACTTTATTTTTCCTATTGACCCCAATTGTTGCCGCTGCAATTGGAGCTTTATTTTTGGTTAATGTAGTAGTAATGATATGGCCGCAAGTTGATACTTTTTTTGCTCTCAAATTTTTAGTCTCAGCTAGCGCTACTCTGATGTTTTGCTATGCGTTTGCCAGTCGTATGCGCAGACAGCAGCTATTCCTTGAACGTATGGCCACATCCGACCCACTGACTCAAGTGGGGAATCGACGCGCATTTGAAGAAGCTCTACTTAAAACCATCGAACGCTTGCACCGTTTTCCTGACCGAACCTGTTCTTTGATCGTAATCGACATCGATCACTTTAAGGATATTAACGACAAATACGGTCACGAATGTGGCGATAATGTGCTTAAACTATTCACCAAAATCATCAGCAGTGGGGTCCGCCGTACCGATGAATTATTCCGATTTGGCGGTGAAGAATTTGTATTGATTCTGGAAAACACTAACTTAACGGAAGCCAGCGCTGTGGCAGAAATGTTGCGCGAAGCCGTTGCATGCTCATTATGGCCAGAAAAAGATTTACGTGTAACGCTATCAGCCGGCACTGCAGAGTTTAATCGACGCGAAACAGCCTATGAATGGCTGTCTCGAGCCGATGCTGCCATGTATGGCGCTAAAGAATTAGGCCGTAACCGCTGCCATGTTTCCTAAGCGCTACTGCTAAGCTGGGCTACAGTTGCAAATTTAGGTTTTTCTAGGTGTTCTACAACCGGTTTCGATTGTCGGTTTAAGCGGTAGATCCCCCAATGTTTTTCTGGTTCGGCAGGATCATCAGACCCCTTCCACGCCTCATCAAACGCTTCAAACAGAAAACATAAAACACCGTCTTTGTCGCACCAATTTAGCAGTTGAGAGCAGTATTCTACTTGCCAGCGCTCGCTGGCAAAATGCGCTGGAAATCCGTGACCGTTGGCATTAGTCGTCCAACCGGCCTCAGTAATAACCACCGGCTTATCAGTAAATCTATCTGCAACTGCGGAATAGTTTTGTTGCGTAAAGTGCAGAGCATGCTCAATACTCTGGGACTCCCACAGCGGATAGCTATGCAAGGAGAGAAAATCTACGTATTTCGCCAATTCGTCTAATTGACCGCTAGCCCAAGGTGCGTAATTCTCACAGAAGGTCACTGGCGCTTGCGTTTGGCCTTTAAGTTGCACAGCAAAGTGCATCAATCTATCCGTAGGCACTTTGTGATCGGTCCATTCAACACTGGCTTCGTTGCCAAGAGAGATGGCCAACACATGGTCAGCATATTCATTCGCCAAGCGCACTACGCGCTGTAATTCAATGTCATTATGACGGCGATTGTCTGCGAGTATGTGATCAGGGTAATGCGCATTCCACGGGCATTGTGGATTACTCACTTCGGCGGCTAAATCCATACCTAGCATGACTTTAAAAGGAAGCTTTTCACGCTCGATTACTTCCAACACAGTATGTGCATGGGGGCCAGCATCATATAAGCGCAGATACCGCCAATCGCCGGCCAGAATATTCAAGTCTTCGAGAATTTCAGTATAGCTTGGAAATATTCCCAAGCCTGGATTATGGTCCGAACGATACCCTGAGTAGCAAATCGCGCGTTGTGGTACGATGCCAATAGATTGTAAATTATTAAACTGCACAGATTCTTCATTCTCTACCAAAATTTCGGCTTACCGTCTTTATCCCAAAGACCCCAATACGCCCCGACATCACCTTCGACATCAACCTTCCAGGCCTCATCTAGTGCTGAGAAATAAAATAGTGGAATATTCATTTGTTCGGTCCAACGGAAGGCATCAATAAAGTAGCGCATCGCATTGTCTTCTGACGGCAACGCTTGCCCCTCTAATGTTCCTTTATTCGGCCAACCCGTTTCACTAATTACCACCGGCGTATCACCAGCAACCGCTTTGGCGCGATAATACATATCCTTCATGTAAACCAGCGCATGGTCGATGTGATACCCTTCCCAGAATGGATAGCAGTTGGCAAATACAACGTCACAGGCATCAGTAACGATCTGATTTTCTTCAAATAAGTAATAGGCATCAACATAACCCACAGGCACGCCATTGGCGACACGCTTGGCACGCTCGATGTAGTCAACCAATTGCTCGGGGGACATTTCCTCACGCAACATAACTTCGTTACCAACAGCAAGCATATCAACAACACCCTGCTCAAGTAGGTCGAAAGCACCTTTAAGCTCGCGCTCGTTTGCTTCAAAATCACCATCCAACCAGACACCCACTAGGGTTTTCAAACCCATTTCTTTGGCGACAATTGGCACCAGCTCATTGCCCTCAGTACATGAAAATGAGCGAACCCAACTTACGTTATCAGCAACCAGCGCTAAACGCTCTTGCACTTGCTGTTTGGTCAATACAGTACCGGGACCTTGACCTTCGCTATACGGACTAAAACACAAACCGTGCATACCGGCTTCGATAATAGATTGAATCGCTTCTCGTTTACTTTCTAAAGTTGTCAGCGCTTCGCTGTGGTAGCGTCTCCGTAAGTACGGATTAGTAAATTTCGACATCTTAGTATTCCTTCAATTATTGTTGCGCTTAATGGGTTTACTGCATCACTAATTTTGGTGTGCGATCTGAGCGGTAAATCCCCCAGTTTTTTTCGGCAATACCATCGGGTTTATCATCGCCACCCTTCCACTTTTCATCGAAGGCTTCAAAATAGAATGACACAATGTTATTGGCCTTGAGCCAAGCGCGGTATTCGTCAAAGAAGGCTTTCTGCGCCTCTTCAGTTGCTGCAGCGATAATCAAACGCTCATCGCCGTTGGTGCTGATTGAGCTGGTCGCCCAACCGGATTCACCCAAAGCTATCTGCTTCGTAGGAAAGCGGGCTTGGATGTCCTTATAAATGTCTGCCGTCCAAGGCACCGCCTCTTCTAGCTCTTTTGAATTCCACATTGCATAGGCGTGCAAAACGATGTAGTCCAGCGCTTCCCCAACTTTCCCACTCCAAGGCTTATTCCAGAAGTTGTAATCGTCTGCTAACGTTACTGGAACCTCCGTTTCTGCCTGTACACGCTTAACCCATTCCAAGTAAGTCGGGATGAATTCGGGTGGAAAACCGTGATAAGACCAATCGACAAAGATTTCATTACCCAAATTAACACTAACAATAATGTCTGGGTATGTATTTGCTAAACGAATGATTTCACTAATCTGTAATTCGTTTTCAGCATCAGTTTGAGTTGACGACAACCATGCACCTTGCATGACTTTGACTGGCAGTTTGTGCTTTCGAATAGTTTTCAACACTTGCTCGCTAGCCGCATCTGCTGCGTACATGCGAATAAGGTTCCATTGCGCGGCTCCTTGGCCTGTTAGGATCTGCATATCCTCAAGAATATCTTGTTCAGATGATACGCTGCCCTTGCCTGGACTTTCGCCATCGCGGTAGGAACCGTAGGCAATACCTAGACCAACCCAACGACCGTCAATTTGCGGGTTAAACACCGTCGCAGGTTTGACGTGGGTAGTTTCATTCATACTTTTAGCCTCATTACTGAGTAACAAACCAGAAGCTAACAACCAAAGGATCAGCATTATTTTCATAGTGGGACTTGTCACTGTTTCTCCAATCAGAGTGCATAAAATGCAAGTTGCCGACGATGATCAAGAAATATACGACACAACGGACTAGTAGCAGGTTAAGAAGGGACGATTAGCCAAAATTAACCTTTGATCCGCCAAGGCAAAAATCCACCTCACCGCACGACAAGGGCACGTCACCTAATTTGCCCGATTTCGATTAACAGATGCGCAACAACTTCGTTTACATTTCGTTAATCAAATTTTTTAATCGCGATGTAGATGTCTCATTACCAAACTGCTGAAAAAGATCGAGTTCCCCTCGGACAGAAGTCTGCATATGGCGCGGGCACTTTTGTACTCAATTTTTTACCTTCCGCGTTAAGTGTTTTCTCGTTTTTCTTGATCACCGGCTTTGGTGTTGATCCGTTAATCGCCGGATTACTCGGTGCCATTCCTCGCTTTCTAGACGCTATCACCGACCCAATTATGGGCTTTATTACCGACAATACGAAATCGCGCTGGGGTCGTCGGCGCCCATATATAGTAGTTGGAGCGATTTTAAGCGGTACCTTATTCGCTGTGTTGTGGCAAATGAATCCGGATTGGAGCGACGATTTCACCTTCTGGTATTTCCTTGGCTTCTCTCTGGCATTTACTATCGGTAACACCATGTACGCCACACCATTTGTGGGCTTGGGTTACGAAATTACTTCTGATTATAACGAGCGCACACGCCTTATGGCGTTCTCACAGTTTATGGGACAAATCGCGTGGATGATTGTACCGTGGTTCTGGGTGTTAATTGCAGATCCAACGGTATTTCCCACTCAAGCAGAAGGTGTGCAAACCTTGTCTTTGATTGTAGCGGGCGGATGTATCGTGCTGGGTATATTGCCGGGGCTTTTCTGTAAAGGCATTGATAGCGACAAGATCGAAGACCGCGCTGAGATCTCATTCGGAAACCTTTGGAGCAATCTTAAAGAGGTCTTCAGAAACATCCTTCAAACGTTTAAGAACAGTTCATTCGTAAAGCTCTGCGGCGCTACATTTCTGGTTTTTAATGGTTTCCAGTTGGTCGCATCTTTTTCTTATTTCATCATTGTCTTCCATATGTTTAATGGCGACTATGGTGCAGCTGGCACATGGCCAGCGTGGTTCTCAACCTTGAGTGCTGCAATGACTGCGTTTTTCGTTATTCCAATTGTTAGCTGGATGGCAAACGCATGGGGTAAACGCAACGCATTTATTGTATCTACCGTAATCTCTGTTTTTGGTTATGGCCTTAAGTGGTATGGCTTTAATCCTGATAATCCTTGGCTGATCTTTATGCCAATTCCATTGATGTCATTTGGTATTGGTGGCTTGTTTACACTGATGATGAGTATGACGGCCGACGTGTGTGACTTAGACGAGTTAAACAACGGTATGCCTCGTAAAGAAGGCACATTTGGCGCCATTTACTGGTTAATGGTTAAGCTCGGCCAAGCACTAGCGCTCTTCCTCGCAGGTGTCGTTCTGAAATTTGTTGGGTTCGACGCTGGAGCCGCTGTGCAGACAGTCGAAACCATGACCAAACTGCGTATTGCTGATATCGTTATACCAGCGGCAACTGCACTGTTAGCTATCGCAGTGATGTGGAAATATGACATAACTGAAGAAAAAGCCCACCAGATCAAAGAAGAATTAGAGCAACGCCGCGGCGAGATCTAGAAATCTCATCGTGGCACTGCTTCTTCGCTTAGAGGCTATTGAACCAAATCACAGGTTGCTAGTTTGGTTTTTAACGGTCGTAAAACGACCTCACTAAATACCATAGCCCAGAATAGCGATAGTAAGTTTATTGCCCATGTTGAGTGCAATGAAAAACCTTCGGCTTCATAATTGCTATGGATACCGACACCGCCAATGATTATTCCTAACACACCTGCGGCATAGCAAAATCGAATTTGCGCCGTCAAGACTGCAACCAAATACACCGCTTTTGCACCACCCACCATCTCGTCGGTAAATAGATACTTGAAGCTGGTTATCGACTTAGCGGTACCTTCAGTACCAAAAGCCATTACTGTTGCTGCATAAGTAAACAAAAATACAAACATCATGGCCGGTACATCAATGTAAAAGTAAGGGCCAACGCCAAGTACGATTGCGGCAATGACAGTTCCAACTAAGAGCGATAGTGCGCATGTGTTTTTCATGATTTTTTTCCTCGACCAATTAACTTCAATTTCATTCGAAGCCGCTTGCAGTTCTTTCGGTGATAAATTAAAAACCGAAGCAATCGATAACACTGTCTCGGCAGACGCTTTGCCGTCAGATTCAACACGCTGAATCGTGCGTACCGATAACCCTGACATTTTGGCGAGAAGCTCTTGCGACAAACCTTTATCCTGACGCAGTGCTTTTAATTTATTGGTCGAAATGAACATACTTTAACTCCACAAGTAAGCCACCGAATGTGGTAAATAGAGTGTCGAGAACTTATTGAGTGTAGGCCAGAATTTTGCGACGACAAAAACCCGACAGAACCTGACAATTCAATTGAATTGCCTTAGTTTAATGTCTGCTGACCTAAAGTAATAGCGACATTAATATGTTCTGATGTTTACAACCACTACTTTTCGTAGCGGGTATCTGAGGCCTTATTAACATCTTTTAAAGACAGTTCCGCAGTCGCTTGTAACTTTCCTAGATTGTTGAGAAATTCTATTAAAGTACCAACCGATACTATATTCACTTTGCCACCGCGCCGCTCGGATCTTGGGTGGTCCTTTAATGTCACGTTTTTAGGCCCAAATCCCAACGCCATACCAAAGCTCTCGATTCCCTTTACTTTGACTTGCTCAGGCTCCACATGTTGCTTTAAACCAGAGCTTAATAAATATTCTTTTGCATGTTCACGAGTGAATAAGTTATCAACACCATTTTGATATGCCATGGCTAGCACTAAAGTGTCGAGAATGTATTCATTGGAGTTTTGTCTTTCGATATTGAAAGGATAAGACACACTTGAATACACACTATTGTTAAACAGCGCCAATGACATATTGCGATCCACGATCAAGGTTTCTAGCATTTCCTGCGTATTCCAATCTGGAATCCCAACCACTGCACGATATTCATAAGGGTCATCTAAAAAGAATGTCATCATACTATGCGCATAGATGTTCGATTCCTTGCCACAATCATTTAATAAATGAACGATAGTCCACTGACCATCCGCATGATTGCGGTAAGCTAAACCGGCGTGTGTATAATTCCAGTAACGACTGACCTTTCGCTGGAAGCGGGAATCAGGACTGTCAGAGCCGACACGTCCCAACATCGCCACTACAGTGCCATCCTGTTGATGTTTCTGCTCTAAGTAGGTCAAGACCTTGCTGCTGAGTTGCGCCGCTTTTTGATAACCTTCTGGCCCCATTTTTATCGAATTACAACCCGTTCCGCTACCTTGAGAAACAGCATTGGTTGAAACACTCAAGCAAAACAAAAAGAGCGCGGCAATATACATCTTCATGACAATCTCCTACGTATACCGGTTAAAGGGTTTATGAGCCACTTGCTAGGGTTGATTCCACCGCCGAAACAAACAACATCACTTCAGCTTCCTCAAGCAAGACGTAGCCCAAAACATCGATATTGTTTTCAGCGTATATCACCATGATCTCGATAACGCTGCCTGCCGCAATCGCCAAACTAGTTACTGAAGCCGCGCTCAGCGTTATTGCAACCTTAGCGCTTTGTTCTGAAGCTCTCGCAAACGTTTGTAGGGAAACTGTTGCAACATCCCCCACGACTTCAATGACGTCGACAGTAAACGCAACAGCAGCAGATGAAGCTTCACCAAGCAACTCCGAAGCACCTTCTCCAAGTGTTAAGGAGCCTTGTGAAATCATCGCTGACCCCTGACTTAGCGTATTACTGCCACTGGCGTTTGCAGTGGCACTCAATAAACCTAGTGTCAATGCCAACAGGCAAGCCGCT
>CAXRGW010000011.1:0-5235 GCA_964230255.1 Alteromonas sp.
AACAGCGGCGATAGCGATAGAAGTTTTAACTATTTTCAACATGGTTAATTCCTCGGTTAATAATAAGTCGATGTGTTTGAACGGTTGTAATTAAAACCCAAGGGAAAACAGAAAAAAATCTGTGGGTCGATACATAGGTATGTGGTTTAATACTTATAGGGATGGGTCCACTCAATGTCACCAGTGAGTAATGATTTATGTTTGATATAAAAGTAGAGCGGTTAGTCAAGAAACCGATAGAAGAAGTGTTTGCAGCCATTGCAGACCACGCAAACTATGCAAATTTTCCTGGAGTTGATGAATCGGAGTTGGTCAGCCAAGGTGAAAATGAGCCCAATGGCAAAGGCGCTTTGCGTCGGATAAAGATTAAACCCTTCACGCTGTTTGAGCGAATTGTAGGCTTCGAAAGGCCAACCCGCCTGCAATATCAAATCGAACAGTCGTCACCCATCACATTTGATCATGAAATTGGCGAAGTAAGGCTCAGGGAGGTAGAGGAGGGCACGCGTGTTGTGTGGATTTCTCGCGGTCATTTAAAGGTGCTATTGTTAGGGAAATGGGTGCTAGATCCAATGACTCAAAAACAAGGAGCTGCGGGCTTCGCCAGTATTCTTAAAGCGATCGAAAGACAATAAGGGGGCTATTTCGATACTTCTGGGCAGCGCCGAACCAAAATTTTGCTAGGTAAACGAGTAGTGGGCTCTTCTTTTCCTCCTAGTACTTCATTGATGATATCCACAAGAATAGGGTCGTCGTGATCGGTATTGCGGTAAAGTACATCATCATGCTGGCTCGATGCGCATTGGCCTGCTCATTGGCAACATTGTGCTGTTGTGCAACAACATCCATTGGACATAATGGCTCTTTGACGTTAGCACAGCCACTAACGCATGAAGAAGCACTGTTTAATGCGGTGCATAAGCCTTACACACTTCGCTAATCTGTTCTCGCATCCACAAATGTGCGTGGTCGTGGTCAGCGCTTACGTGCCAATACAAGAAATACTCTACAGGTTGAATGTCGAACGGCAATTCGAATATCGATAAATCATAGTGTTTGGCCAAGTGATAAGGCAAACAGGCAATGAGATCTGTTTTGACAATTGCACTAGGTACGGTCAAGAAATGTTGACCACGCATGATAACTTTACGTTTTTTACCTAACTTATCCAATTCAATATCTATCGGTCCTGCGCCGCTTTTGCGATGCGAGACATTAATGTGGCCTAGGCGTAAGAATGTTTCTAAATCTAAACCGTTTTTAAGTGCTGGGTGGTTTTTACGCGCAATGACAACAAAGCGATCCGATGCGATTCTTTGCTTACACAGGTGCGGGTCAGTAAAGCTCGAGGCGTCGGCAAAGAAATCCAGACTACCGTTAGCCATTGAGGATACTACTTGGCTCCGTGCAATTTCGTAATTAGTTAACGTGGTGTTCGGTGCGACATTTTGTAAACGTACCATCAAGCGCGGCATTATAACCACTTCGAGCAGATCGCGACTGGCGAAATTGAACGCTTTTTCTGAAATCGCTGGATCAAAGGTATGGCTTTGCTGCACGCTTTTGCGCAGAAGGCCTAACGCTTGACGTGCTGGAACAATAATATTTTGCGCAACGGGTGTCGGCGTCATACTGTGACCAGTGCGCACGAATAAAGGGTCATTCAGCATTTCGCGCAGACGGGCAAGCGAATTACTCACTGCCGGTTGTGTAATACAAAGCACGTCGGCAGCTTTAGTCAAACTACCGGCAGTGTAAATGGCATCAAATACTGCGAATAGGTTTAAGTCAATTCGATTCAGATTCATTTTTAGCTTCTATTTGTAACGTGCAAACGGAGTTTAGCATTTTTAATTATTAGCCATCATTATAGAATATGATTTGAAATATTCAGTATATTAATAGTATAAAAATGTAACTTTATCGCAATTTAGGAAATTATAATGAGTATCACTTTGATTGATTTAGCTGTTGGCGACGCGTTACCAGCGTCAGATTGGATAACGGTTACACAACAAGCAATCAATACTTTTGCTGATGCAACCGGTGATCATCAATGGATTCACGTCGATGCTAAGCGTTGCGCTTCGCAAAGCCCATTTAAAACGACTATTGCCCACGGCTTTCTCTCTGCATCACTGATGCCAAAAGCATTTGAGGGGGCCGTAGCACCGCATCCCGATATAGCTTCTGTGCTGAATTACGGTATCAATGCATTGCGGTTTTTAGAGCCCGTTCGTGTTAACGATCAGGTTCGGTATGCGTTTAAAGTCGCATCAATCGAACAAAAGCCCACGGGGCGTTTGTATACATTTGATTGCGCTGTAGAAATTAAAGGGAGAGAGAAACCAGCACTGGTTGGCCAGTTTCTAATGCTAGCAATCATTCATTCTATCTCAGAGTAAGAGTCATTCCCCGAAAACGAGCTGGTCAGACCATCTAAATCTCTAATATTTACATATAAGCAACATAAAATTTACATTTGTTCGAGTTACGCCTACTATTTTCGAAGCGTACTCGAATCACGTATGCGCATAAAAATAACTTATATACCAATATAGACTAGCTGGGTTGTTTGCATGCAAACACCTAACATAGGGGACTCACAATGAAGTTATCCACTCGCAAAACGGCGCTCGCTGCATGCGTAGCCGCTCAATTTGCGCTCGCTCCACAACTTGCCATGGGGCAAGAAGACGATACTCAACAAGCGGAAGAACAAAGTTTTGAACTGATTTTGGTCACAGGTAGTTTCGTGCGCCGCAGTGAAAACTTCGAATCTCCGTCGCCATTAGCGGTTGTCGATAGTGTGTCGATTGATTCAATCGGTGCTAAAAATATCGCTGATATTACCCAAACGCTTACCATTAACACGGGTGCGCAAAACAATCCGGATGCTTTCACACAGAATGCAACGGCCGGTACATCAAACATTAACCTGCGTGGTCTTGGTGTCGCCTCTACTTTGGTGCTGTTGAACAACAAACGCCAAGTTGTGAATGCGCAACCGACAAACGATGGTCTTAATTTTGTTGATACTAGCTCACTCGTACCAATGATTGCCATAAACCGTATGGAAGTGATTAAGGACGGTGCATCAGCGTTATACGGTTCTGACGCTGTTGCTGGCGTTGTAAACTTCATCACCAAGAAAGATTATGATGGCGCTAAGGTCACCTTTGACTATCAAGACGGTGCTCACGGTGACAACAAAGAATACATCATTCAAGGTTTATGGGGCTCGGTAGGTGACAATGGCAGCGTGATGGCTGCTATCAGTTATACCAACCGTTCACCGATGTTTTTGTCGGATCGTCGTTTATCGCGCCCACAAGACGATACTAGTGCTTTGGGTAACCCTGGCTCGTTCTTCTTAGGTGGAACACCGTTTATCGACCCAACCGGTTGTGCTGAGTTTGGTGGTTTCCCGCAGTTGTTAGCACCTTCTGGCACAGTGCCAGGATTAGAAATCGGTTTCTGTGGATTCGATTTCGGTAACACATACTCTTACGTACCGGATGAATCGCGAGTCACAGCTTACGTAAAAGCAGAATATGAACTCACTGACAATATTACGTGGCTAAATGAACTCAGCATTGCGCGCAACCGCGCGGAACGTGGTGGTTCACCGAGCTTCCCAATCTTAACACTGCCTGTAGTTCCTGCTGATCACCCGAATAACCCATTTGGTGCACCTGTAGGCTTCTTCGGACGTGCTGAAGGTAACGGTGTCCCTGGAGATCCAGCGAATACTGAGTCAGATACATTCCGTTTCAACACAACGTTAACAGGTGAGCTGGATAACGGCTTCTGGGAATTGAGTTATACCAACGGTACCAATGACTTCTTGTTCCAAGTTGACGACGTACTTAATACAGAGTTTAATCTGGCGTTAAACGGTTTAGGTGGTGCTGATTGTAATCCATTGACCGGTACGCCGGGCGTTGGCGCATGCGAATACTTCAACCCGTTCGCAACGTCTTACACCGTATCACCTAACTCACAATACGTAATTGACTCATTCACGGCCAAGCAAGTTATCGATTCAAAATCTGACCTTCAGGTAATAGAAGGTTTCGCATCGATTGATGCATTCGATATGGACGGTGGCACGGCTGGTCTTGCATTCGGTTTGCAGTGGCGTGAAGAGCGTTTAAGTCAAGACTATGATGCATTGGCAAATCAAGACAGCTTTACATTCGTAATCGGTAACCCTGACTTTGAAGGCAAACTAGATGTTTATGCAGCCTTTGCGGAATTGGCACTGCCAGTATCGGATGTATTAGATATTCAGCTTGCTCTTCGTTATGAGGACTACGGCGGTTCTATCGGTGATACGATAGACCCTAAAGTTGCATTCTCATGGCGTGCATCTGATGAATTCTCACTGCGTGGTTCATGGTCATCGTCGTTTAGAGCTCCAACCGTATTCCTGCGGAATGGTGGTGCAACAACGTTGCAACAGTTAAGTGACCCAGTGTTTGGCGGTGCTGCAGCTTTCGCCGCGGTCAGAACGTCAGGTAACGAAGACTTAAAACCAGAAGAGTCAACTGCTTATAATATTGGTTTCTCTGCTGAGCCAGTGGATGATTTGTCTATTGAGGTTGATTTCTGGAACTTTGATTTTGAAGACTTGATTATTCAAGAAAACGCACAAGCCATCTTGAATGCGAATCCTCAAGATACCACGCGTATTATACGTGCGGGTGACCCGTTAAATGGCCCGTTATTGCAAGTACTTAACACGTACGTGAATGCAAGTGAGCTTTCTACTTCTGGTCTAGACTTAGTTGCTAGTTATAAGATTGACTCAGATGTCGGTTCATTTTCACCTAGCATCAATGCAACTTATATCCTTGATTATGAGTTGATTGATCCACAAGCTGGTGTCATCGATGGTGCAGGTAAACGTAACTTCAGTAACATCGGTACTTCATCACCTGAGCTTCGTGCGAACCTAGGTCTTAACTGGCAAAATGATATCCATAGCGCGAATATTTTCGTACGCTACATCAGTTCGTATGACGATGATCAAAACGACGATGCGGAAATCGATAGTCAAGTGACAGTTGATGCACAATACAACGTGAACTTAAGTGCGGTGTTTGATACTGAAACTGACTATCTGCTAACTATTGGTGGAATAAACTTGTTCGACGAGGATCCACCTCAGGTATTCACTAACAGTGGTTTTGATTCGAAAGTTCACGACCCTCGTGGCCGTCAGATCTATGC
>CAXRGW010000012.1:0-8919 GCA_964230255.1 Alteromonas sp.
CCTTCGCCGTTTTTAACGCTGTTAGTAACAACAGAAGCTTCAGCACCTGCGTTAGAAGCGATTTGACGCAATGGCGCTTCCATTGCGCGAAGCGCTAATTTAACGCCGTGTGTTTGATCTTCGTTGTCGCCTTGAAGGTCACTAATTGATGCTGCCGCGCGCACTAGCGCAACACCACCACCGGCAACTACACCTTCTTCAACTGCCGCGCGAGTTGCATGCAATGCATCTTCAACACGGGCTTTTTTCTCTTTCATTTCTACTTCGGTTGCTGCCCCAACTTTGATTACGGCAACACCACCAGCGAGTTTAGCTAGACGCTCTTGAAGCTTCTCTTTGTCATAGTCAGACGTAGATTCTTCAACTTGTGCACGAATTTGTGCACAACGACCCTGAATGGTTTCTTCTTCACCAGCGCCATCAACAACCGTTGTGTTGTCTTTGCTGATAACAACGCGTTTCGCCGTACCTAAATCTTCAAGTTGAACTTTTTCAAGCTCTAAACCGATTTCTTCTGAAATCACTGTACCACCGGTTAATACGGCGATGTCTTGAAGCATAGCTTTGCGGCGGTCACCGAAACCAGGTGCTTTAACAGCGGCTACTTTAACAATGCCACGCATGTTGTTTACAACCAATGTTGCAAGTGCTTCACCTTCAACATCTTCAGCAATAATCATCAATGGCTTAGACGATTTTGCAACCGCTTCAAGAGTAGGGAGTAATTCACGAATGTTAGATACTTTTTTATCGACCAACAAAATGAATGGACTTTCCAACTCAACAGTACCGTTTTCTTGACTGTTGATGAAGTATGGAGAAAGGTAACCGCGGTCGAACTGCATACCTTCGACAACGTCTAATTCGTTTTGCAGCGCTTGACCTTCTTCTACAGTGATAACACCTTCGGTGCCAACGCGTTCCATAGCTTCAGCGATAATATCACCCACTTCGAGGTCTGAATTAGCTGAAATCGTACCCACTTGAGCAATCGCTTTGTTATCTTTACAGTCAACAGAGAGCCCTTTGAGTTCTTCAACAGCTGCTTTAACCGCTTTGTCGATACCGCGCTTAAGATCCATTGGATTCATGCCAGCCGCAACAGACTTCAAGCCTTCGGTTACGATAGCTTGGGCTAATACAGTTGCAGTGGTTGTGCCGTCGCCTGCCTCGTCATTCGCTTTAGACGCAACTTCTTTAACCATTTGTGCGCCCATGTTTTCGAACTTATCTTCTAGCTCGATTTCTTTTGCTACTGACACACCATCTTTAGTTATAGTTGGTGCGCCGAATGATTTGTCTAAAACTACGTTGCGGCCTTTCGGGCCTAAAGTAACTTTAACTGCGTTGGCTAGAATGTTTACGCCGGCTAACATTTTTACGCGGGCGTCATCACCAAAACGGACTTCTTTAGCTGCCATTTCAATATTCCTCTAATTCTATATATTGGTCTAAACGTTTTATTCTACGATCGCAAGAATGTCGCTTTCGCTCATGATGAGGACTTCCTCACCGTCTAATTTTTCAGTCTTCACGCCATATCCGTCGTTGAAAATAACGGTATCGCCAACTGTAACGTCAAGTGGCTTAACATCACCATTCTCAAGAACGCGGCCATTGCCAACTGCGATGATTTTACCGCGCGTTGATTTTTCCGCTGCTGAACCTGTTAGAACGATGCCACCCGCAGACTTGCTCTCTTGATCTTCGCGTTGAACGATAACGCGGTCGTGTAAAGGACGAATTGCCATTTTCAAATCTCCTGAAAATTCCAAATTACTGAGTATGTGTCCGCCATCAAATGAGTGTTTGATGACTTAAAAAAATATTCTGCGAGGTTAAATGGGTATGCCCTTTTTAATCTCAAGGGTATTTTGCAAAAAAAATCGAAAAAAGCAGCTATTTTTGTGCTCTGCGTGACTTAAGGTTTTTCATCGTCAGGTAGTTGCGGTTTGCTGCTGTCATTGCGCGTGTGATATTCACCTTCGATGATGTCTCCGTCTTGGGAATCATTGCGAGCTTGATAATGCTGAGTATGCGAAAACTGTTCGGTTGCATGCTTGCTTTGCATAAACTTAAGCAATAACGCTTTACCAATTAATTTACGCGTTACAGGAACCGTAAATAACAAGCCGATGAAATCAGTAACAAACCCTGGCGTTACCAGTAGCACGCCTGCGACTAGTAACAATAAGCCCTGAGCAAGTTCTTCGCCGGGCATTTGCCCTTGATTCATCTTTTGTTGAGCAGTTTGTAATGTTGAAAGCCCTTCTTGACGGACCAAGTATGCACCGATAAATGCGGTGACAATGACAACGGCTACTGTATTCCAACCACCAATAACACCGCCAACTTGGATCAATAGTGCTATCTCAACAATTGGCATTACAGCAAAAAGTAAAAATAAAATACCCAACAAGAAATCCTGTATGTTCGCTTTTTTATAGATGTATGGGGTGATTGATACAATTCAACCACAGCACTTTGCGTAATAATTGCTAGACCATAGTATGGATTAGCGCATAGTGTCACAGAAAATCGATTGCTAACCTTTGACAATGTGAAATTCTTTTGTCTATTTGCAGGTCAATCTCATGGAATTACAACAACCCATTGCAATTGTACTTTGTACTGTCACCCATAAACGCAATGCTGTGGCACTTGCTAAAGCATTTATCAATCAAGGTTGTGCTGCGTGTGTGAATATTATCGAAGATGTCACCTCGGTGTATCGATGGGATGACAACGTGGTCGAAGATATTGAGTGCCAATTAGTGATCAAAACTGCGATGAGTCACGTTGATGATGCGTACCAATTGATGTTAAGTATGCATCCATACGATGTGCCGGAATGGGTTGTTATTAACGCTGATGCAAGCGAACCCTATTTAGACTGGATGAAAAGTAACCTGAAATGAAATACAAAAATGTAGTACTCCTTATCATTGCCCTGTTTGTCGCATTCCCCTGGGCGTGCGGTGCGCAAGAGTTAGATGGCAATGACCCCTTAGCCGATCTTTTTTCCGATACACCGGAATTCCTACCTGAAGAGCAAGCTTTCCAGTTTGATTTTGTTCAACGCAGCGACCAGCTAATCATTAACTTCAATATAGCTGACGGTTACTACTTGTATAAGAAACAAATCAAAACGGTAACCAAAGACGCCACGGTTGGCGATCCAGTACTACCAACTGGCGTTGAAATTGAAGATGAGTTCTTTGGCGTTTCCGAAGTCTATTACGAGCAATTAGGCGTTACTTTCCCAATCTTGCGAGCAAAGCAAGACGGTTCAATTAAATTACGTTATCAAGGTTGTGCCGAAGCAGGTTTATGTTACCCGCCGACAACACGGGTAATCTACCTTGATCAAGTTGGTGATGGTGCGGCAGAACAAAGTCAGCAAACAGCCGCTGATAGTGGCGATGAAATAGTTTCCCAACAATTCGGCTTAGCCGACCGTTTGTCGTCAGATGAAGGTCTTATGCTAACACTGTTGTTGTTTCTTGCGCTCGGTATTGGCTTAGCATTCACGCCTTGTGTATTCCCTATGTATCCGATTTTATCGGGTATTGTGATTGGACAAGGCAAGCAAATTAAGACTTATCGCGCGTTCACACTATCGTTTGTATATGTTCAAGGTATGGCAATCACGTACTCAATTTTGGGATTGATCGTGGCCTTAGCTGGAGTGAAATTTCAAGCGGCGTTGCAACATCCAGCGTTATTAATCGTTCTGATTGTCATTTTCTTGCTGCTCGCGCTGGTGATGTTTGGCGCATACGAATTGCAGTTGCCGAGCAAGTGGCAGGAAAAGCTCAATGGTCTTAGCAACGAGCAGAAAAGCGGGAGCTTGTTCGGCGTCTTTGTCATGGGGATGATTTCTGGCTTAGTAGCTTCACCTTGCACTACTGCACCACTGACTGGAATATTGTTATTTATCGCGCAAAGTGGTGACCTAATCCTCGGCTTTGTGTCCTTGTATGCCTTGAGTATTGGTATGGGTATTCCACTCATTTTGTTTGGTATTACCGGTGGTAAATTGTTGCCTAAAGCTGGGAACTGGATGAACGTCGTGAAAGTTACTTTCGGCTTTATGATGAGTGCTGTAGCGATTCTGTTTGTTGAGCGCCTTTGGATCTCGTTCTGGACTGACGTGATGTACGCAGTATTAGGTTTTGCAACCTTCACCTATTTCTATGTCATGAACCAAAACACAGCCGTTACTTTCTTTAAAGGTGTGCGTAGCTTCGTTATTTTTGCTGGCCTGATAGCCTCCGCTTTGTATGGTTACAATGCGATTAGTCCACAAACTGGACATAGTGCCGGTACGGCAGCTGTCAGTTCAACCAGTCATGGACACCCTGAGTTTGTAGTCGTTCGTGATTTGGCGGATTTTAATTCGAAATTAGCGCTTGCTAACTCCGAAGGTAACAGTGTTATGGTTGATTTGTACGCTGACTGGTGTGTGGCTTGTAAAGAGTTTGAAAGGTATACCTTCCCTGACCCGGCAGTCGTTGACGCACTGAGTAACACGGTTTGGATGCAAATTGACTTAACCGAAAACACACCGACTAGCATTGAGTTTCAAGAGGCATTTTCAGTGTTGGGACTGCCAACAATATTGTTCTTTGATGCGCAAGGACAAGAACTTAAATCTGCACGCATAACTGGCTTTATGCGTGCTGAACCATTCGCGCAACACGTAAGCCGCGCACTGCCAAAGTCCTGATCGTTTCACCAATGACCTGCGTTTAAATGACGCAGGGCATCGCCTTTAACTGGTTTCGTCACAGATCAACGGCAATACAACCATTTTTAACTATAAGACCGCTTGAACATCTTACAATCACTCTACAGGAAGATTGCGATGCTGTGTTCTATCTTACTTATGTTGCTAACATTACTCCATGCGCTAACTCTGCGAGTTTTTGCTGCAGACTGTTATGACGACTGGTTCTGCATTGAACTCGATCGGCAACAAGGTAAGGCTGTAATTACCAATGTTACTGAATTTCCCGTTGTTGTTACGGTAAGCGGCGAGTGGCGTAATATTGAAGGGAAAGTGCAGCGTTTCCTCAAGACAGTTGATCTTAACAATAGCCTGCCTGTTACATTGTTTAACCTTGAGCGCAAGCACAAACAAATTGTCCGCAGTTTCAACTATTCTGCCCGTTGGGTAGGTGGCGTATTGCTCGCCGAGCATGACCCAATAGCGGAATACTACAATCCATTAGCACCAGACCAGCGTTATTGGCTAGTACAAGGTTTTAACGGTGCTTTCAGCCACTATGGTGCGTCACGTTAGGCTGTGGACTTTGCTGTGCCAGTAGGTACTCCTGTAATGGCCGCGCGAGGAGGTGTGGTGATAGATACCGAGGCCCGATTTAACAAACGTGGTGCTTCGAGATGTTACGCCCGCTACGCAAACTATGTCGTTATTCTGCACGATGATGGGACTACAGGAGAGTACTATCATCTTCAGCAACATGGTGTAAATGTCGAACGCGGTCAACAGGTGGTTACTGGACAGCTATTCGGTTTCTCTGGCAACACTGGATTTTCTTCACTGCCACATCTACATTTTGCGGTCTACCAGGCATTGCTAGACGGCAAATTTCAATCGATCCCCTTCGAATTCTCAACGCAACCTATTAAAAAAGAGACGTCAACTGCGGATTAAACGTCTATATCAGCCTCATTAGACCAGTATTTTGCTGCTATCTTCCGCAAATTGACTATAATTTTGCTCTTATAAGTAGCTTTGTTGGATTTTTATACATTTGCTTGGGTGATTATCCATTGCTACAAAATAATGTTAGTTTAAACAGCACGTTCGTTACAAATGGCTACTAAGTTTTGAAAATATTGCTATTAAATGGCCCTAACTTAAACATGTTGGGCAAACGGGAGCCAGGTATTTATGGCTCACAGACACTGAATGATATCGTTGCACAGCTAACCATGGCTGCTGGTGACAAGAATATCGTCTTGTCACACGTTCAAAGTAATTCTGAAGCGGAATTGATTGATGCTGTGCATGCCGGGTTGGGTAATGTTGACGGTATCATTATTAATCCAGCGGCTTATACGCACACTAGCGTCGCATTGCGTGATGCGCTGCTGAGCATTGATGTACCTTTTATTGAGGTACATCTTTCGAATGTTCACGCACGTGAATCGTTTAGACAACATTCTTATTTTTCAGATGTCGCGGTTGGCGTCATCTGTGGTTTTGGTGCGCAAGGTTATAGCTTCGCACTAGACGCTATTTATGAACACTTAACATCGAAAGAATAGAGACTGAACATGGATATTAGAAAAATTAAAAAACTTATCGAGTTAGTCGAAGAGTCTGGTATTGCCGAACTTGAGATCACTGAAGGCGAAGAATCTGTGCGCATTCACCGCGGTTCTAGTCAAGCGGCAGTAGCACCACAGGTACAGTATGCGGCACCAGCGCCGGTTGCTGCTCCTGCTCCGGCGGCACCAGCGCCTGAAGCTGCGCCCGCAAAAGCTGCGTTGTCAGGTCACGTAGTTAAATCACCAATGGTGGGTACTTTCTATCGAGCATCGTCACCGGAAGCTAGGCCATTTGTTGAAGTTGGTCAAAGCGTCAATGTTGGTGACACGCTGTGCATTGTAGAAGCAATGAAGATGATGAACCAAATTGAAGCTGACAAGGCCGGTGTGGTTCGCGAAATCTTAATAGAGAACCAAGATGCGGTTGAGTTTGATCAACCAATGTTCATTATCGAATAAACGAGTTAACTGTCATGCTTGATAAAGTATTAATTGCTAATCGTGGTGAGATAGCTTTGCGCATCTTACGCGCGTGCAAGGAACTTGGGATCAAGACAGTTGCCGTTCACTCGACCGCTGATCAAAATCTTAAGCACGTGCTGTTAGCGGATGAGTCAATTTGCATAGGCAAACCGTCTGCTACAGAAAGTTATTTGCACATCCCAGCCATTATTGCGGCTGCGGAAGTTACAAACTCAATTGCGATTCACCCCGGATACGGATTTTTGGCTGAAAATGCTGAATTCGCTGACGCGGTGGAACGTTCTGGGTTTATTTTTATCGGTCCAACTGCAGATACCATCAACTTGATGGGTGATAAGGTCTCCGCGATCAATTCGATGAAGAAAGCTGGCGTGCCTTGTGTGCCGGGATCCGATGGACCTTTGAACGATGATGAAGAACGCAATAAAAGCATTGCGAAGCGCATTGGTTATCCAATTATCGTTAAGGCTGCCGGTGGTGGTGGTGGTCGAGGCATGCGAGTGGTACGCAGCGAAGACGAACTCATCAATGCAATTGCTACAACGCAAGCCGAAGCCGGCGCTGCGTTTGGTAATAGCATGGTCTATATGGAGAAGTTCCTAGAAAACCCTCGCCACGTTGAAATTCAAGTTTTGGCTGATGGCCAAGGCAATGCCGTACATTTAGCCGAGCGGGATTGTTCAATGCAACGTCGCCATCAGAAGGTGGTTGAAGAAGCACCTGCGCCAGGTATTTCTGAGCAAATGCGCAACAAAATCGGTGATCGTTGTCGTAAAGCTTGTATCGAAATCGGCTATCGCGGTGCTGGTACCTTTGAATTCTTGTATGAAAACGGTGAATTTTACTTTATCGAGATGAATACTCGGATCCAAGTTGAGCACCCAGTATCTGAGATGATCACCGGTGTGGACTTGATCAAAGAGCAGCTTCGAATTGCCGCAGGTCAGCCATTGTCAATTGACCAATCACAAATCAAAGTGCGTGGGCATGCCATTGAGTGTCGTATCAATGCTGAAGATCCAGACTCTTTCATTCCGAGTCCAGGAAAGATTGACATGTTCCATTCTCCCGGTGGTTTGGGGGTGCGTTGGGATTCGCATATTTATGCGGGCTACAGTGTACCGCCTTACTATGACTCAATGATTGGTAAGCTGATCACTTACGGTGAAAGTCGTGACGAGGCAATCGCTCGTATGCGTCATGCACTGGATGAGTTGGTGATTGAAGGAATTAAAACCAACATCCCTTTGCAGCGTCGGATTATGGCCGATGAGAATTTCTTTACCGGTGGCACGAACATTCATTACTTAGAGAAAAAATTAGGATTAGCTTAATCGCTATAGCAACCTATAAAATCGCAAAAAGGCTAATTCATGTATTGAGTTAGCCTTTTTTGTTCATATAGACATAAAGCGGTTAGTGAACTAGTCTTTCGCTCAAGGTATTGCATAAGGATATAGTCATAACTTCAACATTTTTCGCAGTGCTGCCCCTTCTCTTTTGCCGGTGTATTTACCGTCAATTAATCATGCCAAAGTGGTACTTTGCTGGCCTTTTCTGTGCGGCTTTGATTGCACCTCACGTTAGTGCTGACTATCAGCAAAACGTTGATTTACAAATACGCGCAGACGACCGTTCGAGTCAAGATATTCGTTATCAATACAGAGTGCGTTTTTACCCTCAGTACACCTTTAATCAATCATTTAGCGCGCACGGTTTTGCCGCCACTGGCGATGACTTTGCCTCTAGTCACAACACCGCTGATGATGGTGAGGCGGATTTTTTTTATTTACGTCGGGCCTTCCTGCGGCATAGTGGTGATTACGGCAAGACCGAGATTGGCATTGTACCGACGTTTAAAGGTCGGGTTTCTTCGACAGGATTATCCAAAGACGGATGGATAGCGGGTGTACGCCATGTAAGACAATTGCAAGGCGACAGTCAGTTTGAAGTTGTTGTTGGTCAGTTGGAGAATCTCAATCCAGCGCGCGCGTTGGATGCTCCAAATGAGATTGATTATATTGAGCTGGAATACTCGGCAAGAATGGGCCAGCGCAATAGTTTTGAACTTAGTATTGAGCGAATGACGGAAGCAAATTTTTTAAGAGCGGAATACCGGTATCAGATGAACGCCGA
>CAXRGW010000013.1:0-5594 GCA_964230255.1 Alteromonas sp.
ATGGAACAGCTGACTAAGCCAGAGATAGTTAAGGGTTTGCGTGAATACAGCACATTTAAAGTAAAAAGCTCTTTGCCTAAGGCAGAATTATTGGTTCCCGCGCTTGCGCATATAGACACTGTCGGATTCGCCCAGAGCGAAGTAATGCAGGCATATCTCGTACGCAATTTTGATCAACACCTACAGTATTTTTTGTTTCTCTTTTTCGGTCATTTGCGCGGCACGTTAAGTCAGTTCTCGATGCGTGATTTAGGTGTCATGCGCACCCGGCGTGACAGTCAAAATAGCCAAGCACATTTTGACTGCCAGCGCACAGCGGAATCTGCCTTTTACTATGCGCAGTTGCGCCGTATTGCTAAATTCCACACGGCAATGCTAGATAAGCCGGTAAACTTGGATAACTTACCTTCGGCCCACGGCCATGTGGCCAATCGTCACCGCGACGACTATCTTTATTGGTTGGGCAAACATTTTCTATCCACTGACCGCACTTTCGCGCTGCGCGCGTTAGCGGCGTCAAACGCCGACATAGCGCAAGAGAAATGGCTTCGCGAACGTTACAAAGATGGTGATAAAGGAGCTGTCGAACAACACCTGCTTGCCATTATCGATAATCCACTTAGTGAAGAATTGTTGGTCTTCGCAGAAGATTTTATGGCGCGTAAATACCGCAAGAAAAAAACCAGTCGGATGACTGATTTACTTGCTCAAGCTACTACGGTATTAAACATTGATGAAGTCCACGTTAATCGTGTTGAGGCTGGAGTTATGGCCTATTATCGACGCATCGACAATGTGCACTGCTATCGCACTGAAAACAGTCTTTGGTTAAGCTTATTCGGCTTGGCGTTTTGGGATATTATTTACAGTGTCGACAGCCAAGCACTTAGCAATGAATTCGATATTAGACCGAAGGTATTGCTAGAAGATAGGTTATACAGTGATCATGCTGAGTTGATCGAACAGCGTCTTAATAGCTGGCAAACACCGCAACAGCTAATGCACTTTATTGTTAGTCAATCTGCACAGCACTACGGCAAGATCAATAGTATGTTCCAGTGGCACAGAGAGCTGTTAACCCCAATCAAGGTGTTACTGACCCATAGTAGTATCGACTCTATCAAGGCTTTGTTGCGCGCCATGACACAGAATTTTCAGGCGCTGCGCGATGGCTTTCCAGACATTATGGTGGTTGCTAACGGCCAACTCAGGTTTGAAGAAATTAAAGCGCCCGGTGACTCATTGCGACGCAATCAATTAGTGTCCTTAGATAAACTCAAAGATTGTGGCTTTGATGTGCAAATTACCAAAGTGCAGTGGTGTCGAGACCCGATGCAACCATATGCCGTAGTCGACGTTGAAACTACCGGTGGGCGTGGAAGTTATCACCGCATTACCGAAATAGGCATAGTAAAAATTATAAATGGTGAGGTTGTAGCGACGTGGCAATCACTGATCAATCCCCAACGCAGTATACCTGCCAATATCACTGCGCTGACTGGTATTGACAATGCAATGGTTGCAGATGCACCAATTTTTGCTGAGATCGCTGACGAACTAGAGAGCTTCACCGAGGGATGTATTTTCGTAGCGCATAATGTCAATTTTGATTACGGCTTTATTCGCCATGAATATGACCGTTTGGATCGCAGTTATCGACGCCCAAAAGTCTGCACCTGTGCCGATATGCGAAAAGCGGTTCCTGGCCTCCGCTCCTATTCATTAGCCAACTTAACTCGTCATTTTGGGATTCAAATGGACCGGCATCACCGTGCATTGTCAGATGCCAAAGCGGCGGCAGGATTACTCAAGGTGATCCACCAGCAAAAAGGCGCAAACCACTAATTAGCGTTTTCGTGCAGGTTTATATTGGGTTGGGCAATAGCCGCGACTAACACTCGGATCGCGTAACTTAGCATGCTTGGTAGCACGCCCTGAAACTCTAGCGCGCCAGTTGTTAAAGGCTGTGCGCTTAAGTCGCGCGCGCATTAACGCGATCACCTGAGACTCAGCTAAACCGTATAACCGCTCAATAGCTTCGAATGGGGTTCTATCTTCCCAAGCCATCTCGATTACACGTGATATGTCCTCTTCGCTACTAAGCATCTTTTGCTCTTTCGTGCACCTCAATAGTCTGCCACAACTGTTCTGCTTCTGCCGTTAACATTGAGTACGTTTTAATATCGCCTTTGCGCTGTGCCAACATCGCTTGTTCGAGCTTTATATCGTATTGCTTACGCAGCTTTTTGGTGGGATCTGATTTGAATAAACCGAACATATCTACCTTAGAAAAGTAATCATAGATAAACATGTTACGGCTGTTTAATCGGCTTTGATCAATTCAGCGTCGCTTCAATGCATCGCGCAGCCGCGAGCGCAATTGGTTGGCTGAAGGATCTTTTTGCAGGGTATTACTTACCCAAACTGAGAAATACAATGAATCGCGAATTTTATGTAGATTCGCAATGTGGTTAGACATCGCTTGCGTTGGAACGTGATCTTGCTTAATTACGTACTCATGCTGAATAGCGATATGCGTCGGCTCAGCTTCTAGTGTGCGCACATATCGCGTACTTTCATCTTCCAATACGTAAGGGTTAGTGTCCAGCTCCCATTCGATCTCTTCGGGCAAGTTAAAACGAATCGTATGCTGAGCAACAAATCCGTTGTACAAGGCTAAGGGCATGCTGCGCTCTTTAACTGTGGGTAATGAAGCGATACCGCCAATGTTTTCGCCGAATAAGTTGATCGTCAGTTGCTCTTGAGACAAATCAAAGTAGTCAGGAATGGCATATTCACCGGTAAAGGTCAAACGATTTCGAGTACTATCATCGCTTGACGTCAACCCGCTAACCTCTTGCATGTTCGGATAAATGCGAAGGTAGAAATTGAGTAGATCTTTTTCAAACGCCTTAATCCCATCGCTCGCAATATAAGCGCGCATGTCCTCGGCTTCAGCACCTTCAAAGCCCACTGTGACTTGCATACTGACGGGCTCATCGTATGCGGTCGCAGTCAACACCTCGTCTAAGGCGCGAATTTTCAAGTGTTTTTGCGGGGCAACAACATCACTAAACTGACTTTCTCCTTGCCTGATCACTAAGCCCTTTTGAAAGTCTCCAACCCCGCGGTTGTCTAATGATGTTTTTTGAAAGTTACGAGTGCCATCTATCCAGTACTCTTCGCCATCTACATAAAATACTGAAATTACGTGGTCAAAGGCACTTGGACTTGGCATGTAATCCATTACGCCTTTGCGTGAATGCATTGATACCAATGCTGCATATGCATCAATACCAGCATGTCGCAGCAACAAAGCAATCATGTATCCTTTGTCTTTGCAGTCGCCATAACGACGCTCAAAGATTAAATCCGGCGTATTGGGCAAGTGGGTATTCTGGCCTAATAAGAGTCCCACATAGCGAATATCATTTTGGACAAAATCTACAACTCGCTCTGCATATTCCAATTGCGATTCTGATTCAGCTAGCCATTCCTGAGCCATAGCCTTAACGTCACTAGATAGCTCTGCATCGTAATCAAATAGTGTTTGCGCCCATTCAGACACTTCTCCCCAGTTGTCATACTCTGTGAACTCTATGTAACCATAAGGATTATACCAATTCGGATAATCGCCCTCATCGACAACTGCATCTACATTGTCCTGTTGCCACCGGTAGGTGTATAGCCCCTGGTTTTGTTCAACGGTCACTTCGCCGGGAGTGTTGGTTTTAGAATGATTTAGCTCTCGGTCACTGAAAACCTTCACAGCGCCGCGCGCAAAGGGGATCATCCAAGTCGTAGTAAAAGTAGTAAAGCGTTCTTCGCCGTAAATGCTATTAGTACCTTCAACCGAGTAATCATATTCCACTTGATCGCCAACGCGAGCATCAGGGATAAGAATCAGTGCCATGACCTCACCCGTGATAATCCCCATATTCAGTTCGCTTTCTTGCTGAACCAGTCGAATGTTGACTTTATCCATCACATCTAAACGCTCGCCATCACGGATAATATGAACGTTGTGAATAAAGAGTTCTTGGAAATCAGGGATAAAATATAGACTGAGTCGCGCGCCATCACTCAAGGCTTGTTCACTGCGAATAGTCTGCACCGTGCGACGGTAATACCTGTGTTGATCGCCAACCAAATACATTTGCGAACTAAACAGCTCAATAGTTAAAGCCAAACTATCATCTGGCGTTTCACTCGGTACCACAACCGACTCAACCCATGAGGGTGTTGGTTCTAAGGTGTATTCAAAACCACCGGAAGCAACTGTAGAGGACTGTGCATTGGCGCAGAAAACTAGGCTTGCTAAAAACATCATCCATTGTTTCATGCGACTTCTCCTTGCTCTGTTAGCACTAAAATATCCGCGAGGCGTTGTAGCATCACGGCATTTTCTCCTGGGTAACTGTCTTGCCAACGCTTAACTCCATCTGCGAAAGCATCTCTATCTTTAGCTGATAGCTGCCTTAGCCATTGTTGATGTGTATCGCTTAATTCAACATGAGCAACCATCACACGCAACCAGAAATCAATCGTATTTTCTACACCATGTAAATCAACATGATGCAGGAGCATTTCATTCATGTATGCATACTCATCCGGATTGTTCTCGAGTAAAATCAAACCAAGAAAAACCTCCGCATCGGTAACACCAGCTTGACTGTACTCTACTAAGCGGTCAGCCAGAATTTCAAACTCTTCGATGTTGCCCAGATTAAAATGCGCATGACTTACCAAATATACAAGAGTTGGAGAAATATTCTCAGTGTCAATGACCTGATCAATAATATCTTGATATCTACCTTCGTATAACGCTTCTCGAACTTGATAGAGCAGCCCCGTATATTGGCCCGTGCTGAATAACTGCATTCGCAACAAACTGGAGCGCAATCGGCCGTTGTACTGATATCCAGTTACAGAAAACATATTTGCTTCATGGGCTTTGGCTATATCTGAATAGAAGAACGTGTAGCTGCCATTAACTGTGTCGATTGCATGATTCAAGAAGTAGTTCTTTTGTTTAGTTGCAACTAACTCAACGTCAAATACTTCAATATCCGCCCACTGCAACATATATTGCGCTTCATAGGGTTCTCGCGTGCTGATCGAAGTGGCCTTACTATTTCCTGTACCATTTGCAAGCAGCAATTCAGTAATATGTGCAATTGCCACTTCGGAACGGTCAACTAAAGCCTGATCACCGAGAAATGCGCCACAACCGCGATTCATCGAGTGAGCGGCAATACTGGTCGGATGTAGTTTAAGGGCTGCGTCCACCACAGCTAACATCTCAGCATTACAGTGTTGTTCATCTGGAAATTGATCAACGTTATTAATTAACTTTAAATACGCCAGTTTCACGTCGTCATAAGGCGCTTGATGATATGCATTCATTTGCTCCAAAAATGTCTGTTGTTCGGGCTCAAAAACCGGTGTGTCAGTCGGTATAAACACTGAAGTTGGTGTATAAAACTGAGGTTCAGTAACCTGGCAACCTACTAGGGCAAAAACCAGTGAACATAGGGCGAACAGTTTATATTTCATGGTGCAGTAAATGTCCATTTTTTGGGTAGAGCTATAGG
>CAXRGW010000014.1:0-22304 GCA_964230255.1 Alteromonas sp.
AGGTAGTCGAACTCCCTATCATCTACTGCAAGTAAATCATCGGCACCACTAACAATTGCACTTTTGTGCATATCTTTGCGTGGCAATAAGCGCTTGATGTAGAAATCGCGAGTTTTAACCTTACCGGCCGCTAATGCAGCATTGTCTGTGTTAACTGCGGCATCAGCCATGCTGTACCACAGTACGCCGAGCACTACATAGGACGTATAGAATAAATAGTCTGTCGCGGCACCGGATACATCTTCTGGTGTGAAGGTCATAATTCGTTCAGAAAGCTCCAACCATTCAGCTAACAAATCCTGAGCACTGATACGGGCGCTATCGTCAGTCATAACATCGGTCAGTGCTGTTAAGGCTTTGTGTGTATCACGCATCATAACACCACCGCTGCGAGTCAATTTACGACCGATCAAGTCACCAGCTTGAATACCGTTGGTACCTTCATATAGTTGGGCAATTTTGACGTCACGCATCAATTGCTCCATACCCCATTCACGCACATAGCCGTGACCACCGAAAATTTGCACACCATTGCTGGCAACTTCTAAGCCCATATCGGTCATAAAGCTTTTGCAAACTGGTGTTAGGTACTGAAGGACATTGGCTGCTTGTTGATGCGTTTCGCCAGTAGCGAATTTTTCAATGTCCATATACTTAGCATATAGCAACGACATCGCGCGACAACCTTCGGCAAATGCCTTTTGAGTTAGCAGCATGCGACGTACATCGGGTTGATAGATAATAGCATCTGCTTTGTCATTGGGCTGCTGAGCACCTTGTGGTGCGCGTGACTGTAAGCGTTCACGGGCATAGGTTAATGCACCTTGATAAGACGCTTCGGCGACACCTAGGCCTTGAAGTCCAACTTGGAAGCGCGCATCGTTCATCATCGTAAACATACACGCTAAGCCTTGATTCGGTTCGCCTACTAGCCAGCCAGTTGCGCCATCGTAATTCATAACGCATGTTGGACTGGCTTTGATACCCATTTTTTTCTCGATACTACCCACACTTACCGCATTCGCTTCATCGGGCTGACCGTTGTCGTCGAGCAAAAATTTTGGAACCAAAAACAAACTAATGCCTTTTACGCCTTTGGGGGCATCAGGTAAGCGCGCTAACACCAAGTGGATGATGTTGCTACTCCAGTCTTGGTCGCCACCGGTAATAAAGATCTTATTGCCGGTAATCGAATAACTGCCGTCTGCCTGTGGCTCTGCTTTGGTACTAAGCAACGCTAAGTCAGTACCAGCGTGAGGCTCAGTAAGGTTCATCGTGCCTGTCCACTCGCCAGAGATTAATTGTGGTAGATACTTTTCTTTAAGTTCGTCAGTGGCATGTTTGTTTACTGCCAATACTGCGCTTTCAGTCAACATTGTGGTGAGGCGCCAACTTAAGTTTGCTGAGTTCAGCATTTCATGTACTGGAACCGCAGCTGAGTATGGCAGGTCTTGACCACCGAAATCAGGATTGCCGAGCATCGCGTTCCAGCCATTTTCAACGTAGTCTTGATACGCTTTAGCGAAGCCTTCTGGCGTTGTAACACTGCCATTTTCGAGGTTACAGCCTTCTTCGTCGCCTTCGCGATTGAGTGGCGCAACGATATCTTCGGCGAATTTAGCACCTTGGTTTAGGATTTCTAGCACTAGTTCCGAGTCGTAGTCACTAGCTCCGATTGTTTGATAATGCTCATCAATGTTTAGCCAGTCTTTGAGCAGAAACTGAAAATCGGCCATAGGAGCCTTATACGCTGGCATTTCTTACCTCACAAAATTCAAACGCTTGTTTTAATTTGCCATTATACGGCGTAACTGGTCAGATTAGTACGCCAAATTAGCAATTTAGCGCGAAAATCACGCAGCTTAAATCGAAAAAAATGGAATATAGATAGACTAATCCTGAAATTTGATGGCTTCTACGTAGGCATCTTTGATTTCGACCAATTGGTCGGGGAAACGCCAATCGTCGTGGGTAAGGGTATAGGGATCGACCCATTCAATTTTGGTTACTTCGGTGTTGGACCAATCAGGTACAGGGATTTGCGGATACTTGTCTGGCGTTAGCCCTCCGCTTTGCTGGCAAGCGAACAAGTAGAGTCCACTTTCGGTTATGGCCAACAGATTAATTACTTCGGTATTGAGACCCGTTTCTTCGAATGTTTCTCTGTGTGCGGTACAGGCGGCTGATTCTTCCGCAACCGCACTTCCGCCAGGCACGTCTAAACGGCCTGATAAGCGATGGCCAATAACGAGTAGCTGATTGGCTGCTGTGATTATGCAGGCGCCCGGCTGATTAGTAGGGATAGAGTCGTCGACTTGCACGCGGCAATGCGGTGGCTGGGGTGGTGCTTCAGTGCAACCCGCTAGCAAAAATAGCCCAATAATCGCTGAATGACGCATTCTCGCCGACAAAATCAATCTGAAGTCTCCTGTAAAAAGTACAATAGCCATTCTACTATAAATGTATAAATTTTTGTGATTGAAAGTAAGTAGAACAATAAACGTTCCTTACTCTTGCAATCACCCACTGGAAGAAATATGGCACGCAGTTTTAGTTTTTCACCGCTTTTCGTCGGTATTATTTTGTTAGCAGGCTTGCTTGCCTACATCAATTGGCCGACCCCGGCAGCTGAACAACAGCAGCGCCGTGGTGGTGCGACTCCCGTAGTAGTCGAACAAGTGACAATGCAGCCGTTCGCGATCATTATTGAAGCGTTGGGCACAGCGCAAGCCAATGAGTCTGTTGAGTTAACGGCACAACAAGCAGAAATAGTCACTGCAGTTGGTTTTGACGACGGCGATGTTGTTGCACGCGGAGATTTATTGGTCGAGTTAAACAATCGCGCTGAAAAGGCGCGAGTGAGTGAGCTGGAGATCAACATAGCTGAAGCGCGTCGGCAACTGCGACGCATCGAAGGTTTAGCGCGTGAAAACGTTGCGTCACAGCAATTGTTAGGCGAGCAACAGGCACGGGTTGATGCTTTAGTTGCACAGCTAGACGTTGCTAATGCTGACCTCAGCGAGTTACAAGTTATCGCGCCATTTTCTGGGAAGTTGGGTATTCGCCAAATAAGCGTTGGCTCCTTGGTTAGACCGGGTGATGTGATCACAACCCTAGATGATATCAGTCGAATTAAAGTCGACTTCAATATTTCTGAAGCCCACTTGGCTTCTGTAGCAGTAGGTCAGGTAGTTTTAGCTACATCAGTTGCTTATCCTGGCCAAACCTTTTCTGGGACGATTTCAAGTATTGATGCACGTTTGGATCCAGTTACTCGCTCTATTCAAGTACGCGCGATTATCGATAACGAAGAAAATAAACTGCGTCCGGGTATGTTGTTGCAGATCACTGTTCAACGCCAGGTGTTAGAGACATTAGTCGTACCGGAAAAGGCCTTGATCCCGAATCAAGATAAGCAATTTGTTTTTGTGGTTGAAGGAGACAAGGTCGTATCAACCGAAGTCACCGTTGGTGAGCGGCGCCCAGGTATTGCACAGATATTATCGGGTTTACAGCCCGGCCAAGTGATTGTTACCGAAGGTACGCTGCGGTTGCGAGACGGTGCAACCGTAAATGTTTTAAACGCCAACGCGCAGGGGTAGCCCATGTGGATTTCTGATACATCTGTAAAACGACCGGTATTTGCCTCGGTTGTTAACTTGCTGCTGATCGTATTTGGTGTGGTGGCGATTTCGCTCCTTTCTTTGCGTGAATATCCCGACATCGATCCTCCCATTGTGTCTATTTCAACCAATTACCCTGGTGCCTCGGCTAACATTGTGGAAACGCGTATAACGCAGATAGTAGAAGACCGAATTAGTGGTATTGAAGGTATCAAAAACATCACCTCGACGAGCCGTAACGGCCGCTCGAATATCAATATCGAATTTAAGCTAAGTCGAGATATTGATGCTGCAAGTAACGATGTACGCGAACGCGTCAGTCGAGCTTTGAATAACTTACCTGATCAGGCTGACCCACCTGAAGTATCAAAATCAAACTCCGATGAGAACGTGATTATTTGGTACAACTTGCGCAGTACTAATTTAAATACCATGGAACTCACAGACTACGCGCGCCGGTTTGTGGTTGATCGATTATCCATCGCTGAGGGTGTGGCGCGTGTGCAAGTCGGCGGCGGTCGCGACTATGCGATGAAGGTCTGGTTGGATCGCAACGCCATGGCAGCCCGTGGTGTGACGGTCGCAGATATCGAGCGGATCGTGCGTTCAGAGAACGTTGAGCTACCCGCTGGACAAGTCGAGTCGATGGATCGTGACTTAGAAGTCCGGGTTGCCAGGACTTTCTTAACCCCTGAAGATTTTGCCAACTTAACGGGTGCTGTTGGTAACGGTGGTTATCTGGTGCGTTTGCGCGAAGTTGCCCATGTAGAACTGACGTCTGTTGATGATGAAACCGACTTCCGTGGTGATGGCGTTAACATGATTGGTTTGGGCATTGTAAAGCAGTCTAAAGCCAATACCCTAGAAGTTGCTCGCGCGGCTCGCGAGGCAATAAAGCGCATTGAAGAAACCTTACCTGAAAACATCTTTATCGTACCTAGCTATGATTCTTCAGTGTTTATTGAAGAGTCAATCAATGAGGTATACAACACCCTTGCCATTGCAATGTTAATGGTCATCGTGGTGATTTACATTTTCCTCGGAAACGTCAGAGCGACGCTAATTCCTGCGGTAACTGTGCCAGTGGCATTGGTTTCAGCCTTCACTGTTATGTATGTGATGGGTTTCTCAATCAACTTATTGACACTGCTGGCATTGGTCTTGGCCATTGGCTTGGTGGTTGACGATGCCATCGTTGTGTTAGAAAACATTTATCGCCGCATAGAGATGGGCGAACCACCCATACTTGCCGCTTATCGCGGTGCTCGTGAAGTTGGATTTGCGGTTGTTGCAACTACCTTGGTTTTGGTTAGTGTGTTTATGCCGCTGGTGTTCTTAGAGGGTAATATCGGACGCTTATTTACTGAGTTTGCGATCGCTATCGCCGCCGCAGTAGTGTTTTCGAGTTTTACTGCTTTAACCTTGTCCCCCATGATGGCGTCAAAACTATTGAAGAAGCGCGAACGCAGTAGTGGCTTTGGACGGCTAGTAGACAATGGATTTAAGAAACTTGAATCGGGTTATTTCAACAGCTTAGCTAAAACCTTGCACCAACCAGTATTTATGCTGGTGTTACTCGTCTTCGCTGTGGTTGCCGTTTATCAGCTCTACAACTTAGTTCCGCGAGAATTTGTGCCGCGTGAAGACCGCGGGAATTTCTTTATTCTGATGCAGGCTCAGCAAGGCGCCAGTTATGAAAGCAATTCAGCCAACTTAGCCAAAATTGAAGAAATCCTATTGGAGTATCGTGAGTCTGGCGAAGCTAATCGAGTATTGGTTAGAACACCTGGGTTTGGTGGTGGAGCTGGTATCGCGATCGTTGGCGCTGCTGACTGGGACAATCGCGAGCGCGATACTTTTGATCTAATGAATGAAATTAGTGGGCGCTTGAGCCAAGTTCCAGATGTGCGCGCGTTTGCTATTATGCGTAGTTCAATAGCTGGACGTGGTTTTGGTCGACCCGTTCAGTTTGTACTGCAAGGCAATACCTATGAAGAGCTTGTAGAGTGGCGTGATACGCTGATGGCTAGAGCAGCTGAAAACAAGAACCTGCTTCGCCTCGATTCAGATTACAAAGAAACCTCACCGCAGTTATTGGTTAATATCGACCGTGATCGTGCGGCTGATCTTGGTGTGTCGATTTCCGATATCGGCCGCACGCTAGAGACTATGCTTGGACAGCGACGTGTATCTACCTTCCTCGACCGTGGCGAAGAGTATGATGTGATCCTAGAAGGCGCCGATGACGACTTTCGCAGTCCTCGCAGTATCGATAATCTCTATGTGCGTTCGCAGCGCACGGGTGAATTAATCCCGATGGATAACTTGTTAAGCTTCGAAGAGCGGGCGACGTCAGCCCAGCTCAATCGATACAACCGGATGCGTTCGATTACTATTAGTGCCAACTTGGCCGATGGTTATACTGTCGGTGAGGCGCTGACGTATTTGGAGAATATAGTCGCGACCGAACTACCTGATTCAGTGTCTATCGACTACAAAGGCGAGTCGCAGTTGTATCAAGAGTCAGGTAACTCCTTCTTGTTTATATTCGCACTTGCTCTGGCGATCACTTACCTCGTATTGGCGGCTCAGTTTGAAAGCTGGATCCACCCTTGGGTAATTATGCTGACGGTACCGTTGGCCTTGCTTGGTGCCTTCATTGGTTTGTACTTGTCAGAACTAAGCATCAATATATACAGCCAAATAGGACTGGTTATGTTAATCGGTTTGGCGGCTAAAAATGGTATCCTAATCGTTGAGTTTGCCAATCAATTGCGCGATGCCGGTGAAGCGTTTGAATTGGCACTGCGCAAGGCTGCAAGTTTACGCTTGCGTCCAATCGTTATGACAGGCTTTACCACGGTGTTTAGTGCTTTGCCATTGGTATTGGCATCAGGGCCGGGTGCTGAAAGCCGAATGGTGATTGGTATGGTAATATTCTCCGGCGTATTGGTCGCAACCTTTATGACTTTATATGTTGTGCCAACCGCGTATGCGTGGCTTGCACGGAAAACTGGCTCGCCATTGGTTAGAGCGCAAAAAGTAGAGCGTCTTCAGTCTGAAATACCCTATGAAAAAGGTCAAAGCGAACACTCCAACGCCTAACACGAAAGCGCAATCTGTGATTGCGCTATTTGACCTTGATTTCACCCTGATTTCTTCGGATTGCACTGCCCATTGGTTGAAATACATGTTAACCCGATCTAGGTGGCGCAAGCTGTTGGTTATTAGTTTGTTGCCGCTGATAAAGCTGTGTTCAGCGCTAAACCTAAACTTGGCGATTCGCAATTCTATCTATTTGTGGGCGGCGACAGTAGGCCTATCACGACAGCAACAATTGCAGTTACGTCGCAATGCCATCTATCACTTAACGCAGCGTAAAAACGTGCATGCTTATCCTCTAGCCATAGAACGTTTAAATTGGCACTTGCAACAAGGACATCAGGTCATTATTGTCACTGGCGCTCTGCGTTGGCTGGCCAGAGATCTATGTCGTCATTTGGGGATTGAGTTTCATCACTTATTAGGCTCAAGCGATCGCGCTTGGTTTGGTGGGCGGGTAAGTCATGTCTTTTGTTATCAGGAAAACAAGGTCGAGCTGCTCAAATCACAGGGTATCTTAGCAACTCAGCAGTATCGCTATGGCTATTCCGATAGCGCAGCGGACATACCACTTTTGGCGCAATGCGACGAAGCCTTTATCGTTAACCCTAAACCCAACTGCTTGAGTGCGTTTCGCGAAGCGCTAGGTGAAGCGCCAACTGTTTTAACTTGGCCAAGAAAAGACACTTCCACACGTCAGTGAGAAGATCTACAGATACAACCGCCTAAGTCTGTTTAAATAACCTAAACTCGGGATAAGTAAAAGTGCAAAGGTCTGAATTTATTGCTTATCCCAAGTTCAGGTTAAATAGACATGTAAGGTATTGGTAGTTAGCCGCTTCGGTTACCAGTAATTACCGGTGTAGCTGTTGTGTTTATCAGCTCAAATATGTGGACTTTCAACTTATTCAGCTGGATGCTTAGTAGGTCGATAACACGCCTGACTTAGCGCATCTTGTTAGTGTTTCAATCGAACAATCGTTCGCTACCCGACCTGTTCTGATGTTTTTGGATGGATAGGTTGAGAAGAGTTTGGCCTAATTATCAATTAGCCACTCGATGACGCCCATGAAAAGCGTCTTTTGAGTTAACCGTCAGTATTGGCGTAGCCGCTATCCAGAAAAACGACAGCGGTGAAGACTTATACAGCCAATTTGATAAAGCCTTATAAAAGGCCACGTCACAAGGTCGCAATAGAGTCGAATTGTCATAAAAAAGCCCGCAACTGCGGGCTCTTTTAAACGAAAATATATAACCAATTACTCGTCTAAGAAGCTGCGAAGCTGTTCAGAGCGGCTAGGGTGACGCAACTTACGCAAAGCTTTAGCCTCAATCTGACGAATACGCTCACGTGTTACGTCGAACTGCTTGCCTACTTCTTCAAGCGTGTGGTCAGTATTCATATCGATACCGAAACGCATACGCAATACTTTTGCTTCACGAGCTGTTAGGCCAGCAAGTACCTCTTGGGTAGCATCTTTTAAGCTGCCGCCAGTGGCCGAGTCCAACGGTTGGATAATAGTATTATCCTCAATGAAATCACCTAAGTGCGAATCTTCATCATCACCGATAGGGGTTTCCATCGAAATTGGCTCTTTAGCAATTTTCAGAACCTTGCGGATCTTATCTTCAGGCATCAACATGCGTTCAGACAATTCTTCCGGTGTAGGCTCACGACCCATTTCCTGTAGCATTTGACGCGAAATACGATTCAGTTTATTGATCGTTTCGATCATGTGTACGGGGATACGGATTGTCCGAGCTTGGTCGGCAATTGAACGAGTGATCGCCTGACGGATCCACCATGTAGCGTATGTAGAGAACTTATATCCGCGACGGTATTCGAATTTGTCTACCGCTTTCATCAGACCGATATTACCTTCCTGGATCAAGTCGAGGAATTGCAAGCCGCGGTTGGTGTATTTCTTCGCAATTGAAATTACCAAACGCAAGTTCGCTTCGACCATTTCTTTCTTAGCACGACGCGCTTTGGCTTCACCAATCGACATGCGACGGTTGATATCCTTAATGTCAGCAATGACCAAACCGGTTTCAAGCTCAACTTGGTTCATTTTGCTGATACTGCGTTCAATCTCTTCGCGTTGTACTTGAAGTGATGCTACGTAATCCTTGCCCGAAGCAATCGCAGCGTCTAACCAACCACTGGTCGTTTCGTTGCCTGCAAATGCCTTGATAAAGTCTTTCTTTGGCATCTTCGCGTTCACGACGCAGTACTTCATAACCAAACGCTCTTGAATACGTACGCGATCCATCATGTCACGCATATTCTTAACCATGCGGTCGAATTGCTTTGGTACTAAACGGAACTCTTTAAATACGTCGCTTAACGCATTAATTTGTTTGCGAGCGTCCTTGTGAGAGCGACCTTTTTTCTCAATGACTTCGCGCGCTTTGGTATACTGCGCACGCAACTCAGCAAATTTTTCGCGAGCGACTTCAGGATCAACGCTGTTGTCATCTTCATCATCATCTTCATCTTCATCGTCGTCCTCGTCGAGTTCTTCTTGCGATAACTCCGATCCGACGTGTGTTGCAGTAGGCGCAACGTCTTGTTCGTTGGGGTCAACGAAACCGATAATGATGTCGCTCAAGCGAATTTCTTCTGCTTCGAATAGGTCCCATTGATCCAATAAGTAAGTGATTGCTTCTGGATACTCAGCGACTGAACACTGTACTTGATTGATGCCGTCTTCAATGCGCTTGGCGATTTCAATTTCGCCCTCACGGGTTAACAGCTCAACAGTGCCCATTTCACGCATATACATGCGCACTGGGTCAGTAGTGCGGCCGATTTCACTTTCTACGGTAGCAAGTGCTTGAGCTGCAGCTTCAGCGACTTCTTCATCCGCAGTATTGTCTTGCATGAGTAATTCGTCAGAGTCAGGTGCTGCTTCTGAAACTTGTATCCCCATGTCGTTGATCATGCGGATGATATCTTCAATCTGATCTGAATCAACGATGTCTTGAGGTAGGTGGTCGTTAACCTCAGCAAAAGTTAGATAACCTTGCTCTTTTCCTTTGGCAATCAAAAGCTTGATCTGAGACTGCTTGTTTTGCGGCATAAAATTTACACTTCTCTCGTATGAATAGCGCGATTAAATGTCAATTAACCAACACAATTTAAACGCTTTCTATTGTGCGGTTTTATCCAGTTTAGATGGGCTTGTGGCGCGTCTCGAACTGGTTTCAATGCAATGCAGCATAGACTGCTTCATTGAGTTTTCGGCGAATTAGCCAGTATAGCAGATTAGCGTGCTATTTTGCTAGGATAATGTGGTTGCAATTTAGGCAGTTTCAAGGGGTAGTTGTAGGTTTTTTCGCCTGCATCAGCAAGTTTAATTCTTGTTTTTCCGCAGCCGACAATCCTTGTACACGCGATTTAGTCATTAAGATTTCCATGCGCTGCTCAAAATGCCAATTGATCAGCGTTTTAAAGCTATCTTTAAATACCGATTCTACGGCACTCGCTTCAATCAGAAATTCTTGCTGAAGTAGCTTAGACAGATGAGCAGATTCAGGCCTATTGCGATAGTGTTCCAATACGCTTCCAGTATGGGCATTGGGGTTCTTCGAACAATACTGATGTACATCGATAAGTAAGCCCATGCCTGGAATTGCACTTTCAATAAGTACACTAAAATCTACATGCGGCAAGCGCGCGGCTAAACTAGGCTCATCCAAGAGTAAACGCAACATGGCACGGACCGGTGAAATGCTCGCTTTTGGCGCACTATAACTATTGGTTTGCTTTTGAGGGGGGCGTTGATTGGCTCGCTGAATATCACGCTCACGCTGATATCGGTCTTGTTCCCCGCACAGTCGACTGAGCTCGGTATTGAGCATGTCGCGCTGATTGTCGCCTAAGATTGCATCGATCAAAGGCTGCGCTTCAGCTTTTAGTGCTGCTTTACCTTCCGTTGAGCCAATTGAATGCTGTTGCAGTAAACGGTCGAACAAGAACTTAGACAGCGGTTGAGCCTTCTCTAGTTCAGCTTCAAAAGCTGTCTTGCCGACTTTCTGTATCATTGTGTCGGGATCTTCACCATCGGGTAGGAATAAGAAGCGCATGGTCACGCCATCTTTCAAGAACGGCAGTGCATTTTCCATCGCCCGCCATGCCGCTTCACGACCCGCTCGGTCACCGTCGTAACAACAAATAATATCACTGGTTGCGCGCACCAACATTTGGATGTGATCGGGTGTTGTGGCTGTTCCCAATGCTGCTACGGCATAATCGATGCCGTGCTCCGCAAGCGCAACTACATCCATATAGCCCTCAACTACAATTACGCGGTCGAGGTGACGATGCGCTTGACGTGCCTGATAAAAGCCATACAGCTCACTGCCTTTGTGAAAGATACGGGTTTCGGGTGAATTTAAATATTTAGGTCCGTCCTGAGCAAAAACTCTACCGCCGAAACCGACGACCCGACCGCGTTTATCGCGGATCGGAAACATAAGTCGATCGCGGAAAAAGTCAAATCGCTTGCCATTGTCATTGGCTGAAATCAGCTTTAAATCTAATAACTGTTGTTGACGCTTTTGCTGTTCTTGGCCATTGCCAAACTGACGCAATACACGATCCCATTCCGGCGGCGCGAAGCCGATTTCCCAGTGTTTGACGATCTCGCCACTCAAGCCGCGATGTTTTAGATAATCGATAACTTTGGTAGAATCTGCGTGCTGTCTGAGTTGCGCTTGAAAGAAGCGCGCAGCTTTTTCCATCAAGGCGAAATCACTGTCGAGTTGTTCCCGACCAACACCGGACTTACGTGGTTGACTACCTTGCTCGCGTGGCACTTCGACGCCGTGAAAACGCGCGAGCTCTTCAATCGCTTCAGGAAATTCTAACCGGTCGTATTCCATCAAAAATGAGACTGAATTGCCGTGCGCGCCGCACCCAAAGCAATGGTAGAATTGTTTGTCTTGGCTAACAGTAAATGATGGCGTTTTTTCGTTGTGAAATGGGCAACACGCTTGGTAGTTTTTACCCGCTTTTTTAAGCTTTACCCGCGAATCAATAATATCAACGATATCAGTTCGCGCGATCATGTCCTCAATAAAATCTTTAGGTATCAAGCCGGCCATCAGTTATTCGAATATCCTCAGTAACAACAGCGTCACTGTAACAAGGGAAGATAATACTGCCAAGCTGCAAAGGTGTGCTTAGCAGTATTTTTTGCGCGGCGTTAGTTAGCCTAATTTGGCCTTGATCTGACCGCTTAATGCGCCCATGTCTGCGCGACCTTGCACCTTAGGCTTCAAGAAGCCCATGACTTTTCCCATGTCTTGCATGGTAGCCGCACCCGTTGCAGTCATAGCTTCATCAATGAGTGCTAACAATTCCTCAGCGCTCAATGGCTGCGGCAAGAATGTCTCAAGGATTACGATCTCAGCACGTTCGTTATCGGCCAAGTCGGCGCGATTGGCATCATCAAACTGTTGGGCAGCATCTTTCCGCTGCTTAACCATTTTGGTAAGTACTGCCAATACCTGCGTATCATCCAATGTTACGCGCTCATCGATCTCGCGTTGCTTGACCGCGGCAAGTGCCATACGAATGGTACCTAGGCGCAATTTATCTTTAGCGCGCATCGCATCTTTTTGGGCTTCTTTCAACGTATCAGTGAGTGACATTGGCTATTCCTTTTTCTCAGTTACACAGTTTTGCTTTTTTGTTGCACAAACAAAAACGCGCCTATACGGCGCGTTTTTTTCGAAAACTTTCTATCTTAGTAGAGTTTTACGCGACGCGCGTTTTCACGAGCAAGTTTTTTCATGTGACGCTTCTTAGCAGCAGCTTTCTTACGCTTACGCTCCCAAGTAGGCTTTTCAAAAAACTCACGACGACGTACTTCAGAAAGTACACCGGCTTTTTCACAAGAACGTTTGAAACGACGTAGAGCAACGTCAAACGGCTCGTTTTCTCTTACTTTAACGATAGGCATCTAAAAATTCACCTCAAAAATTAAACGGTATTACCGGGTATTTCACTGAGGAAAACTCTTGACCCGGGTTAAAAATGGTGCGGAATTCTAATCATATCTGGCGGAGAAGTAAAGTCGTAATTGCTAAAAATACGCAAACCGCTAAACTACGCCGGTATTTTTCACCACAGGGTAATTGCAAACAAATATGCGGGTCTTAGGTATTGAAACCTCATGCGATGAAACAGGCATTGCAATATACGATACAGATGCGGGATTACTGGCGCATTGTTTGTATAGTCAAATCAAGCTTCACGCTGACTATGGTGGCGTTGTTCCCGAGCTTGCATCACGCGATCACGTTCGCAAGATCTTACCTTTAATTGACGAAGCATTAAAAAATGCCCGCCTTAAGGCCCCTGACATTGATGGTATAGCTGTTACGCGTGGTCCTGGATTAGTTGGCGCTTTGTTAGTTGGTTTATCGGTGGCAAAGAGTCTGTCACTAGCTTGGGATGTGCCAATGCTTGGCGTGCATCACATGGAAGGACATCTACTCGCACCCATGCTGGAACCAGAGCAACCCGAATTTCCCTTTGTCGCGTTATTGGTTTCCGGCGGACACAGTATGTTGGTGAACGTCAAAGCAATAGGTGAATACGAAGTACTGGGAGAATCAATTGACGATGCGGCGGGAGAGGCGTTTGATAAAACAGCAAAATTGCTTGGCCTTGATTATCCTGGAGGCCCTTTGCTAGCGAAACTTGCCGAGAGCGGAGAGGCCGGCCACTATCAATTTCCGCGGCCCATGACTGATCGACCTGGTATGGACTTTAGCTTTAGTGGCCTTAAAACATTTGCTGCCAATACTATTAGAGCCGCAGATGATAACCTGCAAACACGGGCAAACATTGCCTATGCGTTTCAAGAGGCTGTCGTGGACACTTTAATTATTAAGTGCAAACGCGCGCTCAAGCACACGGGTGGTAAGCGTTTAGTCATTGCCGGTGGCGTAAGTGCAAATATTCATTTGCGCGAACAGATGCAAACGTTGATGACAAACCTCGGCGGTCAGGTGTTTTATCCGAATTTGGCATTTTGTACTGATAATGGTGCGATGATCGCTTATGCAGGTGCTCAGCGTCTTATTGCAGGTCAAACAACACCCATCGATTGTCGGGCAATGCCTCGGTGGCCAATGGACAGCCTTACTTCATTTGCATCTGAGTAGTTACTCGCGGGCCTTGCCTTTTTGCCAAACTTTACTTTCTTCCCGGTGCCACAAGCGCACAATGTTTTCGTGGTGGCGGAAAACAATCAGTAAAGTGAGCATGGCTACCGGCAGAGTATAAATTGGCTTTATTAAATAGGTAAATAATGGCGCAAGGCAAACCGCGATTATTGCGCCAAGTGATGAATATCCACTGGTTAATACAACAATTACCCAAGTAATTATTAATAGGCCTGCCAACTCTAAACCGATCGGTAGCATGGCGCCGAATGCCGTTGCTACTGCCTTGCCACCTTGAAATCCAAAAAACAGCGGGAAGATATGTCCCAAGCAAGCACCAATGGCAATTAGTCCTAAATAGATTGGTTCAATACCAAACCAATAGGCTAGATAGGTGGGTATCGTACCTTTGAGAATATCGATCACAAGCACTAATACTGCAGGCACCTTACCGCCAATCCGGTAAACGTTTGTTGCGCCTGGATTTCCAGAGCCAGTGTGGCGTGGGTCAGGTAAACTAAAAATACGACAAACCAGCACTGCGCTAGAAAGCGAGCCAAATAAGTAAGCTGTGAAAAACATTAAAATTATCAGCGCAGCCATGTCATCATCGCGTGGTTCACGGTAAACTGTCGCCACATTACCAAGAAATACTCGGGTTTAGCAAAGCCGATGAGATTTGGGTTAATCCTATGCACTTTGTCTGAGACTAATGTGAGCCAATGGAACAAATAATTATTCAAGGGTTGCAACTACCTACCATAATTGGTGTTTACGACTGGGAACGTACGCAACCGCAAACGTTAATAGTCGATATTGTAATCAGTGCTGACTTATCCGCGGCATGCCGTACCGATGACGTCAACGATACTTTAGATTACGCTAAACTCAGCGAAGAGCTGGTCGAACTTGCTAAACAGAGCGAATTTGAATTACTTGAGGCCTTTGCCAGCGCAATTTGCGATACCCTGATGTTACATAAGGCCATTACCGACTTAGATGTTACGGTTGAAAAACCCGACATATTGCCGAATGCTCGCCGAGTCGCAGTGCGATTGGCACGGACGCGCCAATGAGCCCAAAGTGTCACCATATTTTAATTAGTTTAGGGTCAAATATTGACCGTGAGATTCATACACGTGCAGGTGTAGATGCACTGCGGCAGCACTTTTGCGATGTCCAACTATCATCAGTGTATGAGAGTGAAGCCGTTGGTTTCACTGGCACAGCGTTTTACAATTTAGTCGCTAGTGCATACACGGAAATGTCGATAGCTCAAGTATGCCAAACGTTAAAACGCATTGAGCGCGACAATGGGCGAATTTCGACCGAGAAAAAGTTTGCGCCGCGTACACTTGATCTCGATTTATTGACCTACGATCAACAGGTAACTAACGACCCAGTCGTGTTGCCGCGCGATGAAATTACCTACAATGCCTTTGTATTGCAACCGCTGGCAGAGCTAGTACCTAATCATGTGCATGCTACAACGGCACAGACCTACTTCGACTTGTGGCAGTCTTATGACAAGACTAAGCAGAATCTTTGGCCTATTGAATTTGATTGGAGTTAAATCACTCAATGACAATCTATGAAATCATTATTCTTGCAATCATTCAGGGTATTACTGAATTTTTGCCTATCTCAAGTTCAGCGCATTTACTATTACCCGCTGAACTGCTCGGTTGGCGAAGCCAAGGGCTAGCATTTGACGTAGCCGTGCATGTAGGCAGTTTACTCGCAGTCTTGATTTACTTACGCCGTGAAATCAGCGATATGACCATAGACTTTTTTCGCTTTGGGTTTACTAAGCAACAGACAGAGAATAGTCGATTAGCGTGGTGGGTCATTGTTGGTACTTTGCCAATAATATTGATTGGCTTTTTGTTAAAAGACTGGATCGAATTAAACGCCCGTACGGCCTTGGTGATGGCAGTCACGACTATCGGTTTCGGCTTATTGCTTTGGTACGCCGACGCGACCGCTAAATTGACAAAAAAAATGACACAAATGCGCATTGGTCAAGCGGTTATTATCGGCATTGCGCAAATTTTGGCATTAATACCTGGCACATCGCGCTCAGGCATTACGATGACCGCTAGTTTAATGCTTGGCTTTGACCGTGAAAGTGCAGCGCGCTTTTCATTTTTGCTATCAATACCGGCGATCCTGGGCGCGGGATTACTGTCGACGTTGGATTTGCTGCAAGAGGCTGATGCTGTTGATTGGACGGCGTTGTTATACGGTGCAGCATTTTCTTTTGTGAGTGCTTACTTGTGTATTTATTTGTTCTTGAATTGGATCTCGCGCATCGGTATGTTGCCATTTGTTATCTATCGTTTGATCCTCGGAGCGATCCTTCTATGGTTCGTATTTGCCTAGCTAAGCGCTATTTTGGGCGGAGTAACTTAAATGAGTGAAACTATTTTCGATAAAATCATCGACCGCAGTATCCCTGCAGATATTCTTTACGAAGATGAGCTGGCGTTGGCGTTTAGCGACATCAACCCACAAGCACCGGTACACTTTCTGGTGATCCCCAAACGCCGAATTGCTACCGCAAATGACATAACAAAAGAGGACCGCGAAGTCGTTGGCCATTTGTATTGGGTTGCCGCGCAAATTGCGGCCCAGAGGGGCATTGCAGATGAAGGGTTTCGCACGGTAATGAACTGCAATGAATTTGGTGGTCAAACGGTCTACCACATTCACGTTCACGTGCTTGGCGGCAAGCCGTTAGGTTGGCCACCTTATACCGACATACCAAAAATCTTAGAGTAGCTGAGCAGTATTATTGGTTTTTGGCCATACTGGCGTTTACTCGTTGCATGATTGCATCCGCGTTTTCCACGCGGGTGCGCAACACAAAATACAACGGCATTCGAAACAACTCGCTGGCCACAATGCTGCGACGATTAGTCCGCTGTGAAAACAGCATAGCGACGTTGTCTGGGTTGAAGTAGCTAATGCCGTAATCAGCTTTCCCTTCTCGCACATAGCGAATTAGTTGTTCAAACTGAGTTTCAATCGCGATAACTTCAATATTATTAACTGGCGTGTTGATCAATGTGTGTAGAGGACCTTCAATTTTTTCTGGCGAAATAGGGACAACTACTGATGCATTGGTTAAATCATTAAATGAATTTAGCGACGGTGTTTGAGTCAAGTGATAGGCGTAAAACGTCAAGTAAAATAGTGGCTCATCTGCGAAAATGTAGTCAGGTTGACCTTTCTCTAACAGAGCATTGGTAATGATAAGCGCGTCGAGCTCGGCATTCTCTACGTAAGAATCAATGTTCTCGGGTAAAGTCGCTGAAAACTCAGCGTAGATCCCTGCATCAATTAATACTACTTCAAGTTTTCGGCCCCAATTTCCACGTATATCACCACCGGCGGTTTGAAAAATACTCGGTGGGCGTTCAATGAAACCTACGGTGATACTTTGTGCCGACACAGGTACTAGCAATGCCACTCCAATTAGTGCGGCTGTGAGCAGATGACTAAATTGTGTTACGCGGAGCATGAATGAGATCCTTACAGCCTTTGATAACAGGGTTCACTATATCGTTGTAGTAGCATAAAACTAGCCTAGTGAATTGCCAAGTCAAGAAAACGACATGAGCGTGATGTTTAATCGTAAATAGACGGTTTTGCAAAATGTCGCATTGTTCCGGTATCCTACGCACACTTAATGCTCAACCACTGCGCAGTCGAGATTTAGGACATTCTTTGGATATACGATCGATTTTAGGGCAAGCCGTTTATGCATTGCGAAATGGTGATTTTAAACATGCTACCGCGCTTGCTAACCAGGTACTTTCTCAGTATCCAAATGAACCAAATAGCTTGCAAATATTGGGCAATGTTTGTGCTCAACAAGCTCTGTATTAGTGATGCACTAGAGTATTATCGCAAGGGTCTTAGCGCCAACCCTAACCACGTCCACTTATTAAACGTTTCCGGCTGGGCTGCATAGAATACTGGCAACGTACAATCTGCGCTGGAGTATTTCGAGCAAGCGGTAGCGGTTGACCCCAATTACGTTCACGCTGCCTTCAATCTTGGCAATCTGCATAAAATCGAATATCAATTCGAAGCGGCTGAAAGCCACTTGCGCAAAGTGATTCTTACAGTACCTCAGTTTTTGCCTGCGCAAACCAGTTAAGCCGATGTGTTCGAACAGACTCATCGCTTGGATGAAGCAACAGCGTTGTGCCAAAACGCATTAGCGCGGGATAGCAAAAATTATTTTCGTCCTCAGAAAGCCTCGCGACAGTGTAATAAGCTGTTCTCAGCAACGTTTTCAGATGAATCGAGCGATGTATGAAATGCTCAGCATTGATCGAGCTGCGAGCTACTATGACCTTGTAATGCGTTATGCTGACCCGTATTTTCTACTCATTTGCTTTTTGCGATCGCCAATCACTTCTTCGTGGGTTAACCAGTTTAGCGATGCGAATATGGATGTCACTTTTCTTGAAACTATTGATGCAGCATTGCAATTGTTCACGCTTGGGCGCCTTGATTTCGCCATGAGTGATACTTATTTCTTGCATGTAAACGAACGGATGAATTCACAAGTTTCTGAAAACTCGTTGCTAGATACTAATATACATGTCTACATCCACCCGCGATGTAGTCAGGGACTAGAATCATTTATCATTGTAAACGGTTAAGATTCTTTTGAATGGTTTGATTGAGGTCACAATTTGTCCGCCTTGCCGCAATTGACTGTTTACAATAATCAGATAGTCTATACTCTGCAACACATAGGATTCGTATTATCGCGTTATTACAAGGCCAAAAAATGTCAACTCAGAACGCACTTCTCACTATCTTAACGGAAAAGATCAACAACGATACTCTCGTACTACCGACTCTCCCCGCAATCGCTTTAAAAGTGCGTAAGGCTGCTGACCATCCAGATATCAATCTCAATGATATGGCCGATGTCATTGCCCAAGATCCATCGCTAAGTGCGCGTACTATCAAAATTTCCAACAGTGCTTATCTCGGTCGTGCTGTAAAAGTAAGTTCGGTCGGTCAGGCAGTAACTCGTATTGGTTTGCGACAGATTAAAAATATCTCCACAGCGCTGGCGATGGAACAGCTATTCGTTTCAAAAAATGACTTAGTCGCCAATTATATGAAGCGAGAATGGGAAAAGACGGTAGAAGTTGTTGCCAACTCAATGGCAGTGCTGCAAATCTACATTAAACGCACTAAGAAGCGCGATTTGGCTCTAGATTCTTTAACACTTGCAGGTCTAGTCGCTAAAATTGGAGTTTTGCCTATTCTTACGGAAGCTGAACGCCACTCCGAGGTGTTCGCCAATCCGACTTTCTTAGAAGATGCAATCGACAAAATGTCGGGCAAAATCGGTGCGAATATCATGAAAGCTTGGGGGTTTTCAGAAGAATTCACAGTCGTTTCTGCAAGCTTGCGAGATTTAAGTGTTATTCCGGAGCAATTGAGTTATCTCGATTTTGTAAGAGTTGGAGCAGTGTTGAGCGGGCAAATGGATAGCCAAAAAGATGCAGTATTAAATCTGGCTGTGCAACGCGGTGCCCTTACAGATTTGAATGAGCTTGCTAGCGATGAGTTTAAAGAGATGTGCGAAAGCGCTAAGTTAATCTTTGCTTAATTGCAAAAGGCGACATTAGTCGCCTTTTTTATGAATCTAACTCTACGTTAAACACGTCTTTTAACCCGTCGATAAGCGCCAGTACTTCGCCTGACATCAAGGCAAAGTCTGCGTCTAATTTTGCCGCAATCTCGTCCTTTGGAATATCTGCGTTTTGTTCCTTCACCATATCGGTAAACTTAACGCGCTTGATGGAACCGTCTTCTTGGAGTACGCAGTTGATCCGCTCGTCCCATTCCACCGCCAATTTTTGTACTAATTTACCTGCATCGATGTGGTGCTTTATCTCGTCGCTCGACAAATCTTGGTTTTTACAGCGAATGATCGCAGCATCTTCGTTGATGGATTTCAATTCAGCTTCTTCCTGCAATTCGAAATTAGCGGGTGGTTGATTGTTTACCCAATCAGTCATCTCACCTTGTAAACTGCCTTTGAACAGCGGCACCGCAGGTAGTGATCCCAGTGCTTTTCGCACGTGAGCTAGAAATGCTTCGGCTTGACCATCAGCACTGGCGTTGACGATTACTAGGTCCTGTTTGGTTGAGATAAAGCCATGTAAATAACTGTTCTTGGTAAAAGCCTGAGGCAACAAGCGAGTTTGAATTTCTTGGCGCAGTTCACTCTGGGCCTTTTTACCTACCGGGCTGCCTGTTTGAGTTTCAATCTCTGCAACTTTCTCAGCGAGTTCTGCATTGACAACGGCGGCGGGAAGTAACCGCTCTTGCTTCTTCAAACAGAACCAATAATTGCCATTGACCGCATGGCTTAAGGCTACAGCGCCGCGCATACCGGCACCCGCAAAAGGTGCGTCAAATCCCATCGTTGCCGTTTCTTGAGAGCCGCATGGACGAAAAGCGTATTCAGCTAATGAAGATTCTAGATCTTCTGGATCAAGACTAAGAGGAGAAGTGAGGGCATAGACTTTAAGATTTTTAAACCACATAGAACAACAATACAGAATTTTTAATGGGCGCGAAGCGTACCATGTTTACCCTGCATTAGGTGCACAAAACCGCGAAAAAATTTAACTGTGTGGTGCTATCTTTGTGGGAAGCGAATGATATAGCGCAAACCTTCGCCTGGCTTAGAATCTGCTTGGATTTGGCCGTTCAATGTTTGGGTGACTAAGTTGTACACGATGTGAGTGCCAAGGCCACTGCCGCCTTTCGCGCGTTTAGTGGTGAAAAATGCATCGAATAAACTTTCTAAGTGCACTGGTAATAGTCCAACGCCATCATCGGTATAAACCATTTCAATCATGTCTTTATCGGTTTTTACGTTGATATTAATCTTACCGTTTACCTTGTGTTCGAAGCCGTGCATAACCGAATTCATAACCAAATTGGTAACGATTTGAGCAATGGCCCCAGGCGCACAAAGTACGTCTAACTTAGCGTCGCAATCAACGTTAATTTCATGATGAGCGTGTTTGAAGCTCGGCTTCAACGATTGGATTATTTCATTGAGATAGCGCGCCAGATTGATGGTGCGCTCAGCTTCACTGGTTTGGTCTACAGCCACCTGCTTGAAACTGGCGATGAGTTCAGATGCGCGGTTTAGATTGTTCATCAATAATTGTGAAGTTTGAGTTGCTTCATTAATGAAGTTACTCATCTGGGATTGCGTGATTGACTTGTCTTCAAAAGCGTCTTCGAGCGTCTTAATTCGCTCTTGGAGGAAGCTTGCCGCGGTCACACCAACGCCCAATGGCGTATTTACGTCATGCGCAATACCGGCCACTAAACCACCGAGTGAGGCCATCCGTTCGGATTCAATTAACTGATTCTGTGCGGCTTGTAGCGTTTCCATTGAACCAGCCAATTCATCGTTGCGTTTGCGTAACTGTTGCTCAACGTATTGGCGATTATCGATCTCTTGACGCAATGACAATTGCTTGCCCAGCAGTTCATCCTTTTGAGCTTCAAGATCAAGCATGATTTGGCTCATTGCTGCAGTCTTTTTCGCGACTTCTTGTTCGAGCAGCAGGTTTTGGTCATCGAGTTTGCGATTGGCTTTTGTCAGGTCACTTTGCGCCTGGCCAAGACGTTCTTGGGAGACAATTAAATCATCGATTACTTGGTTGTAAGATAACTGTAATGATTTCAGTTCATTGTTATCGTCTAGCTGCAATTCAATCATACTGTCGTGTAAGTTGTTGGGATCGAAATTCTGCATTTGTTCGATCAAAGACCCAAGCGGGGCAGATAACATCTTTCTAAACGCTGTCATAAATAAAAAGATTAAAAATGCAGTTTTCACAAATGCATTGCCGACCAAGAAGAAAATCCCAACTTCAATACGACCAAAAATGATCTCAAAACTCGAATAAAGGGTCACGTCGCCGACTTGTGATTGTCGTCCGGAAAACTCAAAAACCAAGGGGAAGCTGTAACCAAACAAACCGCCTGAGTGGTTTCTAAACCCTTCAAGTCCCACTGCGGCTGCAACTTGCGGTGCTGTGGAGCCCAAATCCACCACGTAAGTACCTGCTTCGTCGCGAATTTGGACACCTTCGACGATGGGTAATTCCATTAGACCTTGGGCGATAGATATTGCTTGAGGGGTGTTAAGTTCCCAGATAGCGCGGGTCAGGCTGATACTAAAGGTATTTTGTAAGGTTTGTAGTTCACTTTCAATTTGTTGCTTGGTACTGGCGTATTCCGCAATAATCTGCGTGACAGTCACAATTAACGTTAATACAAAATACACCGAAAAAACTCGGGTTAACAGTTTTTTCGATAGGCTGGGTGAGCCTA